>JANMQX010000071.1:0-31518 GCA_031370745.1 Ilumatobacteraceae bacterium
CGAAGCCAGCCGCCGACGACGGCTCGACACTCAACGGTCGGGCCGTCCGGTCGGCGACTACCGGTGCGCCGGTGTTCGACGACGCCGTGGCGTGGATGGACTGTGAGGTCCGTCACCGGCTTGACCTCGGCACGCACACCCTGTTCGTCGGCGAGGTCGTCGACGCTGCTCTGCGCGACTCCGAGGCACGCACCGCTTCGATCAGCGACACCCGCATGAAGTACGGGGGAGTCAAACGCCACTGACCACGACTCCGCCGAGTGATCATCAGCCGTCAGGCTGCAGCGGTGCTCCGTCGAGGGGGCAGTGGACGCGGCGGGCGGTGCGCGGGGCACGGACGTGTTCACCGAGGCCGAAGAAGGCGAGAGGGCCGGCGCCGGCGGCAACGCAGGCCGTCACCAACAGGCCGAGCCGGAAGGCGTGCGTGATCTGGGCGGGTTGGGTTGCCGCGGTCAGGCCGGAGACGACGGGGATGACGGCGAGTGCGCTGAGCCCTGCTGCTCTGGCGATGGCATTGTTGACTCCGGAAGCAACACTCACGTGGTCGGGATCAGCGGCCGCCATCACGGTCGCGGTGAGCGGAGCGACGAATGTGACGAGTCCGAGGCCGAACACCAGCGCGCCAGGCAGCACATCGGTGGCCCACGAGGCACGTTCTCCGATACGAGCGAGCAGCAAGAGCCCGGCCGCGGCAAGCACTGGACCGACCGTCAACTGCAACCGGGGACCGATCCGTTGGGCCAGCGAACCCGAGCTTGCCGACAACAGCAGCATCAAGCCGGTCGCGGGCAACAGCGCCAGGCCGGCCTGCAACGCCGACCGACCGGCAGCAACCTGCAGTTCATACGAGATCAGGAAGAACGTGACGCCGAGTGCGCCATAGAGCAGCACCGTCTGAAGGTTCACGACCGTGAACGTGCGGTTGTGGAAGAGCGTCGGCGGCACCAGCGGATCGCTGGCGTGCATCATGCGTCGCACGAACGCAACGATGGCAACAATGGCGACAACGGCGGCACCCAACACTCCTGCGCTGGTCCAGCCGTGCGGTCCCGCCTCGGTCAGAGACCACGTGCTGGCGGCAAGGCCGATCACTGCCAACAACGCGCCGGTGAGGTCGAGGCTGCGACCGGCGTGCGGGTCGCGTGTTTCTGGAATGGCGGCGCGCGCGCAGGCGATGGCGACGGCTGCGACCGGCACGTTGACGAGGAACGCCCATCTCCAACCCGGCCCGTCGACGAGCCCGCCACCCACGAACGGCCCGATCGCCCCGGCGACACCTCCGAGGCCTGACCAGGCACCGACGGCCGCGGCACGGTCCGTCTCGCGGAAGCTTGCCTGAAGGATCGCCAGGCTGCCTGGCGTCAACAACGCGCCACCGATGCCCTGCAGCACACGCGCACCGACGAGCACTTCGATGTTTGGTGCCGCGCCACACAACAGCGAGGCCGCGGCGAACCAGATGGTGCCGATCACGAACACCTTTCGACGCCCGAAGCGGTCGCCCAACGCCCCGCCAAGCAGGATCAACGACGCCAGCGCCACAAGATAGCCGGTCAGCACCCACTGCAGTGCGCTGATCGAGGCGTGGAACTCGCGGCCGATGTGCGGCAGGGCGACGTTGACGACGGTCGCGTCGAGGCTGGCCATGGCGCTTGCCGCGACTGTCGCAACGAGGGCAAGCCGCCCGCGCGACGAATGCAAGGTCAGCCCTTCGACATCGCCTTCACGTAAAACATCGATGCCCACGTCGCCGCTATGGACGTTCAGCCTGCGGCGAGCTCGGCTTGGTGCTTGGCGACCATCTCTTCGACGGCTTTCATGTTGCGATCGGCCAGTTCGGGTCTCGATTCGACAGCGCGGTCCTTGGCGTTCAACGTGCTGTACGCCTGACCCTGGAACTGGGGCATCACCCGCTGGGCGATCAGTTCGTAGCTGCGATGCGTCGCAACCGGGTTGGCCCATTCATGCGCCAATTGCATGTAGCAACCGAATCCGCCCGATTGCTTGGTCAGCCGCTCGATCTGCTCGCACGCCATATCGGCCGTGCCGATCGACCCCAAACCACTTTCGTTGATGAAGTCGATCATCTCGTGCACGTTGTCGCCGTTGACCGCCATCTGCGGGAAGGCCGCAACTTTTTGGAAGTAGTTGAACCAATGAACGATGCCGAACTCGACGTTCTTGTATGCCTGCTCCTTCGTCTCGGCGATGTGCATCATTCCGACGAGGCGCCACTGGTTGCGATCCGCCACGGCATCGAACTTGGCAGCGCGTTCCTCCATGACACCCCAGTGCAGACCGAGAAGATCGAAGCCCTCGGATTGGGTCGCGCCGATCGACAGCAGACCGATCCCGTAGCGGCCGGCCAGGCGCGGCCCAGACGGTGAGGCGACGGCGGGCACGGCGACATCGAACACCGGGTTGGAATAGGGCCGCAGGTGCAGCCGGGCGTCGACGAGGTTCCACGCTTTGGTCTGACTGCTGACGGGATCGTCGGTGCGCAACAACTTCATGATCACGTCGACGCCCTCTTCCAGCAGTGGGCGGGTCTCGGTCGGATCGAGGCCCAACATGATCGCGTCGGTCGGCAGCGAACCTGGCCCGAGGCCGAGCATGAACCGACCGCGCGTGAGATGGTCGAGCAACACCGCACGCTCGGCGACCATGTAGGGGTTGTGGTACGCAACGCTTGTGACACCGGTGCCGAGCTTGATGTGTCGCGTGCGCTCCGCGGCGGTAGCAATGAAGATCTCTGGACAGGCGATGATCTCCGTACCAGCGGAGTGGTGTTCACCGATCCACGCCTCGTCGTAGCCGAGCTTGTCGAGATGCACGATCAGGTCGAGGTCGCGTTCCAATGCCAGGGTCGGGTTTTCTCCCGCTGGGTGAAACGGCGCCATGAAGATCCCGAAGCGAAGACGATCAGTCATCAGTAGTCCCTTTCCTAATGGGTTGCGGCGCGACTGGCGCCATTGTGATTGGACATCGTTGCGGCCTTCACCTTGCTGACAAGATTGTTGGGGAGGATCTCGTCGTGATCATGCGTGGCGACGAAGCGTCCACGACCCGCTGTTAGCGATCGAAGGTCGAGCGCATAGCGAATGATCTCGGCGGTCGGAACCAGCGCGGAGACCTCCTGTTCGCCGTGTTCGCCCGCCGATGTGCCGACGACTCGACCGCGGCGCGTCGTCAGATCGGCGAGCACATCGCCTTGGTAGGCAGAGGGGATGGTCACCTTCAGCATCGAGATCGGTTCGAGCACTACCGCACCGGCGCGACCCAGGGCCTCTTTGAAGCCGCTCGCTGCGGCATTCTTGAAGGCCATGTCGGATGAGTCGACGCTGTGGTACTTGCCGTCGTAGCACTCGACACGCACGTCGACGACCGGAAAGCCATAGGCACCGCCGGTGGTCATTGCCTCCTCGATGCCTTTCTGGACGGCCGGGATGTAGTTACGCGGAATAGCGCCGCCGACGATCGAGTCGACGAACTGAAAACCCGAGCCGCGCTCCAACGGACTGACACGCAAGTTGGCAACTGCATACTGCCCATGCCCGCCGGACTGCTTCTTGACCTTGCCTTCCGCATCGCCGGTGCCGACCACCGTCTCGCGATACGGCACACGAACGTCCTCGGTTTCGACGTGGACGCCGAACTTGCGCGCCAGCCGTTCGAGCGCGACGGCGAGATGCGTGTCGCCGGCACCGCTGAGCACGGTTTGATGAGCGTGGTTGCGGTCGACGCTGAGGCACGGGTCTTCGGCCACCAGACGATGCAGCGCACCAGACAACTTGTCGTCGTCGGTCTGCGTCAGGGGCTTCAGCGCCAGACCGAAGACAGGGGCGGCGGGTTGCTGGCCAACCACCCTCACCGGCATGTTGCGCGGCGCCAGCGTGGTTCCGGTTGTCGTGTTGGTCAGCTTGGCGACAGCGACGATGTCGCCGGCAACCGCCTTGGCGCACGGCAGCTGTTCCTTGCCGCGCAGGTGGAACAGTCCGTGCAGGCGCTCCTCGGTGGACGAGACGCTGGAGATCAGACGATCATCGACGCAGATCGTGCCGGAGACGATCTTGCACAGCGACACCTGACCGACGAACTGGTCGGCCAGCGTCTTGAACACGTACGCCAGCGGTTGAGCGGTGGAGTCGGCGGGCACCTGGATCTGCTCGGTGCCTGCCATCACTGACATCGGTCGGTCGGCAGGTGCAGGGCCGATCTCGCAGATGAAATCGGCGAGCCGATCGATCCCGACGCCCGTCAGTGCCGAGCCGACGAGCACCGGGAACTCGAGACAATCGAGCACCTCGTGGGCCAGCGTGCGTTCCAACTCAGCGGCGCTCGGCACATCACCCGACAGGTAGCGCTCGAGTTGGTCATCGTCGCCGGAGACGATCTCTTCGACAAGTTCGTCGTGAACGCGGTGTTCCTCGTCGGCAATATCGTTCGGCAACGCCGTGGTGTGATGCTGGCCGTCGCGGTCGTACTCGAACGCCTGGTCCGACAGGATGTCGGCAATTCCGTGCAACGCTTCTTCCTCGCCGAGTGGCAGTTCCAGTGGTACGAACCCGTGACCCCATTTGGCTTGCAGCGCGGCGAGCACGTTGTGGAAGTTGGCCCGTTGTTTGTCGTCCTTGTTGACGAAGACGAGGCGCGGAATGTTGCTGGCGACGCATCGCTCCCACGCCAGTTCGGTGCCGACCTCGATGCCGTCGACTGCGCTGACCACCAAGATGACGAGGTCGGCGACGCTGAGCGCCGCCAGCTCTTCGCCGACGAAATCGGCGTAGCCAGGGGCGTCGAGCAGGTTGATCTTGTAGGTCTCGCCATCGGTGGCCTTCCACTCGAACGGGGCGATCCCGAGCGACAACGACATTCCGCGCTTGACTTCTTCGGGATCGGTGCCGGTGACCGTGGTTCCGTCTTCAACCCTTCCTACCCGCGTGGTGACGCCGGCGCGATGCAACAGCGCCTCGACGAGTGTGGTCTTACCGCTTCCGCTGTGGCCGACCAGTACCACATTGCGGATGCGTTGTGTTGGGATGACGTCCAACGGCTTGACCCCCACTTATGAGATTTGGCACTTCTCAGATTTCAGCAGTTCTCGAACTTCGTAATCCTGTGCGGACTTTACCCATCGCTGCGACGGGCGCGTCACGGCTTGTGCACGAGCGAACGAGCCGAGTTTGGCCGAACGGAGTTACGGCTGACGAGTCGAGTAGCTCGACGGCGCCGGACGTAACCCGGGGAACTGGCCGAGACGTTCAAGAGCGGCCACGGTGCTGCGCATCGCGTCGGCCGGGACGGGATGGCTGATGAGGTAGCCCTGCGCCTTTGTGCAGCCGAGGTCGCTGAGCACCTGCAGCTGATGGACGCTCTCGACGCCTTCGGCGACCATGTCGAGACCGAGTGAGCGGCCCATGGCCACGATCGTTCGCACGAGCGAGCGATCGTTCGGGTTGTCGGCGACGCCGTGCACGAACGCCCTGTCGATCTTGATGCGTTGCAGCGGGAACTTCTGCAGCAGCGACAGCGACGAATAGCCGGTTCCGAAGTCGTCGAGGGCGATGCGCACACCGAGCGAGCGAACCCTTCGCAGCGTCGCCAGTGCCAGTTCTGGCTCGGCGATCATCACGCTCTCTGTGACCTCCAGCCACAACAACTGTGGCGAAACTCCGGAGCGAGTGAGGGCTTCGTTGACGATCGACGGAAAGTTGGGATCGCTCAACTGTCGCGGCGAAACGTTGACGGACATCGTCGCCGATTCGCTGCAGACCCCGTCGTCGATCCAGTGCCGCAGCTGGGTCAGCGCCTCGAGCAACGCCCACGAGCCGATGGGCACGATGGTGCCGGTGTCTTCGGCAATGGGGATGAACTCGGCTGGCGACACCATGGTGCCGTCACCCTGCTGCCAACGCATCAGCGCCTCGAACCCGACGACATCGCCGGATTCGAGATCGAGGATCGGTTGGTGGAAGAGGCGGAGCTCGCGTCGATCGAGTGCCCGGTACAGCGCGGTCTCGACCGAAAGTCGATGGGCGACTCGCTCGTGCATGGACTCGTCGTAGACGGCCAAGCAGTTGCGACCGGCATCCTTGGCTCGATACATCGCTGTGTCGGCATGGCGCAGCAGGTCTTCGGCCGACGAGCTCGAGCTGGGACTCAGCGACGCGACGCCGATGCTGGCCGTGACGAACACGTCGCCTTGGCTGATCGGCAGTGGTTCGCGGAAGATCGACAGCAAACGCTCGGCCAAGGCGAGCGATGAGCCGGGGGAGCGGGTGGATGGGTCGAGCACGACGTATTCGTCGCCGGAAAGACGGGCAACGGTGGAATGCTCCGGCGCTGCCTTGCTGAGGCGAATGGCAACCATCTTCAACACCTCGTCGCCGGCGGCATGCCCGAGGCTGTCGTTGATGTTCTTGAAACGATCGAGGTCGACGAAGTAGAGCGTCGGGTGGCTGTCGGACTGCCACGCCATGCGCAAGCAGTCGTTGATTCGCTCGAGCAGCAGCGTTCGGTTGGGCAGATGGGTCAGTGCGTCGGTCTGGGCACTGAGCCGTAGATCGGCTTGGGTGCGGCCGTTGGCCCGAACGGCCTGGGTGACACGCAGCGTGACAGCACCTGCCAACACCAGAGCAGACACCGACCGGACGAGACCGTCGACGCGGTCGGCGGGCCCAGTTGCCGCGAGAGCGATGATCGGGATGATGAGCGACGAGGTGGTGAGGATCAACCGTCCGAAGACTTTGTTGTTGAGCGGCTCGTCGACCGAGCGCTTGAGCCATACGACCGTCGGGTGGATGAAAGCCCCGGCCGCGGTGAAGTAGGCGGCAACGTAGAGCGCCATCGAGACGCGTGTCGCGCCGTTGCCGACATGCCCGGCGTCGGCGAGGCCCCACAGGACGTCGGCGGCCAGGTTGAGGGCCATGGAAAGCGTGACGAGCCAGATGGACGCCTGGCGCGCACCGGACCCGGAGAACAACAACAGCGCGACCAGGAACAGCACGACGGTGCCTGCCGGCTGGTAGGCGCCGCCGAGAATGGAGTCGCCGAGCGACCCGCCACGGTTTCGGATTGCCGGCTCGATCAAGGCAACCCAACTGATCAACCAACTTCCCAGGCCAACGATCAGGGCATCGCCGATCACCGAGCGGATGTTGGCGGAGGCCCGGCCGCTGAGCACGTTGACGAGGGCGCTGATGATGCAGATCGATCCGCACAGGGCGAGCAGGTTCGAAATGCGGGTGATGGTGTCGCTATCGCCGAGGCTGTCGACGATCTGTGAGGCCGCGAAGAACCCGCCGATCGCGCTGACTGCGGCGATGAAACGACGGTTGACGCGGTGTACCCGGGCAGCCACACAGGTTGCCAGGACGAGGAAAAGCGCGGCGCAGACGTAGGCGGCGCTACCCAGCCACGCCACATGCAGCACAATGACGGCTACCGCCAACGTGTAGCCGAACCCAATAGCCCACCAGGTAATGGGAGCCAACGCCCGCTTCAATACGCCTCCCTGTGCCCGTCTTCGTGCCCGCTGCAGCATCGAACGGCGTGCATCCACACCCCGGCCTAAGCGCCTCGTTAGGCTACACGAAAGACCCGATTTATACAAGGGGTGGTTTTCCCCGCGCGAGCAGTCACCGGAAAGGTAGGCCTTCCTCGATGTTCGTCACCCGCCACAACTCTGTGGTCGAACGTGGCCTGGTCGAACGTCTGTGGGAGTTGTACGAACTCGCCTATCGCAAGACTGCTGAAGAATCGGCAAGTCGCGAGATGTTCTACCGCTCCGAGTTCGACGCCGCCATCGCTGACTCGACGAACAGGTTGTGGGTGCTGTGGGCCGACGACGAGCCGGTTGCGATGGTCCTGATTGCCACCGACATCGCCGCGACGCGGTACCTCAGTCAGCCGTTCTTCGACCGTCATTTCACCGCTCACGCTCGCCGCGGAGCGGTGCACTACATCCTTTTCGTGGTCGTGCACCCTCGATATGCGGCGAAGGGGGCACTGACCAGGATGGCTCGTGATGTTCTCGGAACCGAAGCCTCCGAAGGTGTGCTGTTGGTGTTCGACTCCCCGGAGATCAATCAGCCGCGCGACGACGGCGGCGTCGCGCTGATGATGGAGCGCCTCGCCAACATGGTCGTCGGCGGTGCCCCCCTGGTTCCCCTCGACGTGTCGCGCTACTTCTGCATCGACTTTGCGGCAACGTCGGCCTACATCGAGGCTCCACTACCAGAGCCGGTGCAAGTGGCGCGACCATCCGGTGTGCCTGCTCGGCGGTAGCAGATCGTTGTCGCGGAAACATGCCCGGTTCGCTACCGTATGGGGAAATGAGTCCCATCTCGGGCCTACCTTGCCCATGATCAGCGCCGACGACATGACCCCGAACACCAAATGACCGCGCTGACAGGGGTGTACAGCGTCATCGTTCCGGGTGCCCACCTGAGGCCCGCCCTGCTGGGTCAACGCGATGTCAACCTGCGAGCGATCGAGCAGGCCTTTCCGGCAGCCACCATCGTCGTGCGCGGCAACGAGATCACGATCGACGGGCCCGAAGCCGAACTGGTCAGCCGGCTCTTCGAAGAGCTGATCGTCGTGTTGCAGGGCGGCCAGCATCTCGAAGAGGGCATGCTGCGTCGTTCGATCGCGATGGTGCACGACAACGAGCGGCCCAGCACAGTGCTCACCGACGACATCATGCGCGGTGCGAAGGGCAAGCCCGTGCGGCCGAAATCGGCCGGGCAGAAGCGCTACATCGATGCGATACGCAACAACGTCATCACGTTCGGTCTCGGTCCGGCTGGCACGGGCAAGAGCTGGCTGGCAGTGGCTATGGCGGTCCAGGCACTGCAGACCAAGCAGGTCCAGCGGATCATCCTCACCCGCCCGGCGGTCGAGGCAGGCGAGCGGTTGGGCTTTCTGCCCGGCGACCTGATGGCCAAGATCGATCCCTACCTTCGGCCGCTCTATGACGCGTTGTACGACATGGTCGAACCCGAGGGTGCCCAACGGCTTCTCGAGCGGCAAGCCGTCGAGGTCGCTCCGTTGGCGTTCATGCGCGGTCGCACGCTCAACAGCAGCTTCATCATTCTCGACGAAGCACAAAACGCGACGCCCGAACAGATGAAGATGTTCCTGACCCGTATCGGTTTCGGCTCGAAGGTTGTCGTCACTGGCGACACGACGCAGGACGACGTCCCCGATGGCCGCAGCGGATTGCTCGGCCTCGAGCGCACGCTCGCGGACATCGAAGGTCTTGCGTTCGTGCGCCTCGGCACCGGCGACGTCGTGCGCCATCGGATTGTGGCCGACATCGTCGCCGCCTACGGTCGCCAGGACGAACGCGATGCCGTACACAAGGCCGAACGAAAGACCGGTCGAAAATGAGCGACGACGGTCGGCCACGGCTTGGCCGCCAGCAGCGTGTTGGCGGCGACGGCGTCCCCGAGGTGTTTGTTGCAGACGAACAGAACGACATGCGCGTCGATCTCGAGCGTTGGCAACAGTTAGCGCTCGACGTGGTGCTTGCCGAGGGTGTGCGCGGCCTTGCCGAGTTGGCGGTGTTGTTCGTCAACGAACGCGAGATGAGCGAGCTCAACGACAGCTACATGGGCAAGCCAGGGCCGACCGATGTGTTGGCATTTCCCATCGACGCCGCTGAGGCGGAAATGGTGCAACATGGCCAGCCGCCGAGCCGCGGTCCCGACAGGGCTCCGCCCGACCCTGCCGACATGCCACTGCTGCTGGGCGACGTCGTCATCTGCCCAGCGGTCGCGGCCCGGCAGGCGCCGCATCATGCGGGTACCGTCGACGACGAGCTCGCGTTGTTGGTCGTTCACGGTGTGTTGCACGTTCTCGGCCACGATCATGCCGACGACGCCGAGCGCGTTGCGATGCAAGCCCGGGAGCGTGAGCTGCTGGAGGCTTACGTGTGGCACGGCCCGGCGCCTGCCACGTTCCGTCAGGAGAACGCCAACTCATGATCGCGTTCAACAATGTCGACCTCTTGATGCTGGCGACCATCTTCTTGCTGCTGCTCGTACTGATCTTCACGTCGGTCGCAGAAATGGGTCTGTCGCGAATCACGCGACCGAAGGCGGCGTCGCTCGCGGACCAGGGATTCAAATCGGGCAAGGCCCTGAAGAAACTGGTCGGAGCCCCCGAGCGGTGGGTCAACCCCCTGCTGCTCACTGTCAACATCTGCGCCACGGTGCAGGCCACGCTGACTGGCATCTTGTCCGACCGATTGTGGGGCACATACGGCATCGTTGCCGGCGTCGCGTTGAACGTGCTGGTGTTCTTCGTGTTCGCCGAGGCTGTTCCCAAGACCTACGCAGTGCTGTACCCACAGAAGGCCGCGCTAGCCACCGCACGCCCCGTCGCCGCATTGGTCGCGTTCCCGCCGCTGCGCATGATCTCGCGTGGGTTGATTCGGCTCACCAATGTGATCGTTCGCGGTAAGGGTCTGCAGCAGGGCCCGTTCGTGACCGAGTCCGAACTGCTCGGAATCGTCGAGACCGCAGCCGACGACGGCGTCGTCGAGCACGAAGAGCGGGAGTTGATCGAGAGCATCATCGAGTTCGGCGACACCGTTGCGCGCGAGGTGATGGTGCCCCGACCCGACATCGTCACGATCGACGATTCATCGACGGTCACGCTGGCTTTGGACGTGGCGATCGGTAATGGGTTCAGTCGTTTACCGGTTCTGGGCAGAGGCGGCGACGACGACGTGGTTGGCCTAGCCTACACCAAGGACTTGATGCGCGCCGAGCGCAACGGCTTGGGCGATCACCATGTCACGGAGTTCGTACGACCGGCCCGCTTCATACCCGAGAACAAGCCGGTGAACCGCCTGATGCGTGAGATGCAGGCGGAGAAGTTCCACCTTGCCTTGGTGGCCGACGAGTACGGCGCGTTGGCCGGATTGATCACGCTCGAGGACTGCCTCGAGGAGCTGGTCGGCGAGATCGTCGACGAACACGACGAAGAAGACACCCAAGTGCAACGACTCCCCGACGGTGACTACTCGGTCGACGGCGGCATGAGCATCTCCGATCTCAACGACCTGCTCGATCTCGGACTTCCGGACGAGGACTGGGAGACCGTTGCCGGGTTCCTGTTCGGAACGCTCGAACATGTGCCCGAGGCCGGCGAGAGCGTCACCCAGGAAGGCTGGCGCTTCACCGCCACCGAGGTCAAGGGTCGGCGTATTCGGCGGGTCAAGGTCAGCCTCGAGGGCGATCGCGAAGGCGATCGCGACGACGATCGCGACGACGATCGTGACGCCTCGTCGGCGGAGCCTGAGACCCGTTAGCTTCCCGACATGCAGATATCACTAGCGGGCAAGGTTGCACTGGTGACGGGAGCGTCTAAAGGAATCGGTCGGGCGATCGCTGGCTCGCTGGCCGAGGCCGGAGCACAGGTCATGCTCTCCTCGCGCAAGGCGGATCAACTCGAGATCGCTGCGGCCGAAATCGCCAGCTCGGGGTCGGCTGGTGAAACCGCTGTGTTCGCGGCCAACGCCGGCGATGTCGCCTCGGCGAAGGCATGCGTGGCGGCGACAATTGAACGATTCGGCGGCCTCGACATCCTGGTCAACAACGCCGCCACGAACCCTTATTACGGGCCTACGTTGGGAGTCGACGAAGGCCGGTTCGACAAGACGTTCCAGGTCAATCTGCGCGGTCCGCTGTTCTGGTGCCAAGCGGCTTGGGATCAAGCGATGCGCGACAAGCCCGGTGTGATCATCAACATCGCCTCGGTCGGTGGCCTGCGCGCCGAAGGAGCGCTGGGTGTCTACAACCTCACGAAGGCTGCCCTGATCCACATGACGCGCCAACTCGGTGGCGAGCTCGGGCCGACTCGTGTTGTCGGTATTGCCCCTGGGTTGGTGAAGACCGACTTTGCCGCAGTTCTGGTCGCCAACTACGGCGACACCCTGGCGAAGTCGATGCCGACTGGTCGGCTCGGCGAGCCGCAAGACATTGCCAACCTGGCGACGTTCTTGGCATCCGACATGGCATCTTGGATCACCGGTGAGACGTACGTCATCGACGGGGGAGCAGGAGTCCGCTCGGGCGCGATGGATTAGTCAGAAGGCCGAGGCAGAGAGGCCATCGCGCGCCGGTTGCTTCAGGCTTCGATCACGTCCCCCAGCGAAAACCAATTGCACCTCGCAACCTGGACCGAGTTAAGTGGCCGGCGATGGAGGGATACCAGCCTGTCACCAGCTTTGGCGAGAACGCGGCCGAGATATACGACGCGACCAGCCAACGAGGTGATGAGGAGGCGACCGTGGCGTTTCTCGAACGGATGGCCGACGGTGGCCGCGTTCTCGAACTGGCGATTGGCACGGGTCGGATTGCTCTGCCGCTGGCGGATCGCGGAGTTGAAATCGATGGCATCGACATCGCTCCGGCAATGGTCGCGAAGCTTCGTGCCAAGCCCGGCGGCGATCGGATCTCGGTGACGATGGGCAACTTTGCCGACGTTCCGGTCGATGGCTCGTACCGATTGATCTTCGTCGTCTACAACACCTTGTTCAACTTGCTGACCCAGGACGAACAAGTGCGTTGCTTCGAAAATGTCGCATCCCACCTGACAGACGACGGCGCGTTCGTCGTCGAGGCGTTCGTCCCCGACTACCTGTATCGGTTGCGCAACGAGCAATACGTCGACGCTGAAGCAATCGGGGTTGGCGACGTGCGGCTCGATGTTGGTCGTCACGATCCCGTCCTCCAGATTCTGGACGAAACCCATGTTCACCTGTCTCACGAAGGGGTTCGCCTGTATCCGATCGTCTCACGGTACGCATGGCCGAGCGAGCTCGACCTCATGGCACGAGTCGCCGGACTTCGGTTGATCGAACGCTGGTCGGGCTGGAACGGAGAAGCGTTCACCGCCGCCAGCACCAGACACGTCTCCGTCTACGGACGCTGAACGATCTGCGCGTCGAAGGTGGTGTTAGTGGACGTCGGGCCACGGAAAGGCGTCTACCTCAACCGGCGTGTCATCGTTCGCGTACATGCCAGCAACCACCGCATGCCGGCTCAGGGCGCTGATATCTCGTGCGGTGACCGTGAAGAACAACGTCACCAGCGCTAGGCCACCGAACGCGGCGCCAAAGAAGAACGGTGCGCGCAGGCCGAACTCTCGAGCAATGACGCCCCCGAGTGCCGCACCGAGCGAGATTGAGCCCCACACCAGCCAGCGGTAGACGCTGTTGACGCGACCCAGGAGATTCGCGGGAACGATTCGCTGGCGAAGTGAGATCGTGACTGTGTTCCAAACGGTCGTCGCAAAGGCCATCACCACGGTCGCTGTGGCGCTGACCCACAGACGCGGCCAGAAACCCTCAGCAAACATGCACAACGTCCACAGCACGACGGTTCCGTAGATGATCGACAGCGCGCCCATCCACTTGCTGAGTCGCTCGGCGACGAGACCGCCAGCCACCGCACCGACTGCACCGATCGCGATCAATGCGCCATACCACCGGTCGCTGAGGTGCAACAGCTCCTTGGCGAACAACACGAAGATGGCCGCTGTCATCTGCATTCCGAGGACCGCCAGGCTCGCGGCGATGGCCACACCGCGCAACACACGATGTTGCGACAGCCACCGCAGGCCTTCGGCGATGTCGGTGCGTAGCCAGCCGCGCGGAGCGGTTGCCGCGAGGCGCGGCGTGGTCGCGACTCGGAGCGTGAAGACGAGTGCCGCGGCGATCGCGAAGCTGGCGGCGTCGAACCCGAAGGGCAACCACATCGCGACCACGAACAGCACGCTGCCGATCGGTGTACCCACGAAACTGTTGGCGGCCACTTCAGCTGCCAAGCGGCGGCCGTTTGCTTTTTCGAGTACCTCGATGGGCACGATCGTCGGCACCATTGCTTGCGAGGCGTTGTCGAAGAACACCTCCGCAACTCCGAGGCAGCCGGCAGCGACCCACAACATCCAGACGTGAACGTGGTGCGATGCCACAGCGATCGCCAACGCCCCAACGGTCGCGACACGAAACGAATCAGCTCGCACCATCAGCAGGCGGTGATCGATGCGATCGACGACTGCACCGATCGGCAATGAGAACAGCAACCACGGCAGCGCAGCCGCTACCCCGATGAAAGCGATCGACAACTCGCTGCGCGTGAGGTGATAGGCGAGCAGAGGCAAGGCGACGAGGAACACCCCGTCGCCCAGGTTGGAAATCGTGCTCGCCGTCCACAAGCGCCAGTAGGACGGCGACAACCGTACCTTCACGTCAGCGGAGCGCACCCTGGGCCGCTCCGACCGAGAACACCCTGTGATCCGAATGATTGTTCCGCATGTGAGCTGCGACCTTACCTTGCTAGGAGCGTAGATCCTGTCGGCGCACCTTGCCCGACGAGGTCGTCGGCAGGCTGTCGACGAGCCGAATTTCCTTCGGCGTCATGTACATCGGCAGGGTCTCGGCGGCGAATGAGCGAATCGATGCAAGAGTCGGCGGGCTCGACGCATCTGTCGCCACGATCCAGGCAACGACCTGCTGGCCCCACTCGACGTCAGTGACGCCGGCGACTGCAACCTCGGCGATGCCTGGGTGGGATCGCAGCACGTCCTCGACCGTCGCCGGCCAAACGTTCTCTCCCCCGGTGATGATCATGTCGCCACGTCTGCCGTGCACGACCAGTCGGCCGTCGTCGAGCTCGCCGAGATCTCCGGTGGCGAACCAGCCGTCCACGGCAGGATTCGTACCGTCTCGGTAGCAACGCATCAGCATCGGGCAGCGGACATGGATCTCGCCTGTCGCGTCCACCCGGATCTCAACGCCGTCGAGCGGGTAGCCGTCGTACACCACGCCACTTCCTGTCTCGGTCATGCCGTAGGTGGTCACGACGTTCGCCGGGAGATGGTCGGGAGGACGCGAGCCGCCGAGCACTATCCGGCGGAAGAGGCTCGCGTCGACGCGCCGCAACGCGGTTGGCACCAGTGAGACCAGCGTCGCACCTCGACGTGCGGCGCGTTCGACTGCATCTGCATCGAAGCCGTCGTGCACGAGCACAGGCGTCGCAGTCAGGATCGCCCGAGTCACCACCGACAACCCTCCGACATGTGAAAGCGGCAAACACGCCAGCCACGTATCCGCGTCGGTGACGCTGAGTCGCGCGGTCGTGGCCTGCGCAGAGGCAACGATTGCGTCGCGAGTCAACACGACCCCTCGCGGCGAGCCAGTGGTGCCACTCGTGGCAACGACGAGTGCATCACCGTCTTCGACTCCCCGCCCATCGAGGATGTGCAGGCCTTGCTCGTTGAGCAACAGATCCGGTGCAATCGTCGCCAGCACCGCGCGGCGTGCAGCGCCCGGCAAGCGCTGGTCGAGGGGGAACGCGGCGTCGCCTGCATCCCAGATGCGCCGGAGCGCCTCGACGAATCCGTCGCCGCCAGGAAGGTCGATCGCAACAAGGTGCGGCACGATCAGAAGGCTACGGTGACGGCCGTGAATCGGTGGATACTCGGCGCTCGTCCGCGCACGCTCCCGGCGGCAGTTGTGCCGGTCGCGATCGGTGCGGGCGCCGCGGTCGGAGGGTCGTCGCCGGTGTGGTGGCGGGTTGGCCCGGCGTTGATCGTCAGCTTGGCATTGCAGGTCGGCGTCAACTACTCGAACGACTACAGCGACGGGATACGAGGCACCGACGATGTACGCGTCGGCCCAATTCGACTGGTGGCGGGTGGACTGGCCAAGCCGAGTCATGTGAAGCACGCCGCCTTCATGGCGTTCGGCGTGGCTGCCGCCGCCGGGTTGACCTTGGCGCTCGCGACGACCTGGTGGCTGATCGTTGTCGGCCTCGTCGCCATGCTCGCCGGCTGGGGCTACACCGGTGGTCCAAAACCATACGGGTATCTCGGTCTCGGCGAGATCTTCGCGTTCGTGTTCTTCGGGCTCGTCGCCACCGTCGGCACGACATACGTGATCGTCGAGGAATTTCCCGCCCGCGCGTGGATCGCGGGAAGTGCCGCCGGGTTCTTGGCGTGCGCCTTGCTGGTGGTCAACAACCTTCGCGACATACCCACCGATCGAGCGTCGGGCAAACGCACGCTGGCCGTTCGACTCGGCGACAGCCGAACCCGTTGGCTGTACTTCGGTTGTCTCGCCGCTGCCGCGATCCTGATCATCACGATCGCGGTGGTGTGGCGAGGGTGGGCAGCAGTAGCAATCGTGGGCTTTACTGCCGCCGTTCCTCCGATCCGCCTCGTGCGGCGCGGAGTAGAGGGCAGGCAGCTGATCGCTGTGCTCGCGGCGACGGCTCGCACGCAGCTGGTCGTGGGTTTGCTGCTCGCAATCGGTTTGGCGATCGGTCCGATCAGTACTTGATTTCGAGCAGCCAATCAGCGAGTGCCCTGGCTACCAGTCGCGGTTGTTGCAGGTGGGCGGCATGGCCGGCACCCGGTATCTCGATGGCCTTTCCCCGCGGCACCGATGCGCTGACCTTTCTACCTGTAGCGGCAAACTTTGAGTCCTGCTCGCCGGCAATCGTGAGCATCGGCATCCTCATCTCGGGCAGGTACGGCCAGAGCGACTCCTGGGCGCCCGTCCCGGCGAGCCGAAGGCTGCTCGCCAAACCTTCTGGGGTGTTCGTCTGCCGGTCGGCGCGGGCATCGTCGTCGAGTGTCAACCCGGCGAACAATGGTTGCGCCAGCCATTCATCGAGGAAGGCGTCGACACCGACATCGATGATGTGGTCAGCAAGGCAGTTGTCCGCGGTGCGGCGCGCTGCTCGCTCGGCAGGGTCGGCGATCCCGGGTGAGGCTCCGACCACTGCCAACGCGGTGACGAGATGTGGGTAGGCCAGCGCGGCGTGCATGCACAACCGCCCCCCGAGGCTGTACCCGATGTACACAGCGGCGCTGCAGAGCGTCGTTAACATCTCAGTGGCGCGCGGCAAGTCGACGTGCACGGCTGAGCTGTGTCCGTGGCCGGGCACGTCGACCACGATCGACTCGTAGCCGTCGGCCGCGAAGAGCTCGGCGACCGGTTTCCACGAATTCGCGGTCTGGGTGAAGCCGTGCACGAACACCAACCGAGGGCCGCGACCACACGACCACGCGCCAAGCTCACCGGCGAGCGGCTGCCAGTCAGACATCAGCGGTGCGCCTGGCAACGACCCTGCGCAACACTTGCGCGAACGTGTCGGGCTCCTGAGCTCCAGGAACCATCCACTTGCCGTCGAACACGAATGTCGGCACCGCCGTGATCTCCATCTCGGCGGCCGATCGCAGCTCGTCGCGCCCCTCGGCGACGCCATCATCGCTGTTGAGGAACTCCAGGACGCGATCATGATCGAGACCTACATCTGCCGCGCAAGTTGCCAAGATCTCGGTATCACCGATATCGAGACCGTCGATGAAGTACGCCTGCAGGAGGCGTTCCTTCAATGCGATCTGGTTGTCGGTTGCCTGGGCAAGCCACAGCAGCCGGTGGGCCAGCAGCGTGTTTGCGCGCAACGCCCGGTCCATGCGGAAGCCGATTCCGCTCTCGGCCGCAACGGCGGTGACGTGGTCGATGATCTCCTGAGCGCGCGCCGGCCCGCCGAACTTCTTTGCATACGCATCGAGCACCGGCCCGGTCATGCCCGGCGATGAAGTGGGGTCGAGTTGGTATGGCTTGAAGACAACATGCACATCGATCTCGTCGGCCAACCCGGCGGCGGCCGCCTCGAATCGGCGCTTGCCGATGTAGCACCACGGGCACACCACATCCGACCAGATCTCGACCTCGACGTGGGGGCGCACATGGTGGATGATAGGCCCCTATCGTGGCGACCATGACCTTGGCGCCTCACGATGTGCAGGCCACGTTCTGCGCCACCTTGGTCGATGAATGGGTGCGCCACGGCCTGCGACATGCAGTGATCGCTCCCGGGTCGCGCAGCACACCGATGGCTCTGGCGCTGGTCTCCTGCCCCGACATCAAGGCACACGTCTTCCACGACGAGCGATCGGCCTCGTTCGCTGCGCTGGGCGTCGCGCTTGCGGCGGGTATCCCTGCCGCGTTGTTGTGCACCAGCGGAACTGCGGCCACCCACTTCCATGCGGCCGTCGTCGAAGCGCACCAGTCTGGCGTACCGATGATCGTGTTGACGGCTGATCGTCCACCCGAACTGCACCGCGTCGGCGCGCCGCAGACGATCGAGCAGACCAACCTGTACGGAGGCGCCGTGCGGTGGTTCCACGATCCCGGGGTGCCGGTCGACGAGCACCGCGCGACCTGGCGTTCGATCGCCTCCGACGCGTGGGTGCACGCAGTGGTCGACAAGCCGGGTCCGGTGCACCTCAACCTGGCGTTTCGGGAGCCGCTCGTTGGTGAGGTTGGGGCCTTGCCCGATGTGGAGCCCATCGGGCTTCGCTCGCCGCCCCTCGTCGACGTCACTGGACTCGTCGATCTGTTGACCGCGCCGCACGGGCTGATCATCGCTGGCAACGGTGTCGATCACCCGAGCATGGTGCAGGAACTTGCAACTGCAACAGGATGGCCCGTCGTGGCCGACCCACTCTCGGGGTGTCAGATGCTGGAGTCGGCGGTTGCGCGCTTCGATGCGCTTCTACGACACGCCGAATTTGCGGCATCTCATCGGCCCGCGGTGGTACTGCAGTTGGGGATGCCTCCCGCATCGAAGGTGTTGGCGCAATGGTTGGCAGCGTCGAAGGCGAAGCATGTGGCCGTGTCGCCGGTTGGCCTGGTCTCCGATCCAAATCTGGTCGGCTCGCAGCAGGTTCATGCTCCAATCGGCGCGTTGTGTTCGCGCCTTGCCTCTGCTGTGGCCGACCCGCGTGATCCGGCCTGGATCGAGCAATGGCTCACGGCCGACCGAATTGCACGCCGGGTACTCGACGACGCGCTGGCCCATGAACGCAGCCTGTCCGAGCCGGGCATTGCCCGAGCCGTCACCGGCGGCATACCGGCCGACGGACACCTTGTTGTCGCATCGTCGATGCCGGTGCGCGATGTCGAATGGTTCGGCACTCCAAGAAGCGATGTCACGGTGCATGCCAATCGCGGCGCCAACGGGATCGATGGGGTCATCGCCACAGCGATCGGCGTTGCCATCGGTACTGGCGCCCCGACGACCGTGCTGCTGGGAGACGTCGCCTTTTGCCACGACATGTCGTCGCTCACTGCATTGCACGCACGCGGGCTCGACCTGAAGGTCGTCGTGACCGACAACGACGGCGGGGCGATCTTCTCGTTCCTGCCGCAGGCTACGACGTTGCCCGCCAACGTGTTCGAGCAAGTGTTCGGTACGCCGCACGGCACCGACATCGTCGAAGTCGCCCGGGCCTTCGGCCTTCGCTCATACGCAGCGGAGACCGCCGCCGAGCTCAGTGCCGCGTTCGACGAATGTGATACCTGCGTCGTGCGCGTGGCCTCGAATCGCAAGGACAACGTCGACGCCCACGCCGAGCTCAACGACGCCGTCGTCGCCGCGCTTGATGGGCGCTAGGGCCGCACGATGGCTGACAACATCGCCTGAAACTTGGCCTGCGTCTCGGCCAACTCTGCAAGGGGCTCGCTGTCGGCGACGATGCCTCCACCTGCAACGAGGCGGGCGCGGCGACGGTCGGCAGAGAACTCGGCGCAGCGCAGAGCCACGGCCCACGTGCCGTCGCCGGCGGCGTCGACCCACCCGACCGATCCTGCGTATCGACCGCGGTCGAACCCTTCGACCTGTTCGATCAGCTCCAAGGCTTCCGCTCGGGGAAACCCACCGACGGCGGGCGTCGGAGCCAGTGCACGGACGAGCTCGAGGACGTTCGGCCGTGGATCCGACAGCTGGCCTTCCATGCGGGTGCCAAGGTGCTGGACGTTGGCGACGGCGACGATCGACGGCTCGGGCTCCCAATCCAGATAGCTGCACCACGGAAGCAGGGTGTCATGGATCATGTCGATCACGACGCGATGTTCCGTTTGATTCTTGGCACTCGCCAACAGTTCGGCTGCGGCGCGCTTGTCGGTGTCGGGGTCGCCGGTGCGCGGCGTCGTTCCTGCGAACGGGTGGGCCTGCACAGAGTTGCCTTTGACCGAGACGAGCAGCTCGGGCATCGCGCCGACGAAGCCGTCGATCGAGTATCGATAGCTCGATCCGAACGATGAGCGCAACCGCACCAGCACCGCGTGGATGTCGATGGGCTCGTCGCTGGTCACACAGACTTCCCGTGCGATCACGGCCTTGATCAAGCGGCCGTCGCGAACTGCATTGCGAGCCGCCGCGACCGCGCGGAGATAGTGGTCGACCGGTGTGAGAGGCTCAGTTGTGAAGCTCTGGGCGTGGGGCTGTGGACGTGGCGGCGTGTCGAGATCTTCCGCAGCGTCGTCGATGGTGGTCACCCACCGTCGGCCGTCGGCGGCCTTGACGACTGCCATTGCCGGCACGATCAACTCGCAATGCGAGCCGGGCTTGAACGGCACGACGCCAAGCGCGAGCGGCAATGCTCCTCCCGCTTGGTCGTCGTGGTCGATGCTCGCAAGGAACGCGGCGACATCGTCGATGGCGACGCGAGCGGCGACACCTCGCCCAGCAACCCCGACGCCGTCGCGGACGAACAGATAGCCGTCGCCGCGGGCGATGTCGTTGAGATCGACTTCGCGCTCGAGCGGTCGACTGACGGCTCGCAAGTCGTCAGCTCCGGGTGCCGAGCAACAGCTGTGTGATCCCACCCGACAGTTGATGATGTTCTGCGTCGGCGAATCCCGCGGCACGTAGGTCGACAAGCATCTGTGCTGGAGCAGGCAGATAGGCCACGCTCTTCGGAAGGTAGCGATACGCGGCGCCGTCGCTCAGCAGGCTGCCGATCTTCGGAACGATCGTGCCGAAGTAGATGTTGTTACCCCAACGGATCAGCCTGTTGCGTGGCACGCCCACGTCGAGCAAAGCAATCCTTCCCCCTTGCCGCACAACGCGACCGAGCTCGTCGAAGAACCTTGGCAGCTCCACCAAGTTGCGGAGGGCAAATCCGCATGTGGCTCCGTCGACGGAGTGGTCAGGCAGTGGCAATCGCAGGATGTCGGCTTGTGCTCGTGGCGCGCCGCTGCGATCGGCGGCGAGCATGCCGAAGCTGAGGTCGAACGACAGGGGGCGATGACCGGCGCGCGACAGGTCGACACAGAGGTCGCCTGTTCCGCTGGCCAGATCGATCACCGTGCTCGCGGCGGGCAGCACGAGCAGTCTGACCGCCTTGCGTCGCCACCGAACGTCGAGTCGGAACGTCATGATCCGGTTGACCAGGTCGTAGCGCGGTGCGATCGCGTCGAACATCTGCCGCACAGCGGCGACCTTGTCGTCGCCTTGCGGCAACGTCTCGCGGTCCCACACTCGTTTGCTCACCAGATGGAGGCTATTCGCCAACAACCCGAACGAGGGTTTCCGGTACCCACGGGGTGGCTTGATGCAACCCTCGAATCAGGTCATGAGGAAGCGGCGACCTGTTTGGCCCACCGGTAATCGGCTTTGCCGGAGGGTGAGCGGACCACTTCGTCGACGAACACGAATGCCTTCGGCAGCTTGTAGCGGGCGATGTGGCGTTCGGCCTCGGCCATCAACGAGGGTTCGTCGGGGAGGCGACCCGAGCGCATCCGAACCACAGCCACGACCTCGTTGCCCCATCGCTCGCTCGGTCGGCCGGCGACCACGCAGTCGTAGACATCCGGATGGGCCTTTATCGCCGCCTCGACCTCTTCGGCGAAGATCTTTTCGCCTCCGCTGTTGATGGTCACGCTGTCGCGGCCGTGCAACTCGACGACGCCGTCGGCACGAAGGCGGGCGCGGTCGCCCGGCACCGCAAAGCGGACGCCATCGATCGACGGGTACGACCGCGCAGTCTTGGCCTCGTCGCCGAGGTAGCCCAGCGCGAGCCGTCCACTCTTGGCCAGCCATCCGAGCTCGTCATCGCCAGCTTGCAACTCGCGGTCGAGATCGGCGGAGAGCACATGGTTTCCCGGGCTGATCGCGAAGGTACCGGTGGTGGCCTTCGCGCCGGCCGACACGTGTGCCAGCTGTCCTCCTGCCTCCGACGATCCGAGACCATCGACGATGATCAGCGACGGCAGGTGCTTGAGGAACTCCTCTTTCAGTCCGGCGCTCAGCGGTGCCCCGCCGGACAACACGACAGTGAGCGACCGAAGGTCGTACGTCGCAGTGCGGAGCTCGTCGAGCAGCGGCCTGGCGAATGCGTCGCCGACGATCAGTAGAAAGTTGAGCTGCTCTCGTTGTACGAGGCCCCATACATCGGGCGGATCGAGTCGTTCGGGGATCGACTGCACGTACACGGTGCCACCGAGGTTCCAGGTTCGAAAGCTCATCCAATGGCCGGCGCCATGCATGAACGGCGGCGCGAGGAGAGCCTTCAACCCACCGTCGGCCCCTGCGACGATCTCCGCCAGCGTCTGAGCTTCTGAGCCACCGAAGCACTCGACGTTCGCATCGCCGTTGCGCCACAGCACACCCTTCGGCATGCCAGTCGTTCCCCCGGTGTACAGGATGTAGAGGTCGTCGGGACTCCAGTCGACCGCCGGCTTGTCGGGTGATGCCGCCGCCAGCGCGTCCTCGTACCAAACCGCACCAGGCAGCAGTTGGTTGCCGGAGTCATCGGGTACCTGAATGACTACGCGCAGGTTGTGGAGGTGAGGGAGCACGTCCGCCAGGGTTGGCGCGAACTGGCTGTGCACGACGATCGCCGCTGCCTTCGAGTCGTTCAGGAGATAGCGCAACTCCTCGGCGACGTACCTGTAGTTGACGTTGAACGGCGCGACCCGCGCCTTGAATGCGCCGAGCATCGATTCGAGGTACTCGTTGCCGTTGTGCAGGTACACGGCGAGATGATCTTGGCCACTCACGTGCCCGGCCAGTTGCGACCGCTCGGTATGGACGCCGAGTCCGGCGGCAATGAGGTGGTTTGCCAGACGGCGCGTCCGCTCAGTCACATCTGCCCATGTCAGTCGGAGGTCGCGGAACACGAGACATTCGGCATCCGGTCGGGTGGCAGCGATCGCCTCGTGCACCTCTGCCACAGAAAATTCCATGCCCGCAACATAGAGAAGCTGTGACCAGGGTCACCCATCGGACCAAGGCTCCCAGCCGACGCGCCGCCGTTGCATCGCAACTATGGTGCCGCGCATGCGCAAGATCATTTTTGGTGTCTTCATGCCGCAGGGTTGGAAGATGGAACTGGCGAGTATCGACGGTGCCGAGGCGAAGTGGCAGAAGGCGGTCGACATCGCGATCCGGGCGGAGGCGTGGGGTTACGACTCGATCTGGGTGTACGACCACTTTCATAACGTTCCGCGGCCCGCCAGCGAGGCGGTGTTCGAATGTTGGACGACGATCGCAGCCATCAGCCAGCTCACCAGCACGGTGCGCCTCGGGCAGATGGTTGGCTGCAACGGCTACCGCCAGCCGAGTGTGCTCGCCAAGATCACCTCGACCATCGACGTCATCAGTGGCGGCCGGCTCGACTGGGGTATCGGTGCCGGGTGGTACGAGAACGAGTTCAAGGGGTACGGATTCGAGTTCCCCAAGCCGAAGGACCGAATCGGGATGATGCGCGAGTGCGTCGAGATCGTCAAGAGCATGTGGTCCGAGCCGGAGACCACCTTCCAAGGGCAGTACTACCAACTGTCGCGGGCCAACTGTGACCCGAAGCCGTTGCAGTCGCCGCATCCCCCGATATGGATCGGCGGCGGTGGAGAGCAACTCACTCTGCGCGTCGTTGCCCGCCATGCCGACTACTCCAACTTCGGTGGGGTACCGCAGGAATGGGCGCGCAAGCGCGAGATCTTGAAGGACCATTGCACAGTCGTCGGACGCGACGAGGAGACGATCGGCAAGACCTGGTCACCGGAGATGTGCATCCGCTCGACAGAGTCGGAGTTGAAGTCACTTGGTAGCCGCAGCCTGTGGGGTGATCCATTCGACAAGTGGCAGGCGACCGGATTGGTCGGTACGCCCGAACAGGTCAGCGAGAAAGTACAGACGTACGTCGATCTCGGGTGCACCGGATTCATCCCGTGGTGCAGTGACTACCCCGACACCGAGTCGATGGATCTGTTTGCTTCGGAAGTGATGCCGAACTTCCGCTGAAGCATTTTGGATTTCCGCTGACGCATTTTGGACTTCCGCTAACGCATGCGGATCACGTTGCCGGTGACCATCCGCGCTGCGTCCGAACACAGCCATGCGATCACGCCGGCGACCTCGACGGGATCGGCGACGTGGAAATGATCGGAACTGGTGGCCGCGAACACACGAATGGCGTCGTTGACCCAACCCGAGTCGGTGATCGGCGGATGGACCATGTTGGCGGTCACGCCGCGGCGCCCAAGTTCTGTTGCGGCGGCCATCGTGTAGTTCTCGAGCGCCATCTTCGCGGCGCCGTACGTGACCTCCGACGGGAAGCCGTTCGGGCCTCCAGATGTCAGACCGACGATGCGGCCCCACGTCGCGTCACGGACGATGTGCCGGCGGGCGAACTCGGCGATCATCAGCGCACCAGCGCGAGCATCGACGCCGAATGTGCGGTCGAACAGCGCGGCAGTGACTGCTGGCGTGTCGCGGCCCGCCGGATCGTGGCCGCCGGCGGCAAACGAGTCGCCCGATGTCCAACCCGTTGCGTTGTTGACCACGATGTCGACCGGTCCGAAATCGGCTTCAGCTCGATCGAACAGCATCGCTGGTGTGTTTGCCTCGAGAAGGTCAGCCTCGATGGCGCTCGCCCGTCCGCCAGCGGCGGTGATTCGTCCGATGACCTCGTCGCCGGATCGCATGCGGTTCTCCTGGTAGCGCTCCGGCGTCGCCGTGTCCTCCGTGACGCGGCCGCGGAGGTAGGTGACGAGAACGGCAATGCCGTCGGCAGCCAATCGTTCTGCCGTCGCTGCGCCGATGCCGTGGTTGGCTCCAGTGACGATTGCGACGTGCTGCACGAACGGGCTACTCGTAGCTGCGGCCGACGATTTCGGCGACGCAGCTCGGCTTGCTGGCTCCCTCGCATTCGAAGGTGAGCTCGTACGTCGATTGAACGCCGCCCGGAATGTCGTCGACGCTGAGCACCTTCACACCGAGGCGCAGGTTGGCGCCTACCGGCACGGGTGACATGAACCGCACCTTGTTGCACCCGTAGTTGACGCCCATCGTGAAACCTGTCGTCTTGAACACCATCGGCATCATCACCGGGCCCAGCGACAGGGTCAGGTAGCCGTGCGCGATGGGTCCTCCGAACGGGCTCTCCTTCCTTGCTCGATCCGGGTCCACGTGAATCCACTGGAAGTCGCCGGTCGCCTCGGCGAAGTTGTTCACCCGTTCCTGGGTTATCTCCATCCAATCGCTGTAACCAAGATGTTCACCGACGACCTCCTTGAGGCCCGCGGCTCCGTGAATGGTGCGTGCTGACATGGTGCGAGCATTGCAGTCCCTGCGGCGTACGGTGAAGTCGTGTCGGATCGACTGCTACGCGCTGCGTTGTTGCCTCTTCGCTTGACCAAGAACACTGCGCGCCTGCTACGAAGTGCGCTCATGGCCGACTTCCTCGCGGCGTACTCGATCACCCAGCCCAACAAACTCGCGGTGATCGACGATCGCCCGGGGGGAGCAGTCACGACGCTGACCTTTGCCCAACTCAACGAACAGGCCAATCGCCTGGCCAACGTCCTACTCGGTTTGGGCGCGCGACCGGGCGACACCAAGGTGGTGTGGTGCGGTCAGAACTCACCTGGTCTCGTGGTGATGATCAACGCGGCCCGCAAGCTGGGCGTCACCGCAGTCCCATTGAACTACCGGCTCAGCGATGAGGAAGCCATGTACGTTGCAGATCATTGCGACGCGACGATCGTCTACGTCGATTCCGAGTTCGCGCCGATGTTCGAGCGGATCAGGAAGGGCCTTCCAAAAGTCGAGCATGTCTTGGTCTTCGACGGTGCAGTGCCGGTCGACATGATCGATGCCGATGCTGCGATCGCGGCGGCCTCCTGCACCGAGCCCGACGTTCCGGCGTCGACAGAAGCTGGTGCGACGATGATCTACACCAGCGGCACGACGGGCAAACCGAAGGGGGCGTTTCGCCGCGGCGCAGCGAATCCGGCACAAGTCGGGGCGATGCTGGCATTCGTCGGTTACACACCGTCCGATGTGTACATACCCACCGGACCGCTGTATCACAGTGGCCCGGGCGGTTTCATGGGCATTGCTCAGGCGCTCGGCCAGACCGTGGTGTTGCAACGAAAGTTCGAGCCCGTCGATTGGCTTCGTCTCGTCGAGGCCCACAAGGTCAGTTCGACCTTTAGTGCACCCACCCCGATTCGAATGGTGTGCAACCTGCCCGCCGATGTCAAGGCGCAGTACGACGTTTCGTCGATGAAGCGGATGATCGCCAACGCCGCGCCCTGGAGCTTCACGCTGAAGCAGATGTATCTCGCCGACTTTCCAGCGGACTCGCTGTTCGAGGTGTACGGCTCGACGGAACTGGGCGTCAACACGATCCTTCGTCCAGAAGACCAGCTACGCAAACCGGGCTCGTGCGGCAAGCCGGCGCCCATGGTCGAGATCAAGCTGTTCGACGACGACGGCAACGAGGTCACGGGTACCGGGCCCGACCACACCGGCGAGTTGTTCGTGAAGAGCCCGAGCGTTTTCGCTGATTATTACAAACAGCACGACCAGTTCTTGAAGGATCAGCGACGCGACTACCAGACGGTCGGTGACATCGCCTACATCGACGACGAGGGATACGTCTACATCTGCGACCGCAAGAAGGACATGATCATCAGCGGAGGTATGAACATCTATCCCGCCGAGATCGAGGCTGCGCTGGAAGCGCATCCCGACGTTCTCGAGGCCGCAGTGTTCGGTGTGCCGAGCGAGGAGTGGGGCGAGTCGGTCCACGCCGTCGTAGTCGTCCGGGAAGGTGCGACGATGACCGAGGATCAGGTGTTCGATCATTCGCGTGAACATCTTGCCGGCTACAAGATTCCCCGTTCGGTCACCTGGAGCCCCGAGCTACCGAAGACCGGCAGCGGCAAGATCTTGAAGCGCGATCTGCGTGCCCCGTTCTGGGCCGGCCGCACCAGCAGGGTCTGAGACGTGTCAACCGAATTCGGCGAGCACCGCGTTCAGTGTGGTGCGCCCGATCAATGGCATCGATGTGGAGTCGTCGCCGGTGAGGTAGGCGAGCGACAGGTTGAGCGCCCAACCCGCGGCTCGCCGCCAGGTGTTGTCTTCGATGGCCGCTGCTCGGCGAAACACGTCGCGCTCGCGAGGCTCGAACATCATCCACGCGACGGCCAGATCGGTGGCCGGATCGCCGCTGGTGATGTCACCGAAGTCGATGATTGCCGAGAGGCTTCCGCGATGGGTGAGGATGTTGGACGGATGCAGGTCGCCGTGCAACCACATCGCCGGGCCGGCCCATTCCGCAGTCGCGCGAAGGTCGTCCCACACTGCGATGACTCGTTCGGTCAAGACGACCTCGGCGAGCGAGTAGGCGCGTCTGTGCACTGAATCTGCCCGTTGCCGAAGGTGAACGCCCCGGAACGGGTTCTCCGGCGCCTCGGCCGGCGCTGGATGGTGCAAGCCGCCAGTTCGGGCAGCCAGCGCTGTTCGTTGAGCAGCAGTTGGGCGGACGCCTGCCGGCGCGGCAGTCGCACCGTCAGATCAGACCCGAGGCGTACCACGACGTTGTCCCACCCGTTGGCGATGATGCGAATCGACAGATCTGCGAGACCGGGTTGCTGCTCGACGAGCAGGCGGCGCACCAGCCCGGCGTCGATCCCGAGCTCGGCCGCCGGCGATGCCATCAGTAGCCGAGTCGCTCGACGCGATCCGGCCGTCGTTGCCAATCCTTGTCGACCTTGACGAACAGCTCGAGGTAAGCGCCTTCTGGAAGTTGAGCGCGGGCGAGTTTGCCGACCTCTTTCAGCACCGCGCCACCTTTGCCGATGACCATGCCCTTCTGGCTTTCGCGTTCGACGATGATCTCGCAGCGGATGCGCGGCCACTCCCACTCGGTCACCCGCGTGGCGATGCTGTACGGCAACTCGTCATGAGTGACAGCCAGCAGTTGCTCGCGCACCAACTCGGCGACCCAGATCTCTTCAGGTTGGTCGCTGACGGTGTCGTCAGGGAAGTAGAGCGGGCCTTCAGGCATCAACGCGGTGAGGTGGGCGATCAACTCTGGGATGCCTTCGCCCGTCTTCGCGGAAACCGGGAAGTAATCGGACGCACCGAGCGACGAGGCTGCGCTGAGCTGGCCGAGAACCCTGTCCTTGTTGACTGCGTCGACCTTGTTGACGATCACGATCGACGCGGGCAGGTCGAGATGACCGGCGACCCATTGATCGCCGGTACCGAACGGCTTTGTGGCGTCGATCACGAGACACACCGCATCTACATCGCTGACGCTGTCGAGTGCCGTTGCGTTGACCCGCTTGCCGAGCGCTGTCACCGGTTTGTGCAAGCCCGGCGTGTCGACGAACACCACCTGTGCATCGGGTGTCGACAGGATGCCGCGCACACGCGTGCGAGTGGTCTGCGGTTTGTCGCTGACGATCGAGACCTTGCGTCCGCACATCGCGTTGACCAGTGTCGACTTGCCGACGTTCGGTCGCCCGATGAGTGTGACGAAGCCGCTGCGCACCTCTAGACGACCGTCGTCTCGACTGGAGGCACCGTTGGCGCGGATGTCGAGGTAGTGGTTGTAGGTGCCGGATTGAGCAGGTCTTGATAGTCACGGCGGGCGAGCGGCTCGGTGCCGTCGGTGATACCACCAGAGCGTCGCGGCACACCTTTTGGCTGGCCGTCCTGGACGAAGAGAACCTGACCGATACCTCTCACCTCGGTGATCGTCAGGACGAGTTGACCGATGGCCAGCAACTGATCCTCTGGTGGGATCTGCTCGAAGAATCCCTGGGGAAGGTGGATCGTGGCTACGCCGGAACCATCGTCTGTAACGCCGAGCAACATTTGCTCCTTCGTTGGTACAGCGGAGCGGATTCCGACACCGGCGTCGCCCGGTGGCTTTCCTTCCTGAAGCGCCGACAACACCGCATTGGTCGTTGCCGGCCGTGCGAGTGAGCGCGGGTATCCCTTGAGCTGGCCGCCACTGATGAAGTACACCGTCACGTCCTCGGTGGCGATGGTGGTCGCTGTATCGATCGCCGTTGTTGTGGTGGTCGGGTCGAGCGTCGTTGGTGGTGTTGTCGACGTCGACGTCGGCGGAATCGTGTCGCCGAGCTGGCGAAGGTCCTTGCTTTGGATCGTGCTGACGTGGCCGTTGTCGGGAATTCCACATCCGACGAGCACGGCAGCTAACGCGACCGCAATCGTGACGAGTCGCTTGAGCATCAGACCACCTCCGCGAAGCTGACCTTGAATCTGGCCCCGCCGCCTGGACGATCCTCCACCCAGGCCTCGCCGCCGTGGGCGTGGGCGTGTTCGGCAACCAGGGCCAACCCGAGACCCGTACCGACTCGATGCCGCGCCGCGCTGCCGCGGGCGAAGCGCTCGAAGATCCGTACCCGTTCGCCGCGAGCGACGCCAGGGCCTTCGTCGTCGACAGATAAGGCTATTCCATGGCGCCCGTGCGGCTCGACCTTCACGCGGGACGGACCGCCGGCGTGTTCACGCGCATTCTCGAGCAGGTTGGCGAGAATTCGTTCGAACCGCAGCTTGTCGACCCGCAGCGTTCTCGGCACTTTGACGTCGATCTCGATCGGGGTTTCTCCGAACCCGTAACGCTGGGCAATTCGAGACACCAGCTCTTCGACGTCGACTTCCTCACGAATCAACTCTGTTGAGCCGGCATCAATGCGTGAGAGCTCGAGCAGGTCCATCACCATCTGATCGAAGCGACGAACCTGTCCGACGACGACATCGAGTGCTTGCTGGGTACGGTCGGGCAAGTCGGTTCGACGACTGTCGAGCACTTCGACGGCGGCAGTCAGTGCTGTGATCGGCGAACGCAGCTCATGGCTGACATCGGATGCAAAACGAGCCTCGCGCTCGAACCTGGTCTGCACGGCATCAGCCATGTCATTGAACGACTTCGCCAACCTGGCGAGGTCGGGGTCGGCCTCAGGCGCCATACGGGCGTCGAACCCCCCGGAAGCAATTTCGCCGGCGGTCGTGGCGACGCGCGAGATCGGTCGCAGCAGACGCCGGCTGGTCGACCACCCCAGAGCTCCGGCGAAGATCGTGGTCACCGCTGCACCGATTCCGAGCGCCGTCCCGATTGCGCGGAGGGCGCGATCGGTGTCGCGAAGAGGGATGGCCTCGAAGTACTGGGCGTGGGCAGCCGGGATGTTGATGCCCACCGCCATGAAGGGGTCGCCTTTGACGCTGAATCGTTGCGTCGCACTGCCTCCTTGAGCCACAAACGCCATGAGCTCTGCAGGATATGCAGTCGTCGGAAAGGCGGCATCGGAGACCGAGGGATCTTCTTTGCCGCTGATGCGCAAAAAGGCGAAGCCCTCGCTGCTGCGCTTCAAGCTCTTGACCAGGGCGTCGACCTGCGGGTCGGGGACCGGTGGGATCTGCAGCAGGGTGGATCGCACGGAGGTCGCGTTGGCGACGGCTTGAGTGAGGATTGTTTCGCTGCGCTGATCCACCAGGAAATTTCGGGCGACGGCGTAGGTGACCACCGCCAGAGCGAGACCGGCGACGAGCGCGGTCAAGCTGAAGAACAGCGTCACGCGAGTGCGTAGACGTAACGAGCGTCGTTGGCGATCAGCCACGGGCACAGTGTGCCCGATCTGGAGCCGCCGTGCAGTTGCGGGTGCGCTCAGGCGGCGACGACGCTGACCAGCGGCACTGCTTGCTCTTCGCTTTGCAGCACTGGAGCGAGCGTGTCGAGGTCGGCGAGGACAAGTTCACTGCGCAACATCAGTTCCGTACACACGAACACGAGTTGTTGACCACGTGCGGCACAGGTGCGGGCAACTTCGCGCAGTGCATCCATCCCGACTTCGGCGATCAGTGAAACAGCCGACAGGTTGATGACGAGGCCGTGCGACGGCGGGCCGATGAGGCATGTGCTGCGTATCGACGCTGCCTGCTCGCGGTTGATGATCGGCCCAGCGATCGAGATCATCGTGAGATGGCGATATGTGTCGGTGTGTGCTGTCAGGATCGGTGTCAACACTTGCAGCCTCCTACGTGGGACGGACTCACCTGGCGGATTGCGAGCCCGTGACGAGACTCGGACGAGATGTGCTCAGAAGGATGTGCTGCCCGCACTTTCGCGCTGCCGGTGGAGTACCAGGGGGAGGTAGGTACCCCACCGGGGCAGCGTGAACAGTCGCTATGGTGGCAAACCAATGTGACAGGACAACGCGACGTCTGTGCGTTTTCTGTAACAGAATGACCACAGGGAGTAGGTTCTGCGAGTGCATTCTCTGTTGTTCATCGAAGATGACGATGCCATCCGGCTGGCGCTGAGCCTTGCCCTCGAAGACGAGGGCTACGAGGTCCGCGAAGCCGAAGACGGCCGGTCCGGCCTGGCGGC
>JANMQX010000084.1:0-2609 GCA_031370745.1 Ilumatobacteraceae bacterium
CGAACGCGAAGAGGGGATGGCGTTCGGACCGGAGCTGGTCATCCGCGGCGCGACCGAGCGATTGGCGCCGATCCTGATGACCATGCTCGCGACCGGCCTGGCTCTGGTGCCGCTGCTGGTGACGGGCAACATCGCCGGCCAGGAGATCGAGTACCCGATGGCTGCTGTGATCATCGGAGGGCTGGTGACGTCAACCCTGCTGAACCTCTTCGTCGTCCCACCTCTGTACCTGCGCTTCGGGAAGAGCAAGGCGGAGCGGGCGCTCCTTTTGGGCGCGCCTGCGTGATGATCGCGCGGACCCGCTCACGACTACGCGACGGCCGCGCTGTCGCGGCTGTTCTGGTCGCCTTGGTGCTGGCTGTAGTCGCATGCGGTTCGAACAAATCAGCCTCCGACGTGCCGGAGGTGCCGCCCCAAGTTCGCTTCGACTCGGCCAACTTCACCCAGCCGACGAAGATCGACAACACGTACTACCCGATGGCGCCAGGAACGGAGTGGCTGCTCGAGGGCACGGCGGACCGCGGATCTGGACTGCAGCCCCATCAGGTGATCATCACCGTCAGCGACCTCGTCAAGCGTATCCAGGGCATCGAAACCGTGGTGGTTTGGGAGCAGGATCTCAACGAGGGTCGAGTCCAGGAGACCGAGCTCGCATTCTTCGCCCAGGATGACGAGGGCAGTGTTTGGAATCTTGGTGAATACCCCGAGGAGTACACCGACAAGGGGAAGTTCAAGGGCGCCCCGAGTACCTGGATATCCGGACTGAGTGGGGCGCAGGGAGGCATCCATGTGCACGGCGATCCTCAGGTTGGATCGCCGAGCTACCGCGAAGGAACCGCCCCGAAGGTCCATTTCCTCGACGGTGCGAGGGTCGAGGCGACGAACCGCCAGGCGTGCGGTGGCGTCGGCTGCTTCCCGAACGTCCTGGTCATCGACGAGTGGAGCAGCAAGGCCAGCGACGGCCACCAGCTGAAGAACTATGTGCCCACGATCGGCCCTCTCCGAGTGGATCCACGGGGCGGTGACGAGGAGGAGAGCCTCGTCCTGGCGAAGGTCAGGCAACTCACCGCAACGGAGATGGGCACGGTCCGGGACGCCGCAAGACGCCTCGACGAGCGAGCGTATTCCTATGGCGGCAATGACTACCGTCAGACGCCACACGTCACGTTGGGGTCCTGACCGACGAAGCCCGTCGACGTGGCGGGCCGACGACCGGCAATGCTGCTTCGCGTGCGTGTGTTGCTCGTGGACGACGAGGAGCGACTTGTAGCCGGTCTGAGGCGCGGACTGCAAGGTGAAGGGTTTGCGGTCGACGTCGCGTTCGATGGCGAGCAGGGCCTCTCGATGGCACAGGAGAACGAGTACGACGCGATCGTCCTGGACATAATGCTTCCGCGGCGGAACGGCTATCAGGTGTGCGCCGCATTGCGGGCGGCGGACGTCTGGACCCCGATCCTGATGCTGACAGCCAAACATGGCGAGCACGACCATGCCGAGGCACTCGACACCGGAGCCGACGACTTCCTTACGAAGCCGTTCTCCTACGTCGTGCTCGTCGCCCATCTGCGAGCGCTGATTCGCAGGACCAGCAGAAGCCGACCGGCGGTGCTGACGACCGGCGACATACGGCTGGACCCTGCGCGCCACCGGTGTTGGCGTGGCGACGTCGAGATCGAGCTCACGCCGCGACAGTTCGCCCTGCTCGAGTTCCTCATGACCCGTACCGGCGAGGTGTTGCCCAAGACGGAGATACTCGAGCACGTTTGGGACGACGCCTACGGCAGCGATCCGAACATCGTCGAGGTGTACATCGGCTATCTCCGAAAGAAGCTCGACGTCCCCTTCGGTCGATCCAGCATCCAGACGGTCCGGCTGGTCGGCTATCGGCTCGATCCCGATGGCGGTTAGGCGAACAGTCGCCGGGCTGGCGACCATCCGGGCGCGAACGACAGTGGCAGCGTGCGTTGTCGTGGCCACGGCACTCGTCGTGACCGCCATCCTCTTCGTCATCGTGTTACGGCGCACCCTCGAGGGCAATCTGAACGACACCGGCATGGCGCGAGCCGAGGAACTCGCCACGCTCGTGCGCGGGACGAAGCTCCCGCTTGTGTTGCCCGATTCCGGTGAGAAGGGTGCGGTCATCCAGGTCGTGGACGACGGTGGTCGGATAATTGCCGCAAGCTCGCAGATCGTGGCGGGAAAGCGGATCTCGGCGCTGCGACCCGCCCTCGGCCGATCGCAGGCGCAGACGCTCGATCTCCTTCCTATGAGCGGCGACCAGAGCGGGGTCCGATTCCGGCTTCTCGCGCTAGGGGCACAAGGACCGAACGGACCCGTAACGGTCTACGTCGGGATCAGCCTCGACCAGGTGGAGGAGAGCATCCTGGCCGTGCGCAGCATCCTCCTGGTCGTGCTCCCTGCGCTCCTTGGGATCGTCGGCTGTACCAGCTGGTACGTCGTCGGCCGCGCCCTCAGGCCGGTCGACTCCATACGACAGCAGGTCGCGGACATCGGCGGGGGAGAACTTGGTCGAAGAGTTCCCGAACCACCCGCAGACGACGAGATCGGCCGACTGGCCCGAGGCATGAACCTGATGCTCGACCGCCTCC
>JANMQX010000107.1:0-1987 GCA_031370745.1 Ilumatobacteraceae bacterium
CGAGCCGGTCGAGGGATCGCCACCATCTCGACGACGTCCGTCATCGGTCGAGCCCGCCGTCGCCCCGATCAAGACCGATCTCGACGGCCCGGCTGCGCTGCACGACGCGACCGATGGCGAGCACGATGACTCCGGCACCCGGGATGATCCAGGGCGGGATCACAACGGTGGCGACGACCGCGCCGATCGCCGAGCGGTTGCCGATGTGCCGACGACGGCGCCACGCGGCGACGAGGACGAGCGCAGCCACAGCCGCGTACCACACCGAGGAGTTGGCGAGTGAGTGATCGGCGACGTCGGGAACGGACCCGGTCGGGGTGTGGGAGTACCCCGCGGCGACGAGGTCGTCGACGACGCGGAGATTGCCGGCCATCACGAGCACCGTCGTTGCGAACCACACTCCACCAATCACGAGCAGGTCGACCTGGCGGCGAGCCAGAGGTGTCGTCCAGAACAGGATGCAGAGGATCGCTGTCGCCATGAACGGTGCGGATGCCCCGGTCAGGTGTACGGCGGCATGACCGCCGACGTCGTAGCGAGAAGTGACGAGCAGCTGCTGTGCGATCAGGGCCGCTGCGATGAGCGCCGGTACCGGCCACAAGGTGCGACCGACATGGGTCAGGCGCGAAGCCCGGTTGCCGGCGGTGAGATCGACGTTCGTCATGTAACTACCGACGAGTCAACACCGCAAGCGGGTGACAACGTCGTTGCCGTCACACGGCCGCGCGAGTTCACTGTTGCGCTGCCGACGAGCATGGGCGGGGACCGTCGTGTGATCCAGTCATCGTCCAACGGCACGGCCCTGTGACCTTCCGGTGTCCGCGGCGATGGATTTTGGCGATCCGTGACGCAGCCGCTGACAAAGTGAGGTCTTGACTGCGGATTGGTTCAGGGCAGACCATGACGACCGAGTGTTCTCGAATTTTCCGAGAGGAGCAACAATGTCTAATCGCGGTGACCTTTCGTGTCTTGCCGATCCGGTGGCCCAGTCGTTGCTCGAGTCGACCATTCCGGCTCGGCTCGCCTATACGTGGACCGACGGCACACCGCGGGTGGTACCGATCTGGTTCCACTGGAACGGCAAGCAGGTCGTCTTGGGCACGCCACCGCGTGCGCCCAAGCTGCGGGCACTCGACGACGGCGCCGAGGTGGCGATCACGATCGATTCCAACGAGTGGCCGTACCGGGTGTTGTCAATCCGGGGTACAGCCGCCGTCACCCACGTAGATGGCGTCGTGGCTGAATATGCGGCAGCGGCCAAGCGCTACTTTGGCGATGAACAGGGCCAAGCGTGGGTCGACCAGTTCCCGTCCGACGTGCAGATGTGGCGCATCGCCGTCACGCCGACGTGGGCCAACGTGCTCGACTTCGAAACGCGCTTCCCGAGCGCCTTGAGCGCAGCATGAACGCGATCGTCTTGGTCCACGGCGCGTGACAGGGGGCGTGGTGCCGGGAGCGGGTCCTCCCGCTGCTCGAACAAAGCGGGCCGCGTCGTGACCACGCCGACCCTCACAGGCAGCGGAAACCGTGCCGCAGAACTGTCAGAGGTCGCACGCTTAAGATCGTCCGACCCCACGCCCAGCTCGAGGAATGGATGGCTCGCGGCGCAGCTATTGACAGATATCAAATCGTCGAATACGCCCTCGCCGCCCTCGAGGCGTAGACGAACGGTGAGCGGTGAGCGCCCCAACGCGCCGGCCACAACGACTCTGGTCGCCGCGGGTTCGATCACGATGGCCGATACAGAGGTATCGGGTACACCGGTGGGGATCATCGCGATCGGCCATTCCGGCCTCACTGGTGAAGGCACTCCCGGCCCAGCGCCGCGCGGCAATACTGATCGTTCCGCACCCTCCAACACTTGATTGCTCAACTCTTCCCGGGTGGGAATATCGGCCGTGGGGAGCGCTGAGTGCTGCATCTACGATGCGGTGACTGGTGTCAATTTGCTATGTCGCGTACGGGGCGACCAAAGCCTCGATTTGTT
>JANMQX010000117.1:0-1740 GCA_031370745.1 Ilumatobacteraceae bacterium
GCCTCGGCGGGAGTCGAGTAGGCAACGAGCACCTGATACCGGGTCCGCGCCGACTTGCCATCGACAACTACCGCCATACGCATCGGGTCGCGGTGATCCCGTCCGATGGGTGCGTCGATGACACCGTGGGGGTTTGCGGGGTGGCCCCAGACCACCGTGCGATAGACGCGCGCCACGTCGCGCTGGGCGAGCGCGTACACCAACGAGTGGTACGCCCGAACTGAACGGGCAACCACCATCAGACCCGATGTCCCCACATCGAGACGGTGAACGATGCCCGGGCGATGTGACTCGCCGATCCCGGCAATCTCCGGGTACCGGGCCAACAGACCGTTGACCAGGGTCGCGTTGGGATTGCCTGCTCCCGGATGAACAACCAATCCGGCCGGCTTGTCGACGACGATCACGTGTTCGTCGTCGTACACGACAGAGAACTGCACCGTTTGATCTGCGGCAGGTGCCGCGGTTGTGGGCAGCTTTGTCTCGTCGACGTCGAGGCGCTGACCGAGTTGCAGACGCAACTTGCCGGAGACGGTGACCTCGCCATCCACCTTCACGCCGCCGGCTACGACGAGGGCCGCCGCGTCGGAACGACTGGCGTCGGTGATCAGGGCGACGATGCGATCGACTCGTTCGCCGGCGAGCGCTGCGGGGATCTCCTCGTGGATCATGCGGCGCGGCTCCGTCGATGTCCGAGGACCGTCCACAGCACAAATATCGCGCCACCGACGTCGATGGCCATGTCGGCGACATTGAAGATCGGGAACCATTGGAAGTCGATGAAGTCGACCACAGCGCCGTGCAGGATTCTGTCGCCGCGAAACACGCGGTCGGCCAGATTTCCGAGCGCGCCGCCGGCGATCAGACCGGCGGCCACGGCGGGGACGCGACTGGTCAGCATGCGACTCGTCCACGCCAGCCACACGATGACCAGCAGGGCGGCGATGCCGATCAGCGGGCCGATGCTCTGTGCTTGCGAAAAGGCCATGCCCCTGTTGCGGGTCAGGTTCCACTGCAACGTCCAAATGACGTGGTGCGGCACGCGACCCGACAGCTCCGACAGCGCCCATCTCTTGGTCAGTTGGTCGACCACGAGCACGAGCGGGACGATCGCAGCAGTCAACAGTGGTATTCGCTGTTGCGGCGACGGATCAACATCGGTTGTGTCGGCGTGCGGGGTCGGGACGATCTCGGCCTCCGCGTCGTCAGTCATCGACGGCCGATCCCGCCGACCTTCTCCTCGACCAGCATCGTTGCCCACGGGATGGCTTCGAGGCGCTCACGCGGAATTGGTCGCCCAGACTCGGTCGAGTAGCCGTAGCGACCCGTTGTCAGCCTGCCGAGGGCAGTATCGATGTCGGCGATCGTTTGGCGCGCCTGCGCCGACAGTGTCAGGTCGCGCTCGCGCTCCACGACCATCGTGTCGCCTTCGCCACCTTCGTCATCGAACTGCACATCGCCCATCTCCTGCTCCTCGATCAGCGAGTTCGCTTCATCCTCCAGCCGAACTGCTTGGCCGAGAAGCGCAGCCTTCTCCTCCAACAGCAGGGCCCGCATGCTCGTGAGGAACTTGACGTCGAAGTCCTTGGTGTAAGCGACACCATCTTTGGTCACGCCTTTTACTGCAGGGATGTCGATCACGACTGGTGCAGAGCTCGACTTTTTGGCGGGAGCGGCCTTTTTGACGGCCGCCGGAGCCGGCGCAGCTTTCTGGGTACGTACGGCGGCCTGTTTGGCAGG
>JANMQX010000191.1:0-6063 GCA_031370745.1 Ilumatobacteraceae bacterium
GACGCCATTTCGTCGAGATCGGCGTCGGTGAGCGCTGCACAGTCCCTGGTTTCCACCTGGATTGGCATGCTGTAGAGCTCCCCATGTCGTCGTGCGAAGCCTCCATTGTGCCAGAAAATCCGAGATTTCGAAAAGGCGGACGGTGATTAGAGCATGACGGCGTCGTGGCCGAGCAACATTCGTAGCTCACCGACCGCCCGGTCGAGGTCAACACAAAACTCGTCTGCCAGGCGCAATATCTTTCCGTGACCGATGTGGAGGTACACCGCCGACTCCCCGGGGTGGTCACGAAGAATCTTGCGGATCTGATGAATTTTCAGCTCGTTGAGCGACGTCGACGGCACTCTCAGCCGCAACGATGCCGATGTTGCCGTATCGAGCCCTTCGACGATGTTGACGTCGAGGGCCATGAATCCGACGCGCGTCTCGTCGCGCTTGTCGACTCGACCCTTGACCGTGACGATCGAATCATCGATCAACTTGTGCCCGAGCTCCATCAAGGCACGCGGGAAGACGGTGACCTCGATCGTGCTGTCAAGATCTTCGAGGATGAACACCGCCATCTGGTCACCCTTCTTGGTGAACTTGCGAGACATGTTGGTGATGACTCCACCGAGCACCAGCACGGAGCCGTCCTCGCGCTCGGGTGCCTCAGCGATGCCACAATCGACCTTGCGGCGAAGCGCTGCTTCGACTCCGAGCAACGGATGGTCGGAGACGTACAACCCGAGCATCTCCTTTTCGAATCGCAGCCGATCACTCTTGTCGAACTCGTTGTCGGGGATGACGACCCGCTCATCGAAGCCTTCGACGCTGTTGCCGCCGAGGTCGCCGAACAGGCTCATCACACCTTGGTCGCGCTCGCGACGGCGTACCAGGGTGCCATCGATGATCTGCTCGAAGACCATCAGCAGGCCGCGGCGCGGATGCCCGAGCGAGTCGAACGCTCCTGCCTTGATCAACGATTCGACGGTGCGCTTGTTGAGCACCGGCTCGGGGACGCGCTCGGCGAAGTCGTGGAACGACTGGAAGGTTCCGTTGGCATTGCGTTCGCCGAGCAGCAGTTCGACCAAGCCCTCGCCCACGTTGCGGATGGCCGAGAGCCCGAACGTGATGGCGCCGGGCGCACCGGCCGCCATCGTGACGTCGGCGGCGACCTCGTCGGCGCCCACCGTGGCGAAGTCCATGACCGACCGGTTGACGTCGGGGGTGAGCACCTTGATGCTCGCACTGCGGGCATCGCTGAGATAGACCGCGGCCTTGTCGAGGTTGCTCTTGACGCTCGACAACAGACAGGCGAAGTACTCGACCGGGTAATGCGCCTTCAGGTACGCCGTCTGATAGGTGATCAGGCCGTATCCAAAGGTGTGGCTCTTGTTGAAGGCATAGTCGGCGAACCGTTCGATCACATCGAACAGTTGCTTGCCGAGCGCCTGACCGTATCCGCACCTCTCGGCGCCGGCCTCGAACGCGGCACGCGCCGCAGCCATGACCTCTCGCGACTTCTTGCCCATCGCTTTGCGCAGGTTGTCGGCCTCGGCCAACGAGTAGCCGGCGAACTTCTGCGCCACGCGCATGACGCTCTCCTGGTAGATCATCAGGCCATAGGTGTCGCCGAGCACCTCCTCGGCGTCGGCATGGAAGTAGCTGACCGCCTGCCGGCCGTTCTTGCGATCGGCATAGTCGTAGTGCATGTTGACGCTCATCGGCCCCGGCCGGTACAGCGCGATGACGGCAGAGACGTCGCCGAAACTGGTCGGCGCGAGCGAACGCAACAAGGCTCGCATGGGCGGAGACTCGAGCTGGAACACACCCATCGTGTCGCCCCTGCCGAGCAGTTCGAACACCATCTGATCGTCGAGCGGAACAGAATCGATGTCGAACTCGGGGTCCTTGACCACACGCACCATCTCGACGGTGTCGGTGATGACATCGAGGTTGCGCAGGCCGAGGAAGTCCATCTTCAACAAGCCCAGATCCTCGACTCCGTGCATCTCGTATTGCGTCACGACGGGCGCGTCCTCCGGCTTGCCACCGGCTTCCGGCTTGCGCTGAATCGGCAGGTAGGAGGTCAGTGGTTCCTTGGTGATGACGACTGCGGCAGCGTGGATGCCGTCGCTGCGCTTCAGGCCTTCGAGACCCTTGGCGACGTCGACGACCCGCTTCACGTCCGGGTCGGCGTCGCACATTGCCCGCAGTTCGCTGGCGGCCTTGTAACCGTCGAGGTACTTCGGGTCCTGCTCGAAGCAGTACTTCAACGGAGTGTCGCGTCCCATCACCAGCGGCGGCATCGCCTTGGCGATCTTGTCGCCGACGCCGTATGGATAGCCCAGCACGCGTGCCGCATCGCGCACTGCGTTTCGTGCTTTGATCGTACCGAAGGTGATGATCTGGGCGACGTGATCGCGGCCGTACTTCTCGGCGGCATAGCTGATCATCCGATCGCGGAAACGCGAGTCGAAGTCCATATCGATGTCGGGCATCGAGATGCGGCTCGGGTTCAAGAAGCGTTCGAACAGCAGGTCGTAGCGGATCGGGTCGAGGTCGGTGATTCGCAGGCTGTAGGCGACGGCGCAGCCGGCGGCCGAACCGCGGCCCGGACCGACGCGGATGTTGTTGTCCTTGGCGTACTTGATCAGATCCCAGACGATCAGGAAGTACGAGGCGAAGCCCATGTTCTTGATGACCTGCAGCTCGTAGGTCAATCGCTCGACGACCGATGGCGACAGCTGTTGACCCCAGCGTTGCTTGGCGCCTTCCCACGTGAGGAAGTCGAGGTATCCGGCGTCGTCGGTGAAGCCCTCGGGAATTGGGAAGTCGGGCAGCTGCGGCTTGCCGAATTCGATGTTGACGTCGGCACGCTCAGCAATCCACAGGGTGTTGTCGCATGCCTCGGGAAGGTCGCGAAACAGGTAGCGCATCTCTGCGGAGGTCTTCAGGTAGTGCTCTTGACCCTCGAACTTGAACCGCTTGGGGTCACTGAGCGTTGCCCCGGTCTGCACGCACAACAGCGCGTCGTGGGCCTCGTGATCTTCGCGGTGCACGTAGTGCGAGTCGTTGGTGGCCATCAGCGGAGCGCCGATCTTGCGGGCGATCTCGACCAGTTTCGGATTGGTGTCGCGCTGAGCCTGCAACCCGTGGTCTTGCAGTTCGACGAACAGGTTGTCCTTGCCGAAGATGTCTTGCAGGCGGGCGGCCTTGTCGAGCGCACCCTTCTCGTCACCCTGCAGCAGCGACTGCAGCACGTGGCCACCGAGGCAGCCGGTGGTCGCGATCAAGCCGTCGTGGTAGCGGCTGAGCAACTCCCAGTCCATCCGTGGCTTGTAGTAGTACCCCTCCATGAACGCCAAGCTGGCCAGCTGGATGAGGTTGTGGTAACCCTTGTCGTTCTCGGCGAGCAGGGTCAGGTGGTAGTAGAGCTTCTTGCCGCCCTCGGTGTCACCGCCAGAATCATCGACTCGTCCGCGCCGCGGCGGTCGCTCGCTGCGGGTCTCGTAGGCCATGTACGCCTCGGTGCCGATGATCGGCTTGACGCCCTGAGCGCGACACTCCTTGAAGAACTCGAGGACCCCATACATGTTGCCGTGATCGGTGATGCCGAGCGCCGGCTGGCCATCGGCGACCGCCTTGGCGACGAGGTCGTCGAGCCGCGCTGCACCATCGAGCATCGAGAACTCGGTGTGGACGTGGAGGTGGGTGAAGGAATCCCCCAATGGCGCAATACCTTCCTAGATTCTTGGCCTGGCCGACGATGCGACTTACATGGATGTGATTTAGCTCGGAACCCTACTCGCTTTCCTACAGGTACGTGCCAGGCCGATCGGCGACATCGATGGCTGGGCCGGGAGGAACCTGTCCCCCGCCGGACCCGCCGGCCATCGCGCCTGGTGGGAGCTGACGCATCCCCTCGAGTTGCTGGCGGGCGGCGATCTGTTGGGCGAACAGGGTTGCCTGGATCCCATGGAACAGACCCTCCAACCACCCCACCAGCTGGGCCTTGGCGACACGCAACTCGCCGTCCGAGGGAATTTCGCCGTCCTTGAACGGAAGGGCCAAGTTGCGAAGCTCGTCTTGCAGGTCGGGAGACAACGCTTCGGAAAGCTCCACGATCGAACGCTCGTAGATCTCAGCCAATCGCTCGCGGCTGGCCTCGTCGAGGGCGCCCGTGCGGACCTCCTCGAGCAGTTGCTTGACCATCGAACCGATGCGCATCACCTTGGCGGGTGCCGTCACCGTCTCGGTCACATCGGGTTCGGGAGGTTGTGCGACGACGACTTCCGTTGTCCCGCTTGGTGGTTCTTCGATCGACATCAATGCTCCTTTGAACGTGGGACTTCACGATGTGATGGCCAACAGAGGCACCAGCATCTCAGCAGATGTGAGAGATCCGTGTCGACACACCAATGGATAGGGACCGCTGTCGGATGAGTCGAAGAAGCTGATCGGGGCTTTGGGCATCAGGGCCACGTCACCGAAGCGAGCGGCGATAGGAGGGCTGACGACAGGACCGAACCAGCCGCCTTCGATCAGTTCCTGGCGGCTCATCACCCAAGCCACGTCGCCGTGCGCGGCGACAGCCGCCTCCAGCAGTTCTGCGCCAGCTCCAGGGCGGGCGTGGAGCCAGCGGAAACGCCCCTCACCTGAAAGGTACCTCGTCATCTTCATCGCATCGTCGGCTATGGCCCGGTCGTTGGTGCCAACGTCGACCTGACCGTGATCGGCCGTGACGAGCAACGCCGAGTCGTCGATGAGTTGGGCACGGACCTGCTCGATGATGTCATCGGCCGACCGCAGTTCGGCCTCGTAGTACGGGCCAAAGCCGCGCTCGTGGGCGATCTTGTCGATCCCGTCGTAGTACGCGTAGATCAGTGGCTCGCCGGCCCGCAGCAGTTCACCGATCGTGACCGCAAGACTCGACGCGGCGCGCCAGCCAACGAGCCGACCGCCGCGCAGATGCGCCTCGGTGAACGCAGTGCGCTCGAAGTCGGCCTTCGTGACCACCGGCACCGGCTGACCCATGAAGGGAGCAAAGGGTTGGATACGGCTCGGCTCGTACTTGCGGCGAGCGTCGCCGCCGGGCGTCGACCAGCGGAGCACGTTGAGGACCTCACCACCGACATCGAATCGATAGCCGACGAGGCCGTGCTCGCCGGGCGTCAGACCGGTGGTGATCGACGTGAGTGCGGTTGCGGTTGTCGACGGCGCGACAGTCGTGATCGGACCCCCCTGAAAGGTGGCCAGGGTGGGCAACTCGGCGCGGTGCTCGACGAACTGCTCCCAACCGAGACCGTCGAGCACGAGGATGACGACCTGGCGGGCCTCGCGTACGGGAGCCGGCATCCAGTCCCGTTCGGCTCCCCGATGCGGCGCCAACAACGTCGGCACGATTGCGCGCACGTTGGCGCCTGAGTAGTCGGGGAAAGTCGGTTGGTCTGTCACGGGAGCCGTCAGTCCATCATCTCGGGGTCTTCGGGCGCCAGCCAGGAGTCGGTGCCGGGCCGGAACTCCCGTGGATCGGCAGAGAGCCCGAGATTGTCAGAAGGCTCTAGAGTGATGAGGTGCGCGTTTCCAGCAAAGGCGACTACGCCTGTCGGGCCTTGCTCTCCTTGGCGCTGCACATGGACGGAACCGGGCCGACGTCGGTGCGCGACATCGCCGAACGCACAGCGATCCCGCAGCCGTACCTCGAACAGATACTTCTGGCGCTCAAAGGCGCGGGGCTGGTGAAGTCCAAGCGCGGTGTCGGCGGTGGCTACGTCCTCGCCCGGAGCCCGTCGGAGATCCGAATCGGAGAGATCCTCAGCGCCGTCGACGGACCGATCAGCCTCGGCGATTTCGGGGAGCCACATCAAGACGGCGCCTGCGATCACGAGGGTCAGTGTGTGCTGTTGGCCATCTGGAAGTCGGCCGGTGACCAGATGCGGCGGCTGCTCGAGGCGTTCACGTTGCAGTCGGTCGCCGATGCCGCCCGCGGCGTCGCTCCATGGCCCGAAGCGCGCATCGAAGAGGGCCTCGCTACGTTGTGAGCTGAGCCTCGACCGCCGCCAGATCATCGGGCAGCGG
>JANMQX010000232.1:0-11422 GCA_031370745.1 Ilumatobacteraceae bacterium
CAGCCGAACACGTTGCCGGCATCAACGAACTCGCCGACGCCTACGTCGGCGATCGCTCCGCTCTCGAACCGGTGAGCCGGCGCGAACTCGAAGCCCGCCTCAAGGCCGGAGACCTCGTCGTGCTCGACGTCCGCCCCGCCGCCGAATACGCGGCTGGCCACATCCCAGTCGCCCGGTCCGTTCCCGGTGGTGAACTGCGCCGTCTGCGTTCGCTGGCCAAAGACACCGAGATCGTCGCCTACTGCCGCGGCCCCTACTGCGTCTATGCCGACGAGGCCGTACGCCAACTACGCCGACGCGGCTTCGCCGCCAAACGCCTCGAAGACGGATACCCCGAATGGAAACGAGCCGGCCTGCCCATCGCGGTCGGAGCAGGAGGATGACCATGCCCCACGAACTTCTCGTCGACGTCGACACCCTCCGGACTCAGGTGCGCGACAAGTACCGCGATGTCGCCCTCGACCCGCACGGCGTTCATCACTTCCACACTGGCAGGCCGCTCGCTGCCCGCCTCGGCTACGACCAGGCCACCGTCGATTCACTGCCGGATCGGGCAGTCGAGTCCTTCGCCGGTGTCGGCAACCCCTTCTCACTGCGCCGCATCGAACCCGGTGAGCATGTCGTCGATGTCGGCTCCGGCGCCGGTTTCGATTCGTTCATCGCTGCCACCCAAACCGGTCCGACCGGCTCCGTCGTCGGGATCGACATGACCGCGGAGATGCTCACCAAGTCACGAGCCACTGCCGAGCAACTCGACTTCGGCCATGTCGAGTTCCGTGAAGGGTTGGCCGAAGCGATGCCGGTCGAGACCGGGTGGGCCGATGTTGTCATATCCAACGGCGTGATCAACCTGTGCGCCGACAAACAGGCTGTGTTCGCCGAGATCTTCAGGGTGCTACGCCCCGGCGGCGTGTTGCAGTTCGCCGACATCGTCAACGGGCGACCGGTACCGATCGAGGCGATGCGCGACGTCGATCTTTGGACCGGTTGAATTGCCGGAGGGCTGCCCCGTGCGGGCTGGCAACAGATGCTCGAAGACTCAGGTTTCCAGCAGGTCAACATCGGACCACCCGTCGACACCTTCGGCGGCGCGACCGGCGAAGCCAAAGCACGTTCGTTCGAGGTCTACGGCTACGCCTTCCTCGCCCGTCGCACCTGACAAGCGCAGCCAGCATCGACCGACCCAACACAAATGATCGTGTAGCCATCTTCCTGCTTCAAGTCGAAGCCGACGTGGGTGCCGACCCACTCCTCGGGTCCCTCGGTCACCTCCCACTCGACCGCTCGTTGGGGCGCTGGTCGAGCACGTTCATGGCAAACCCACCCGCGTCACCGAATCGGAACTGGATTGTGCCGCCGGGTGCGGAGTCGCCCTGCGTGTCGGTGGTCCACCAGGCGGCGAGACCGTCGAGCGAGGTGAGTGCTTCGTACACCTGGTCCAGGGTTGCGGTCGCCCCGACGCGATGCAAGATGTCAGCCATGGTCGTTTCCTTCGTTGTTGGGGAGTTGTGAGTTTTGGATCGCCTCGGCGATCTTCTTGATGCGCCGCAGTCGGGCGTCCCAGGTCGCGCCGACCGAGGAGAGTTGGGCGACAGCCCGGGACAGCTGGGCGTCGTCGACCTCGTAGCGCCTCTCTCGTCCGATCACGGTCGCGTGGACGAGCCCGGCGCGGTCGAGCACGTCGAGGTGCTTGGAGACCGCCTGGCGAGTCACGGGGACGTGTTCGCTCAGGCTCGTGGCGGTACCGCCGCTGTCGAGGAGGAGCTGGTCGAGCATGCGACGCCGGGTCGGATCGCCGACCGCGGACCACAAGTCGTCGTCGATGACGATCATCACGGCGCGGTGACCTGCCGGACGGCGCGCTCGGCGATGCGAGGCAGGTAGAAGTCCCACCCGGTGACGTGATCCTGGTAGGCCTCCTCGAGAACGGCAATGTCCCAGCCCCGCTCACGGAAGCCGGTCTCGCTGAGGCGCAAGACGGTGCCGGCGCCGGACGGCGACAGCTCGAACGTTACGAGCAACGAGTTCGATGGTGTGGGGGTCTCGCCGGGCCCTTGCGTCCAGCGGAACGAGAAGAGATGGGGCGGCTGGACGTCGATCACCGTGATCGGCACCACGTCGACCCTGCCCGACGCCTCGTCGCGCCACGTCAGTTCGCTGGTGGAGCCGACAACCGGCTCAATCTCGGTCTCGGCGCTCCACCAGTGCCGGATGTGCTCGGGGCTGCTGATGACGTCGAACACGACCTCGGGCGAGGCCTCGATGTGGACTTCACGTTTGATGGTTCCGGATTCCATGGTGATGCTCCCTATATGCAATGTTTGGTTGCGTGTCACCATAGCGAATTGTCATCAAATACGCAATCTTTTGTTGCATGTGGGCAGGACGTGTCAGCGTAGGACCGTTTCGCTTGGTCGTCCGCAAACCGGATCCAACGGCGCGGCCGCGCAGCGACTTGTTTGCGTCACCGTGCTTCCTCTAAGCCTAAGGACTGTGTGTTGTGGCCGGCTGAGTGATCTTGGACCGGTCGCCCTCGCCCACAATCACCCTCCTCTCACTGAAACGATTCGGCCGATGATGGGTAGTTCTAGGAGCGATTCCATTGCAGCTATTGCTAGTCCTGTGTTCAGCGCGTTTTCGAGGCCGTCGAGTACGGCGTAGCGGGGTTGCCAGACCGGCCCGTACTTGTTGTTGAACTTCCACAGCGAGGCGATCTGGACGTCGTCGGACAATTTGATGAGCGCGGCGCGCTGGGCTCGGCGCCAGAGGTGGTCGTCGGTTGATTCGATGAGCACCGTGCGCATCGCCGTGAAGTTCAGCCCGAGTCGGCTATAGCCGTGGGCGGCCAGATAGTGGATGGTCTCTACGAGCACGAAGTCCAGGAGGCCGTTGGGATGTCCCGCTGGGTCACGGCGCATCAGGTCGAGTGACCAACCGTTGATCGCCGAGCTCGGTACGAATTGACAGAACGCCACGGGGTCTCCGACGTTGTCGGTGCAGACGGCGAGAAGAAGTCCGGTGTCTCGTCGATCGAAGAGCCTCCCGAGGGTCATCGAGAAGCCCCTCTCGACACCGCCCTTGCGGCTCTTGGCCATCAACTGCATGAGCTGGCTTCGTGTACGCGGGTCCAGGTCGAGCGGGTCGTGGAAAGAGACGGTGTATCCGTGGCGAGCGATTCTGTTCACTGCCTGACGGAGACTCTTGCGTTCACCGCCGTCAAGGGTGAACGAGTGGACATCGACGATGGCTTCGTCGCCGATGTACATGCTGCGCATGCCGAATGAGCGGTACAGCGACAGATTCGATTCGCTGGCGGCCAGAACGGCTAGGCCCCATCCGTTGCTGTCGACGTAGTTCCGAAACTGCGTGAACGCGTCGAGTCGTTCGTGTTCCGGGCCAATCGGATCTGGCGATACCAGGCATACACCGAAGCGCACCGCGTAGGCGATGAGCGTGTTGCCGTGGACAAACCATGTCTTGTCGTCGCGGAGCGCGAAGTAGTCGAGTGTGCCCGTGCCGTGCGAGTGGACAATGGACGAGACTTGCGTCTCTGATGCGGTGCCCGCTCTCGCAGAGTCGGTTTCGCTCACCGGTCGCAATGAACGTCGCAGGGCGACGAGTGAAATCACCGCCGCGGCGCCGAACACGAGGAGATGCAACGTACCGCCAGCGCCGTTGGGCAGCGGCAGATTGTTGGCACGGTGCAACGCGGACAGCACGGTCTGCATAGCTGGAATCACGCTCAGCCGCGGCCGGTTGGAAGCGTGCCGGGTCCATGCTTCGATCGTCAACACCGCCGCCGCGAACACCGCCGCGAACCCTTTCAGCATCGTGGCGAGCGCGCGTCTTGCCGCCTTGGCGTCTACGCCGGCGGGGAATGAGTGGCGTACGCCGATGAGCATGAACAGCGTTGCCACCGCCAGAGCAGCCACGCGAGCATTCCCGTCCAGAGCGTGGAGCAGCGCAACTCCGCTCGCCACCAGGATCGTGAACGTCCAGGCTCGACGTTGACCGCGCAGCAAGCCTCGCGCGAGTAGTACGAGCGCCACACCGACGACGGCCGCTGCGCCTGGGCCGGTCATGAATCCGGCCACGGAGTCCCACAGCCCGGCGCCGACCTCCTCAGCGCGTTGGCCTGGCCAAGTCCAAGACATCACCACGACACCAGAAAGCGCAACCGTCCCGGCCGCAACCCGTCGTGCCTGCATGGCGTGCAGCCAGCGCACGGGCGACTCGAACCTTGTTCGAGACGACACGGACTCGCTTGGTCGTCCATCGAGCGCCCTGATCACCCACCACGACACCCAGCCTGCGCCGAGCGCAATCACATGCTCGCACCCGGCCAAGTTTGGCGCAACCAACACTTCCGCGGTGGCAATCGTCACCACCAGGAACATCAGCCACGGGGCCCGGCGCGCCATCGCGATCACCACGACCAGGGCAATCACCGCGGCAGACGGTCCAGTGTCCAGTTCGGCCAAACCGGCCGTGTTGAGTCCAACCAACGATCCGAACCCAACACCTGCGACAACCTGAAGGATGACGTTGATCCCCGTTTGCACCGCGACGGCCACAACCACCACACGCCGCCACCCAAGCACCGTCGCCCCCACCGCCGTGAGAGCGACCACCTGGGCGACAGCCCCCCACACCGGAAGGTTCGGAGCTGGCGCGAACAACGACAACGGCGAGCGCGCGACCACGACGAGGAACTCGTCTCGATGGCGAACTCCAGCAACGAACTCGACAAACGACTCATAGCCGTACCGGTACAAGAGGTAACAAGCGCCGACCAGCCCGCCAGCGACGAGTCCAGGGACGACCGCCCGTCGAGGAGACCTCCTCCACACTTCGCGCATCTCGGCAGCTAGTTCATTCACAGTACACAACGCCCTTACCTGCTAATGCCGACCGCATAATACGCTCTCGGCCCGCACGCTCCACAGGACATTTACGCCGAGCGACGCGCGCCGCGCCGAGCTGCGGCCCTGTACGGGGCAACGTGCTGTCAACGACGACGGCGATCGAGCGGCCCCGCTTGCGGCTCGCCGCGAGATCTCGCAAGAGCGGTTCCAGTTGTGGGTCGGGGTCGACGAAGCCAGCGATGAGGACGAGGTCACCGTCGCCGTAGCGGACGATGCTGGCAGCATCTGGGCTTGCGGCGTATTCGTATTTGGTGGTGAGTGTGTCTATCAGGTGGGCCTCGTGGGCTCGCTCGGCCGGGCTGAGTGGGTCACTGAGCGCGGCCACAGCGTCATTGGGTCCGGCGCCCTCGTACGGGGCCACGATCTTCAGAATGGTGTGGGACCTGGCGCGTTTGTCGATCATGTGTCTGCCGAACAACACAACGAGGTTGGGCTGGACGGTGATCTGGTAGCCGTCGTGGCGGAGTTCGTCGACCACCCCCAGTTCGTAGATCGAGTTGTAGGCGTCGCTTCCGTGCACCAACTGGTAGTTGATGTTTCGGGACAGATGGTGTTCGGTCTCGACCACGAGTTGACGGACAATCGCCGCGTCGCCGCGGCGCTCGAGCGGGCTGCGTGGAAGAGTGACGGTGAACCCGGTTGCCAACAAGCAAATCGCCAGCGTTGTCGTGCTGGTCGCGAGCGTCCAGTCGAGGGCCGCGGCTTTGCGTGTCGGCAGAATCGCTAGGACGGCGACCGCCCAACATGTCATCCCGACGAGGGTCACCCAGCCGAACAGGTACGGGAAAAGCTCACCCTGGCCCAGCGCCATCTCGACGACGGCCGCTGGCAACAGCAACGCGAGGATCAAGACGAGCGAGCCGAGCATTGTGTCGCGCCGCTGCCGGGCCACGACGGCGGCGACGAGCAACAGCACTATCCCGAGGCCGGGTAGCAGACCTAGGCCGCCGTCGAAGCCGTCGGTGAACAGTCGACGCCCGAGATGCGCACCGAGCCAACTCGCTTGCAGGCCAGTCTCACGCAGCACGACCGCGATGCCGGCGTGCACCCCGTTCTTGGGCGCTGAGGAAGTCCGCGCAAAGAATCGCGCAACTCGGTACAGATTGTGGCCACGTGGCAGAAACATGTCGATCAACGTCGGAAGCCACGCTACGACCGCCACGACGAGCGTGGATCGGACCACTCGCCTTGGAACAGACGAGTGCGAGCGGATGGCCACCACGGTTGCGAGGATGAGCAAGACCATGACCGGAACGAGGAAGGCGATGTGGCTCTGCACGCAGAGACTGCCGACGCCGACAAGCCATGGCAACCACCGCCACTGTCGATTCAGCACCGCCCAACACGACACCAGCGAAAACAGAAATGGCAGCTGCACTACGAACGGGTTCCACGGATCGATGAGCCGGTCACCAGTTGCCGTGAGCAGGAATACCAGAGCGCCGGAACCGATCACAGCTGCTGAACGTTTCCCGGCGAACGCCGTCACGCAGCGCAGAATCATCAGCAAGCTGATGATATTGATTGCCGCAGCACCAACGAGCAGACCCACAGCTGATGAACCAAGGAGCCGGTAGGGAATCGCCATCAGGTAGAACACCCATGGCCCGAGATGGTTCCATCCGAAGCGGGCATCGCCTCCCACGAGAGGGGTGCTGCGGGTTCCGACGGCGTCGGTCCACATCCGCATCAATGCGTTGTCACCCAGCGGGGTCCAAGTCCGCGGCAACCTGACGAGTGCCGCAGCGGACACAATCGCGACCACGCCAGCTTCCGGTCGCGGCCATTTTCGTGTGGAGCGTCTCGACGCCCTATGCAGACGGTCGTCTCGTTGCTCGCTCACAGCGAGCCGGCACGTTGTGACTTCGCCACGATCGCGGCCCTGTCGGGTTCGAGGATGATGGCGTTGCCGACGACGACGACCGGTTGGTCGGAACGGCGCAGAATCCGACCGCCTCGACCGGAGGAGTCGCACGTCGACGGGCGTTGGGTTTCGGCGACGAAGTGAGGCCGACGGGGTGGAACGTCGAGGTACCCGACGAGTCTGTACTGCGCGTTCACACCGGCGGACACCACAAGCTTGCCGTGCGCCCTACCGGGGGCGATCGCCAAATGGGCTGCCTCATCGACACTCATCGGACTCCGCCGCCGCAAGCGAATCAACACTGACACCGCCGCCCAACCTGCGATCACCGCCCAAGTCGAGCGGCGCTCCGAGGTCATGAGCGAAAGACCATCCGCCACCACAACGACATCAATTGGCGCAGGCTGCAGGCGATCGACGGTATCCGGAAGAACTGCGACGTTCCCGACGGTCGTCGAAAGTGGTGCACCGGCGCCTCGACGAAACGGGCGCCCGACTCGCTGAAACTGCGCATCATCTCAACACAGATCACCCCGCTCGACGACGTCAGCGGCCGATCAACGATCAATTGCCTGCGGAACAAACGGAAATCACAATCCGTGTCGCGGCCCGGCAAGGAGAACAGCCGCTTGACGACGTGGTGGTAGCACCGACCGATGATCTTGCGTGTCAGCGTGTCGCCACGCCCCAACTTGTAGCCCTGCACAACGTCGACGTCCCCCGTCGCGAGCGGCACGAGATGAGCGACCTCTTTTGCGTCATATTGGGCGTCGCCGTCTGTGTAGAAGATCCAATCGAACCGCGCCGCTGAGAAACCGGAGATCAGCGCGCCGCCGTACCCGCGATTGCCCGGGTGGTGGATCACACGCAACCACGAGCGCTCAGCAGCTAGCCCGTCGAGCACCTCGCGTGAGGAGTCCGACGATCCGTCGTTGACGACGATCACCTCGAGTTCCGCGACCAACGATTTGAGTGCGCCATGGACATCGTCCACCAACCCACCGATCGTCGCAGCGTCGTTGTAGCACGGGAAAATCGCCGAGATCGCGCGAGGGGTGGAGTAACCGCTCGCATCTATGCCGGGGCGGCGGCGCAAACCTTGGCGGCCGTTGCCTCCCACCGGCGGGGAGTGCCGACCATCCAGGGAACCGCCAGGTACCAGTAACCGTGGAACCGGTTGATCCACTTGATTTGTACGCCCCGATATCATTTCCATAACGGATCGAACTGTGTCGCGTGGGCCCTTTCCCGTCTGTTCAGGTCGGGTAAGCGCTAGGTAAATCGCGCCACTGGAACACTGGTGATTCGATCGTCGGTGACTACGGAACGCACACCGACGGCGTGTACGAATGTGGCAACATGCGCCAGCTGGAGGCGTTCGTCGAGAAGCCGGCCTGACGCCTTCTCGGAATCGGTGTATCTACAGCCGTCCAGTCGCCCTCTGTAGTGGTGAGGGGCGTACTGTTCCTTCACCGATCGGTCCGCACGCGACCACTAGTGATTCGGAGGCCCACAATGGGTGCACCACTTCCCCGGGGGCTCACGTCGAAGACCCGGCAGCAAAACGCCCAGATCAACGCGCTCTTGCTTCGTTCGATCGAGGCAATCGCGGCGACCAAGCCGGCGACCGACGCGGCGGCGATGCGAGCCTTGAAGGGCTCAGTGAGACGCGCCGCGGCCGCGTCTGATCAAGCCGGTCTCGCCGACCAGCTGATCGCCGCGATCGCCTGGCCGATCGTGTTCGTCGACGCTCTGGAAGTCACCCAGTCGATTCAGGACATGAACCAGTCCGTGCCGTTGGTCTCCGGAAAGAGGACCGTGGTGCGCGCCTACGTGAACTATCCGCCGTCGGCAAAGAACGTTCGTGGTGAGCTCGTTGCGTCGCGATCGATCTTCGGCCCGTGGGTGACCATCCCATCCACCGGCATCGCCAGCCTCGACCCCACCCGGAAGGGTTCGACGTTGGCACAGGTTCGCACTCGCCGAGAGAACCTGACCTACAGCCTCAACTTCGAGTTGCCGTGCAATCTGACCGGAACCGGGCCGTTGTGGGTGCGGCTCAGCCGAGTGAGCGCGACGAATGGCCATCAGCTTCCGCTGTTCTCCTTCTTCCCGAAGTGCGTGACGTTCCGCGCCGGTGTGCCGCTTCGGCTCCGTCTGGTGCGCGTTCGCTACACGTCGGGGAACCCTGCCGTCACGTACCTTCCCACCGCGACGGACCAGATCAACATCGCCTCCTGGCTGAAGCGGGCCTACCCGATCAACGATCTGCAGATGAGCGTCACGACGGTGAATGCGGCAGTGGTTGCACCGTTCCAGGCCGGAGACATCAACGCCCAGTTGGCCGCGATCCGAGCGCAGGACCGTACGCTCGGAACCGACGGTCGCACGCACTACTTCGGCTTGGTCTCCGACGGCGCCTTCTTCATGCGCGGCCTCGCCGCCGGCATCCCCGGCACGCCTCACCCGTCGACCGTTGCATCAGGTCCGACGGGTTCGAACAACTGGGGATGGGACAACGACGGGTCGTACGGTGACTGGTACACCGGTCACGAACTGGGCCACACCCTCGGTCGGTTCCACGCTGAGTTCTGCGGTGCGGGCGGTGGCGCCCCCTACCCGTATCCAAACGGCCAGCTGGCCGACGCGACGGAGGCTTTCGTAGGGCTCGACGTCGGTGATCCCGCCCTCGGGTTCCCCATGTCGGTCATGCCCGGTGTCGAGTGGCACGACGTGATGACCTACTGTTCGAAGCAGTGGCTGAGTTCGTTCACGTACAACGGCATCATGGATCGGGTCACCGCTGAGGACGCACTCGGACCAGGAACGAACGCCGGCCCGGCGCCAGCAGGAGCGCGAGCAATGACGGCTTCAAAGGTGCAGGTCCACGTCGTCGCCGCCGTCAACATCACGAAGCGTTCTGCGGCGATTTCCAGTGTGCTGCCACTCTCGACATCGGTCGACCACGAACCAGCCGGCGTGCCGGAGAAGAAGGTTCGCAACCTCGAGGTGCGCGTCGTCGACGTGGCCGGCAAGGTGCTGCACACACAGAAGGCGCCGTTCCTGCCCAGTGCCTGTCACATCGAAGGTGAGGACCAGATAGGTCTGGTCGATGTCGTCGTCCCCAACGTCGCCAAGGCTGCGGCTATCGAACTGCTCCTCGCCAAGACGGTGCTCGATCGGTTCGAAGTGCAGGGTGCGACCGTTGCTGCCCGGGCCATGCCGCATGCGCAAGGTCCGAGTCTGACTGCCGGGCCGGCAGATGGTGGCAACGTCGTGCTGAACTGGGAGGCACCGGGTGCCGGGGCCAACCAGCGCTATGTCGTGCAGGTCAGCGGCGACGGCGGCACATCGTGGAACACGTTGGCAGCGGGAACTGCGGCTACCTCGCTCGAGGTGGATCGCGACGACTTCCCCGGTGCCACCGAGCTCCAGGTCAAGATCACAGCGACATCAGGCTTCGGCAAGCCGTCGATCATCATCGAACGAGTTCCCCTCACCTAGTGATCTGCTCCGTCCGCAATGCGGACGGAGCGCGCTACTTCCCGGAGCCGAGAGCGTTGATCGCCTGGGCGCGGAGCACGAACTTGTTGGTCGCGAGATCCCCGATCGTCTTGATCCCGAATGCCTTCTGGAGGGCTTCGGCGTCGCCCGCGGAGACACCCTCTAGTGCCACGACCGGTGCCGTGACGAGATCAGCGAACTCGTGCTGCTCGTACGACTTGGACAAGAAGCGATCGATGCTTGCCATTGGAGCTCCCTTAGTGAGTTGCCTGAATCAGGCGGCCTTTTGTCCAATCTAACGATCCACCTCAGCAGCGGCCAGTCAGACCGCTGATCCGTCGCCGGACAAACGTCGCGGCGGAGTGAGTCCAAGCGCTTCTTGCGACCGTTGCCGCCCGCCGCTGGGCCTGAACGCGTGTGGCGGCCATCGAAGACGAAGCCGATGGACTCCGAAGCGCGACGTTCCGTGGCGTCGTACCTCGCTCGCGCTGGGTCGCTTACGGTGGCCTTCGGAGGTACCTGTCATGCGAAGCGCCAGCGTCGGAATGTCGAAATGACTTCTCAGCTCGTTGCTCTCTGTTTCGATGCGACCGATCCGCTTCGGCTGGCGCGCTTCTGGGCCGAGGCGCTGCGCTGGGATGTCGTTGACGAGACCGCAGACGTGGTCAGTCTGGTATCGACCGATGGCACGAGGTTCCAGATCGATTTCGGGCCTGTCCCGGAGCCGAAGGGGACAAGGGCGAACCGACTTCACCTCGACCTGACGACCACATCCCTCGACGACCAGACGGAAACGGTCGAACGATTGATCGAGCTGGGCGGCCGACACATCGACATCGGTCAGGGCCCGCAGGACGGACATGTCGTGCTCGCCGACCCCGAGGGCAACGAGCTCTGCATCATCGAGTCGACCAACAACTTCCTCTCGACGTGCGGGCGTCTCGGATCGATCACATGCGATGGAACGCGCCAGGTCGGATACTTCTGGAGCGCAGCGCTTGGGTGGCCGTTGGTCTGGGACCAGGACGAAGAGACCGCGATCCGCGCGCCCGACCTCACCGGTCCGATGGTTACGTGGGGTGGCGCACCGCTGAACCCGAAGCTCGGCAAGAACAGACTCCATCTCGAC
>JANMQX010000309.1:0-17219 GCA_031370745.1 Ilumatobacteraceae bacterium
GGTCTCGGTGGCAGGGTCTGGCAGGCCGTCGGGCCCGTTGTCCATCAACAGCATGTAGCTGTCGGGATTGTCGGTCAGTTCGACCCAGGAGCGCACCACCCAACCCTCGTCGTCGGGGTTGAACCGGTTGTTGTCGTCGCGATGGATGGACGGAATGGCCTGCTCGCGGCTTTGCGGCTCGAGCTTGATGACCCGCACCCGGCCGAAGTTGGCGCCCACTCCATCGACATAAGCGCGCAGCGTCGGCGACAGCGCTGCATTCGATGTCCACAGCGCGCCTTTGTCGGTCTTGCCCTTGTCCCAGAAGCCGCGGCAGTCGAGCTCGCCATCGGCCGAGGCCAGCGGGGCGAAGTTGGTGTCACCGCCGCTCTTCCAATCCATGTACTCGAGGCCGAGCCACTCCTCGGATGGAACCTCGAAATCGATATCAGCCAACACCACCACGCCGCTCTCGGCGAGCGCCGGCAGCCGTCGGTGCGCGGTGCGCAGCGGAATCTTCACGCTCCAGTGATCTTGCGTGGGCCAGAAGCTCATGGCCGAAATCCTAGGTGGAAACAGGTGTCGGCACGGGTGTAGGCAGTGTGTTGTACACCACGGCCCCGGTAGGGATCTTCAGCTCTTGGCCGGCCTGGATGTCGTCGGCGTTGGTGATGCCGTTGAGTGCCTGCAGGTCGGCAAGGCGCACCTGAAAGGCCTTGGCGATCTTGCCCAGCGTGTCGCCACGCTTGACGATGTAGAACTTCTGCACGGTCGTCGTCGTGATGAAGATCGTGGTCGTCGTGGAGACCGTCACGATCGGTGGCAGGGTCTCGGAAGCCGCGCCATCGGAGCCACACGATCCAGCAGCTATCGGCACGATCGTCGACATAGCAACCAGTCCCCACAGCCGCGCCCCGTTCACGGAGGGTGATGCTATGCGGGTTCGGCCGCGACTTCCACGGCGTCGTACGCTGGGCACCATGTCGCCGGGCGAGTACCCAGGTGCCGTTGCGCCGGCGCGGCAGTACAAAATCGACGTCGGCGGCCTCGGTTTGGCTGTCCATGAATGGGGACAAGAGGCTGCTCAGCCGCTGTTTCTGGTGCACGGCGGGTTCGATTTCAGCCGCACCTACGAGGTCTTCGCACCCAAGCTGGCGGCCGCCGGATGGCGGGTCGTGGCGTGGGATCAACGTGGCCACGGCGACAGCGATCATGCCCCTTTATACGGCTGGGATGCCGACATTCGTGACGCCATGGCCGTGATGGACGCCATCACGCAGCGCCCTTCTCCGGTCATCGGGCACAGCAAGGGTGGCTCGCTGATGATCCAATTGGCCGACGCCCAGCCCTACCGCTTCAGTCATCTGATCAACCTCGACGGGCTGCCTTCCAAGCGCCGCGTGCCCGATGTGGCCGAGCACGAACGCACGCGAATGGTGGCCAGCGAGATCTCGGGTTGGCTCGACCACCGCCGGCGCAGCGCCGATCTGTCCCGCCACCCGGGAACGATCGAAGAGCTCGCCCGACGGCGTGGGCGGATGAACCCTCGCCTGCCGTTCGAATGGCTCTGTCACCTTGTCACCGTGGGCGCACGTCACGACCCAGACGGTTGGCGTTGGAAGATCGATGCCTCGATGCGCTTCGGAGGGTTCGGGCCGTGGCGGCCGGAATGGACCGTCACCCGCCTGCCAGGCCTCGGGATGCCTTTCCTCGGCCTGCTCGCCTCGGAGTTGGAGGAGATGGGTTGGGGCACCGTGTCACAGAACCTCACCCAGTTTCTGCCCGAAGGTGGCCGCGTCGAGGTGATCGAGGGGGTCGGCCACTTCGTGCACATTGAAAAACCCGACCTGATCGCCGGGATGGTGCTCGACTTCCTGGGGTCGACATGACGATCACGATGCTGCGCCACAACAAGGTCGACCTTGCCCTGCACAACCTTCGCGAGGGAAGTGAGACTGACGGGAGGGCGTTGTTGCTGCTGCATGGCCTGGGCGAAGCGTCGCCGGCTCACCTCCCGCAATGGACGCAGGGATGGAACGGGCCAGTGTTTGCGCTCGATTTCACTGGTCATGGCAACTCGACGGTCCCGCCGGGTGGTGGGTACACGGCCGAGATCGTCCTGGCCGATGCCGATGTCGCCCTTGCCGAACTGGGCTCGGCGACGGTGGTCGGCCGCGGTCTCGGCGCTTACGTGGCCTTGATGCTGGCCGGCGCCCGGCCTCAGCAGGTGCGCGGCGCAGTGTTGTGCGACGGGCCAGGCTTGGCGGGCGGCGCGATCGGGCCGACATCGCAGAGCTTCGTCACCTTGGCGCCGAGCCCTCATCCGCCAGATCCGTACGCCCTGTTCGAACTGTCGCGCGATCTGCGGCCCCCCGACTATGCGACGCTGTTCGTGCGCATGGCGGTCGAATCATCTGGTCTCGAGGAGCCGATCGCTGTCGCCGCGGTGGTCCGCCCCCCGTGGCTGGCGGCCGTGGTGGACGAACTCGGGGTGACGACGTGTTCCGTCGGCGAAGCGCTGGCGATGTTCGCCCCACCCACCTCGTAACACCCGTCTGAGACAATGGGTGTCTCAGCCAATGATTCGTAGGGTGATCACCATCAGCGCGCACAAGGGTCCGAAGCAACCATCGATGTGTGGCGGCGCGGCGTAATGGCCGCGCGTTGGGTGCGACCGGGCCGGGGTGTTGCCGAGGGTGCCGCGCAGGCGATCGTCGAGTTGCAGGGCAGTGACCGACTTGCCGAAGTCATCGTCGTGGTTGCGCCTGGCGCCACCGCCGGCACGCTGCGACGCCTCTTGCCCCGGGTATCGGGTGGTGTCGCCGGCATCCGCTTTCTGACCCCCATCGACCTCGCCGTCGAGCTCGTGGATTCTTCGGTCAGCACAAAGCGCGCAGTCACCACCCAACTGCAACTGGCAGCGATCGCATCGGTCTTGAGCAGCGATGCCTGTCCGGCCGTGCTGCATGGTGTTCGCGATCATCCGGCCACCATCGACGCGCTGGTCGACATGGCGGTCGCCTTGCGCGCCGCACACGTCGGTCGAGCCGCGTTGCAGTCGCTCGCCGGTGACCCGCAGTCGGTTCGCGCCGCGTTGGTCGATGTCGTCGGTCGCGCCCGACAGCGTCTGGTCGACTTGGGCGTCCGCGACGAGAGTGCCACCCTCGCTGCGCTCGAGGCCGTCGATGACGCAACGCTGGCCAGCCTTCGTCTTGTGCTCGTCGTCACCGATACGTTCCATCCCGCACAGGTTCCCTTCCTGCACCGGCTCGCCGCGCAGCCGTCGTGCCGGGTCGTGTCGGTGGTACCGGCAGCGACCGATTCGGCGCTGATCGACCAGCTCGACGCTCTTGGCTGTGGCGATGTGCCGCATCCGCACAGCGTCTCGATACCACGGCTGATCTCATGTCCCGACCCGGACGAAGAGGTTCGCCACACGCTGCGCCTGTGCGCCCGGCTGATCGACCGCGGCGTGCCCGCCGACGACATCGCCATCGTCTGTGCCTCACCGACGTATCGCCGTCCGGTCCGCGACGAGTTGCAACGTGCCGGCATCGCCTGGGCGGGCGGCGCAGTCGAGCAACTTCGTGGCTCCATCGCCGGTCAAGTGCTTCGTCACGTCGTCGATGGGGTGGTCGGCGAATGGGACCGGCCGAGTGTCTTCCGGCTGCTCTCGGTCGCGCCGTTGTATGCCGTCGGCGAGCTGGGGGCGCCGAGGCGCGTCGGCCAGTGGACGTCGTTGTGCCGCAAACTCGGCTTGGTGACCGAGGCCGATTGGGCGCGCGCCGACGAGGCGCTTGTCGCCGCCAACTTCGCCAGGCGGCGGCGGTGGTCCGACGCACGTGTTGATGGCCCACCAACCGAACGAGAGATCGCTGAAGCCCAAGCTCTCGCAAGTTTGTCGAAGCTTGTCGAGCGGCTCGGCAAACAATCGAAGCGACTACGCAATGCGCCCAGTTGGGAGGCCGCGGTCAAGGCACTCAGCGCAATTCTCGGCGATCACATCGGTGTGCCGACATGGCGCGAACGGGCATGGGCCGACGCGCCGGCCTGGCAGCGCAATGCAGCCGACCATGTCGAGCGAATCGTAGCCGGCCTGGCCGAGCTCGACCACGATGGGATTGCCGTGCCATTCACACCGGCCACGATGCGACAGGTGATCGGCACGCTGCTCGATACGCCGGTGCGCCGCCGTGGCGATGCCGCAGGTGCCGTGTCGATCGTCGACATCGGTGGCGCGGTCTGCATCGACGCCGCGCACGTCTTCGTCGTCGGTCTCAACGAAGGCGTGCTACCGGCATCGACAATCGACGATCTGCTGCTCGGTCGTGACCTACCCCCGGCCGCCTCGAGGGTGATCGAGGGCCCGCGCACCACGGCGTCGCGCGCCGAGCGAGCGTGGGATGCGCTGCTGTGCAGCGATGCTTCGGTGACGGGGACCTTCGCCCGCACCGACCTGCGGCGCGGCGGGGAGGTCTATCCGTCGCCACTGCTGACCGGCATGTCGATCGAGTTTCATCAATCGCACGCGATCGGCTTGCTCGAAGGCGATGTGCTGACGACATCCGAGCGTCTCGCCAGAATGGGTCAGTCGCACCTTGTTTCCAGTCGGTTGGGCCGCCGCGCGAACGCGCTACGTGCTCGCCTGGATCCCGAGCCGACAGAGTTCGACGGGATCGTCGGGCCGCATCCGACCTTGGCACCCGAGGGCAAGCTGTGGGCCATCACGGCCGTCGAGAAACAAGCCGTCTGCGGCCTCGGCTACTTCGGCCAATTCGTGCTCGGCGTCAGCGACGAGACGGATGCGGCGACGATCATGTCGATCGAACCCGCCGAGCGAGGCGTGCTGGTGCATGCCGTGTTCGAACGTGTCGCCGACGAGTGGCTCAGCCTCGACGTCGGCCAGCGTCCCGATTGGTTGCAAGGCGACCATCTTCGGGCGATGCATGAACGGGCCATCGCGGTGCTCGACGAGTTGGCGAGCACGATCGGAGTCGAGCATCGCCTCGGCCACGTCAGCGCCTGGAGTGCCGAACGCGTCCACATCCTGCGGTCGATCGCGGCCACCCTCGACGCCGAGGCGGCTGAGTTGTCTCGACCCGTCGCCTCGGAGCACTCCTTCGAGGGAGTGGAGGTCGTCGGTGCTGAGTTCGGCGGAAAGATCGACCGTATCGACCTGATGCCCGACGGCGCTCTTCGCGTCACCGACTTCAAGACCAGCAGGGCTGCCTCGGTACGCAACGTGTTGGGTGACGGGCGCAAACTGCAGCTACCTCTGTACGCACGTGCTGCCGACCGAGACCGCGCCCTGCTGACGGGCCAGGATGAGCCCGGCGCGCCTGCGGCGACGGCGCGTTACCTCCACGTGCGCGATGGCTCGGCCACCTCTCGGCCGATCGCCCTCGACGCGCCGCTGATCGCCCAGTTCGAGGCCTACGTTCGCCGCTGGTTGGGCGAGATCGCCGCGGGCCGTTTCACCCCGCGGCCGCATCCATCCAACGGCCGATGTCTGATGTGCTGCGTTGATTCACTCGGTGTCGAAGAGCTTGCCGAGCGGGCCCGACTGTTCACCGACAACATCGTTGTTGTCGACACGGACGGTGACTGATGGATGCTTCGGTCACCGCGATCGTGTTGCCGCCGTGGGTGCAATCTCTCCCGGACCGGTCGATGGCTGTCTCGGCCGGTGCGGGAAGCGGCAAGACCACAAGTCTGGTGGGTCGGGTCGCCGCGCTGATGAGAATGCCCGGGGTGCAACCGAGCCAGCTGGTAGTGATCACGTTCACCGAGAAGGCAGCGCGCGAGGTTTCGCATCGGCTGCGCGAAGTCCTCGCAAGCTCTGTACCACTCGACGAAGCGTTCATCGGCACCATTCACGGGTTCTGCCAGTCATTGCTGCGGCGCTATCCGATCGAGGCCGGCCTGCCGCCCAAGTTCACAACGGCCGACGAACTGACTTCGGGAGCCATGGCCGACGAGCGCGCCGAACAGGCGGTGCAGACGCTGTACAACCTGGCCCTGAAGAAGCATGCAATCGCAGAGTCGCTGATGGTGATTGCATCATTCGGGGCGATGCAGTTCCTGCCAGAGCTGGTCAGAGCCATCGACAACGACTGGCTGCGCTTCGCCGATTCGACGCCGGGGGCTCCAATGTCGATCGGCGTAGCCCACTCGACCGTCATGCGCATGCTCGACGGCGTCGCTTCCGATCAGCGGTACATGACCGCCAGCAAGGCCATGCGCGCGAAGCTCGACGATGCCCTCGTTGACGCACGCTCGACGCTGAAGTTCGTCGAATCCATACCGGCACTCTCCGCCGCCGCGGTAGCAATCGGCGAGCGCCGAAGAGGAAGCAGCCCGGCGTGGGCTCCATTCGCAGCGGCGCTGCACTTTGCCAGCTTCGAGCCGGCGATCAGCCAGTTGATGTCGGCGTTGACACCGATCGTCATCGACTCGGCGCGTCATCGCATCAGTCGCGGCGAGTTGTCGTTCGACGATCTTCTGGTGCTGACCCGCCGCCTGTTGCAGACGCAGCCCGCGGTTCGTCACGAGGTTCGTGCTCGGCACCGGTACCTGTTCGTCGACGAGTTCCAAGACACCGATCAGGTGCAGTTCGACGTCATCACCGAACTCAGCGCTCCCGACGCAGGCAGCCCGCCGTCGTCGCTGTTCGCCGTCGGCGACCCCAAGCAGTCGATCTACGGATTTCGGCATGCCGATGTGGGGCTGTTCTCCAGTTTGCTCGCAGCCGACGCTGCCAGCACACAAATGACAGTCAATCGCCGCACGCGCGCCGACGTCTGCGCGTGGATCAACGCGGTGCTCGGCCAACGATTCGGTCAGATCGACGACGCCGGTGAGGCCGATCAACAAGTTGACTACATTCCGCTCGAGCCACAACGCGAACCGAATGGATCGGGCGACGGGCCCGGTGTCGTCCTGCTCGGCGTGCCGGAATGGACCAAGGTCGAGCACGAGACGGCGGAGGACATGGCGCGGGCCGAGGCCGCCGACATCGCCGCGCTCGTCCAGCGCATCGTCGGCAACGACCCATGGATGGTCGGCGATGGCTCCGGCGACCGGCCGGCGAGCTACCGCGATGTCACGGTGTTGATTCGCAGTCGCACGCGCCTGGGCGTGCTCGAGCACACCTTGCGTCAGGCAGGCGTCCCATACAGAGTGGAGGGCGGCACGCTGATCTACGGATCGCGCGAGGTGTACGAGTTGTTGCGAGTGCTGCGGGCGATCGATGATCCGACGAACCAACTGAAGGTCGTCACCGCGCTGCGCACGTCGATCTTCGCGATCGACGATCGCCAACTGATGCATCACCGGCTCGGTCCCGACATTGCGCCGTCAAAGTACCCGAACGACTTCCGGGTGTTCACCAAGGAGCCCGGCGTGGTCGGCGACGCGCTGCGAGACCTCGACCAGTTCGGTCGACGCAAGCACGAACGCACGCCAGCCGAGTTGCTCGCCGAGCTGTACGACACGTGGCGAGGCGCCGCCGCGGCACTGTCAGAGGGCGAAGCGGTTGCCCGCGAGACCTGGCGAAGGGTTCGCTATGTCATCGACGAGGCCCGGGCGTGGAGCGACGCGACAGGCGGGACGTTGGCCGAGTATCTCGCCTGGGTCGACCGTCGGATCGACGACGTCGACCGGGTCGAGCTGAGCACCGACGAGGGCGAAGACTCGCTGCGCATCATGACCATCCACGCCGCCAAGGGCCTTGAATTTCCCATCACGATCGTTGCCGGTCTTGGCGGGGCCGATGCAACGAATTCGGCCACCGGTCTCCATTGGCAGGGCGGCAGGCCATTGGTGCGACTCGGAAAGATGACCAGCGCCGGCCTCCGCGACATGACCGCTGTCGAACGCCAGCGCGAACGGGCCGAAGAGGCACGGCTGCTGTACGTCGCTTTCACCAGAGCCAAAGACCATCTGGTGGTGTCGATGCATCACAAGAACGGCAACTGCGCGGCGGGCCGGCTCGTCGACGCGGTGGCATCAGAATCTGCCGTGTCTCGTGCGCTGTGCACGGATCCGCAGTTGCCGGTCGCCCATCCACCAAGTCACGCCAGGCCGACAATCGGTCGATCGTCAGCCGACGAACCCGACGAGCTGGACCGCACGACCGGCCAGGTGCGCCGGATCTGGACACCCAGCGGGTTGGCCAAAGTGCTGGGCGACGCCGCTGGGCCGACCTCTGACGCCAGCCTGGTGCAGGGGTCGCTGTTCGCGGTCGACGACGACGAGGCCAACGACGACACGGTTGCACCCGGCGAGCGCTTTGGTGCTGCAGTCGGCCGCCGTCAGCCCGACAGTGACGATCACGAAGCCACCGATCCGGGCAACCGCAAAGAGCCAGGCCCCAATGATCGTCCCAGCAGGCGAGGCGGCAGGTTCGGCACCGCCAAGGGCAGCGCCGTACACGCCGTCATGCAGCAGGTCGCACTCGACGATCCGATGCGTGGCTTGTCGACCTTGGTCGACGTAGCCGCCGAAGCCGAAGGAGTGCTCGACCGGCGCCGCGACATCGAGACAATGGTCGTATCGCTGTTGAAGGGCGACTTGTTCGCGCGCATGCAGACGTCGATCAACTGCCGGAGGGAGATGTACGTCGGTGGCCAGTTCGGGGAGGTGACCGTGTGGGGTTATGTCGATGCTGTGTTCGTCAACTCCGACGGGACTCTGACGCTGGTCGATTTCAAGACCGACACGCTCATCACCTCGCCAACAGAACTTGCCCGCCGCTACCAGCCACAGATGTCGGCCTACGTGGCTGCGCTGCAGCAGGCCACCGGCATGCGGGTCAGCGAGGCATGGCTGTCGGTTGCCCAGCCCGACGGGACCGCGGCGATCGAGATCGAGGTCGATGTCGTCGGGGTGGCCGAACTCCTCGCCGCTGTGCAGCTGCCGACCCCGGCCTAGTCAGATGTCGCGCCTGCTGACGTAGTGCGCCAATGCGATCAACTCGTCGCGGCTCGTCGCGCTGATGGGAGCGACTTCGATCGCGGCGATCGCCTCGACGGTCAGCGCGGCGATCTGTTTCTCGAGCGCGGCCAACGCGCCGGTGTCGACGATGACCTGTTGCATCCGTTCGATGTCAGCGTCGTCGAGGTTCGGCGAACCGACTTCGTCGAGCACCGCACGCTGAGCCGGCGTCGACGCCAGAACCGCACGGGCCAGCAAGGGCGTCGGCTTGCCCTCGCGCAGGTCTCCACCAACGGGCTTGCCTGTAACGGCCTCGTCGCCGAATGCACCCATCACGTCGTCGCGCATCTGAAACGCGTCGCCCAAGGGCAGACCATATGCACTGAGCGCCGGCAGCAGCTCTTCGGCACGGTCGGGAGCAGCGAGAACGGCGCCGAGATGTAGCGGGCGTTCGACGGTGTACTTGCCACTCTTGTACCGGCATATCCGCTCGGCCTTGTCGAGTCGCCGGTCGCCTTGCACGCTGCCGACGATGTCGAGCAGTTGGCCGATGTTGAGCTCGGTGCGCAACTCGTTCCAGATCACCCATGCGTCGCGAGGCGCGTCGATCAGCAGTTGATCGGCCATCACAAAGGCCAGATCACCGACGAGGATCGCAACTCCTTCACCGAAGCGACGTGGTTCGCCAGCCCAGCCAGCGGCGGCATGCGCGTTGGCAAAAACGGTATGCGTCGTCGGTGTTCCGCGCCGGCTGGCTGCATCGTCCATCACGTCGTCGTGGAACAGGGCGAAGGCATGCATCAACTCCAGCGCCGCGCCGGCATCGAGGATCTGCTGATCGCCGGCCTGCCCGCCGGCGCCGACGTATCCCCAGTGACAAAAGGACGGGCGCAGCCGCTTGCCGCCGCCCAGCACCAGTCGGCCGATGTGTTCCATCGGGGTCCTGAGGTCATCATCGAACGCTGCCCAACGAGCAGTCTCGACGTCGAGCAGGTCCCTCAGCCGGGCGTCGACGCTGGTCGCGATAGCCGCCAACGACGGCGGCGGAGCGGCTGTGGGCACACCCGCAGGCTAGGCGTGAACCGACTGAGCTGCGCCGTCGACGACCCGCTGAACTGCGGCGAACTGGACGGCGGCTTTCGGTGCCTCTTTCAGCCATTGGGCTGCGGTGTGCTCGGCGATGGCATCGCTGACCCGAATCAGCGGCTGGCCCGTCGACTGCGCCAGCACCTGTACCTGACAGGCCCGCTCGAAGAAGTACATCTTCTGCCAAGCGTCGGCGACGTCGGTGCCGATCACCATCACGCCGTGGTTGGCCAGCATGACCACGGTGATTTCGTCGCCGATCACCTCGCCGAACCGGCAACCTTCCTCGGCTGCGTCGACCAGGCCGCCGTAGGCCAGGGAACTGGTGCGATTGTGGAACAGCATCGAGTTCTGGCTGAGCTTGCTGTCGAAACCGCCAACGGTCAACGACAGCGCGGTCGCGTAGGGCATGTGGGTGTGGAACACCGCTCGGGCCGACGGGCGGGCCTGATGACAGCCACGGTGGATCATGAACGCCGAGGTCTCCCACTCGCCTTCGCCCTCGACAACCCGACCCTCGAAGTCGATGGTCAAGATGTCGTGTTCAGTGATCTCGGACCAGTGGGGGCCGTAGCGATTGAGCAAGAAGAGGTCGTCATGACCGGGAAGGGCGAGCGAGAAGTGGTTGTCGATTCCTTCGTTGAAGCCGTAGAAGGCGGCGGCGCGAAACGCTGCGGCAAGCTCGCGCTTCGCAGCAACTGCGACGTCGGTGGAGATCGATGAGGTTGCCGACATGGCCTCAAAAGTATCAGGTTGTGGGGGCACATCGCCGGGCGATGCTCAGTTCGGGTCGTCGAGGTCGGCGACGACCTGCTCGATGTGCAGGCGGGCGCTGCCAATGCGGTCGCGGCAGAAGCCGATGAGCTCAGCCGCACGCTTGACCTGCGCGGCGAGCACGTCGACGTCGACGTCGGCTCGTTCGAGGCCGGCCAGGATCGTCTCCAGCTCGGCGAGGGCTGCGGCATAGCCGGTTGCAACTGGTTCGGTCATGCGTTGGTCTCCTCGACGCGGCTTCGGGCGCTTCCTTGAGCGAACGTGGTGGTGATCGTCGCACCGGGAACGAGATCTTCGGCGCGGCGCACAACTGCTCCGCCGGCCGTGCGGGTGATGCTCCATCCGCGAGCCATGGTGTGCACCGGGTCGAGGGAACGGACCCTTGCCGCGACTGCGTCGAGGTGGCGCGACTCGGGTTCGAGTCGTCCCGGCACGCGGCGCAGCGACGCACTCGCCGCGCTCAGCCGATCGGTCGAACGTTCAAGGGCGCGGTCGGCGGCCGAACCGAGGCGCTGCCGGCGATGACCCAGCCGGTCGTCGCTGCGCTCGACCGCAGAGACCGTGGCCCGCCGCAGGCCGTGGGCAATCGTGGCCAGCGCGGCGTTCGCCTCGGTCAGCGCTCCATTGGCGCGCCGCTCGACCGCCGACCACACTCGCTCGACATCTGCTTGAAAGGCATAGACGTGCTCGACCAACGCGGCTGCACATGCGGTAGGTGTTTTCAGCGAGCTGTGGGCGACCTCGTCGGCGACGCTGCGATCGATCTCGTGACCGAGGCCGGTGAAAACCGGCAAGGGCGACTTTGCGATTGCGATAGCGATCGCCTCGTGATCGAACGTCGCCAACTCGGTCTTGGAGCCACCACCACGAATCAGCACCACGACATCGAGATCCTCGCGAAGCGTCAGCGTGCGCAGCGCGCCAGAAACCATGTCGACCGCCCACTCGCCCTGCACCCGTACATCGACAACGCGGACGTGGAACGCCAGACCGCTGCGGTCGAGTTCGTGCGTGAAGTCGCCCCACGCCGCGCTGGCCGTGCTGGTGACGACGCCAATTCGCAGAGGCACAACGGGAACGAGGGTGCGCCGGTTGGCATCGAACAACCCGCTGGCAACCAGCCGCCGCACGACATCGTCGCGCTCGAGGGCCATCTCACCGAGCGTGAACCGCGGATCGAGGCCGCTCATCTTCAAGCCGAGTTGACCCGACGGCGCGAAGTAGTCGAGATGACCGAAGATTCGCACCTTCAACCCATCGGCGAGCCGCAACCTGTGCTTGGCGAGGATCGGGCGCAGGCGCATTCGCGAATTGGCGAAGAACTGGACGTTGATCGCCGCTTTGCCGTCCTCGCCTTCCTCGACGAGGCGGAAGTAGGCGTGCGGGCCGCGCTCGCTCCAGCCCTGGATCTCGCCGCGAACCCAGACCCCGTCAGTGAACCGACGTCGCAGCGCCGAGTTGATGGCCTCGGCCAACTCGACGACGGAATACGTCGGCACGCCGCCGTCGTCGAGATCGAAGTCGAACGCCACCTGACTCACAGGGAAAGTCTGGCCGCTCAGGCGCCGAGTTCGCGCACGTTGTCGAGCTCGCCCTCCACCTCGCCGGTCTCGTCGACCCCGAACAGCTGTCCGTCGATCGGCAGGCGCTGCTTGCGCCGCAGGTCTTCGATGGCGTTGAGCGGGCGTTCGAGTTGTCGCCGGCGAGTGGTCGCCAGCTCGTCGAACGACCGGTTGAGCGTGTCGAAGTTGCGCTTCACCTTGTCGACCTGCTCGGTGTATTTGCCCCATTGCTGACCGAACTTGCCAAGCAGCTGCAGGATCTCTTGACTGGTCTCTTCGATCACGAAGTTGTCGAACGCTTGGCGGATGACCCCGAGGAAGGCAAACAGGGTCAACGGCGAGCAGATGACGACGTTCGACGCCATCGCTTCTTCGATCAGCCCGGTGTCGCTCTCGTGGATGAATGCGCTGACGGTCTCGTTGGGCACGAACAACAAGACGTTGTCGACAGTCGACCGGTCGTCGGTAGCCGCGTACTCGCGGCGGGCCAATTCGCGAACCCTGGCACGAACGTCGCGTACGAACGTGGCTCGATGCGCCGAACGCTCGGCCTCGGTGGAGGCGTCGAGGTACTTGAGGTAGGCCGCCATCGGGAACTTGACATCCATGAACAACACATGACCCCGCGGCAGTAGGAACGTGAAGTCGGGAATGCCCCGGCCCTCGCCGACGACGCCTGTGCGCTTGTGGTAGTTGACGCCCTCGTGGAACCCGGCCAGGCGCAGCACATCCTCTGCCATCCGCTCGCCCCATTGGCCACGGGCGTTGGAGCTGGCCAGCGCCTCGCGCAGGCTGTTGGTCGTGCTCGACAGGGTCTGGGTGATCTCCGAATGCACTTGCAACGAGCGATCGACCTGTCCGAAGCGCTCCGACGTCGCCTCGCCCAGCTGCTGGACCAGCTTCGACAGTCGGTCGATGTCGACCCGCACGCCAGTCTGGACCTCGCCGAGGCGCTGGTCGATCAACTGCTGACGTCCCGCCAACGAAGCATCACTCGCTTGAGTGTGTGCGCCCAGCTGTTCGCGGCTCATGGTGATGGCCTGCTCGACCGCCAACTTGGCTGCTTGGCTGATGACATCGGCCGAAACCGCTGCCGCCGGGACGGGCTCGAGCGCCGGCACATTGCGACGGGCGACCAGCCAGGTCAGTGCGGCCACGGCGGCCACGAGGCAGATGACGAGTGCGATCTCCATGCCCACCATCATGACGAAGGGGTGTTACAGGGTTCGCGGATGGGTGCCGGATCAGCCGAAAAACCCAGTTCAACCGGGCAGAAGGGAGTTTTCTCCTGCCCGCACTTGGGCGGCATACAGACCGTCGATCGCCATCAGGTGGTCGTGGGTACCTTCCTCGACGATTCGCCCGGCGTCGAGCACGACGATCCTGTCAGCATCACGAATCGTCGACAGCCGGTGGGCGATCACCAGCGCCGTTCGGCCGCGCAGGGCCTCGTCGAACGCAGCTTGGACATGGGCCTCGTTCTCGTTGTCGAGGTGGCTGGTGGCCTCGTCGAGGATCATCACGACCGGGTTCTTCAACAACAGCCGGGCGATCGCCAGGCGTTGCTTCTCCCCACCGCTCAAGCGGTATCCACGCTCGCCGACCATTGTGTCGTAGCCGTCGGGCAACGCCGCGACCGTGTCGAAGATACGCGCCCCGCGGCACGCCGCATCGAGCTCGGCGATGGTCGCGTCGGGTTTGGCGTAGCGCAAGTTCTCGCCGATCGACTCGTGAAAGAGATGCGGGTCCTGGGTGACGACGCCGATCGCAGCGCGCAGCGTGTCTTGGGTGAGGTCGCGAACATCGTGACCGTCGACGCTGACGCTTCCGCCTGTCACGTCGTACAACCGTGGGATCAGGCCGGCCAATGTGGTCTTGCCCGAACCAGAGGCACCGACCAGCGCGACTGTTTCGCCGGGGCTCAATCTCAAGCTCAATCCGGCGAGCACGTCGCGATCGGGGTCGTGTCCCAGCAACGCATTGGGCGCCTCGAGCGAAGGAACGGTCACCTCGGCGGCCGTCGGGTATCTGAAGGTCACGTCGTTGAACTCGACCATCCCCTTCGGATCGATGAGGTCAACGGCACCCGGCCGGTCGGTGATTCCTTCTGGCGCGTCGAGAACCTCGAAGACCCGTTCGAAGCTGACCATCGCAGTCATCAAGTCGACGCGAGCGTTGGTGAGCCCCGTCAGCGGCTGGTACACCCGGGTCACGAGCGCGGCCAGGGCAACGAGAGTGCCCACCGGGATATTGCCATCGACCACGAGATGTGCACCGACGCCGTAGATCGCGGCAGCGCCCAGCGCACCGACGAGTCCGAGGGCGACGAAGAACACTCGTCCGTACATCGCTGATTTGATCCCGATGTCGCGCACTTGGGCGGCCCTGCTCGAGAACAGCACTGTCTCGTCGTTCGACCTGCCGAAAAGCTTCACCAACTGAGCGCCGGCGACATTGAACCGCTCGGCCATCTGCGAGTTCATGGCGGCGTCGGTGTTCATGTGCTGGCGGGCGAGGGTCTGGAAGCGCTTTCCGACCCGCTTGGCAGGGATGATGAACAACGGCAGCACGACGAGTGCCAGCAGCGTGAGCCGCCACTCCAGCGCGAGCATCGCACCGAGTGTGGTGATCAGCACCACGATGTTGCTGACAACGCTGCCGAGTGTGCTCGTCACTGCGTTCTGGGCACCGACGACGTCGTTGTTGAGTCGGCTGGTCAACGCGCCGGTTTGCGTGCGTGTGAAAAACGCGATCGGCATGCGTTGAACCTTGCCGAACAGGGCCACGCGCAGGTCGTAGATCAATCCTTCGCCGATGCGGGCGGAGCACCACCGCTGGACGATTGCCAGCAGTGCGTCGAAAATCGCGGAGCCGACGACCACTGCGGCGAGAATCGTGATCAGCGATCGGTCTTTCTTGGGGATGGCGTCGTCGAGGATGGACCTGAACGCGAACGGGGGTACGAGTTCGAGAAAGGCGCTGACGACGATGGTCAGCAAGAAGACGATGATGATGGTGCGATATGGCCGGGCGAATCGCCACGCCCGACGCACAGCGCTTCCTTGAACATGCTTGCCTTTGAACTTTTCGTTGTCGCCGGGCAGCAACCAGTGAGGGCTCATTCGCATTGCTTCGAGGATAGGGGTGCCGCCGAGTGACGCGACTCGGGGTGCCATACGCTGAGCGCCTGATGCGGCGAGTGGCTTCGATGATCTGTGGTGTCGTGCTACTGGGAGGCTGTGGCATCGACGCGGCAGTGTCGGCGACCGACGCTCAACACAGCGATGCAACGTTCGATCCGACCGACGACCCGTTCGGTTGGACGCCGTTCGGCACATCCGGGCGGATCGAGATCGGCACCTTCACCGTACCCATCGACTACACCGATCCGTCGAAGGGAAACTTCCACCTGAACATCGCCCGGCACCTGGCGAAGCCGGAGGAACGCATCGGCAGCCTGCTCGTCAACCCGGGAGGCCCCGGTTTCGGAGGTACCGATTTCGCGCTGCAAGCCGAGCAGGTGTACGGCAAGGCGTTGGTCGATCATTTCGACATCGTCGGGTGGGACCCGCGGGGTACGGGAGCCAGCGAACCGAAGATCGACTGCATCGACGACTATGACCATTTCTTCGGCACCGGCGACATCACCCCCGACGACGCGGCGCAACGTCGGCAATTGGTGGATCTGGCCAAGGAGTTCGCGACAGATTGCGTCAACAAGAACGCCGCCTACATCCACCACGTCGGTACCAACGATTCTGCACGGGACATGGACGGTATTCGTGCGGCGCTGGGCGAGGCGAAGATCAGTTACTTCGGCTTCAGCTACGGCAGCGAGCTCGGTGCCACATGGGCGACCCTGTTCCCGTCGACCGTGCGTGCAGCGGTGCTCGATGGTGCCGTCGATCCAACCGCCGATGCCACCGCAAGTGGAGTCGAACAGTTCAAAGGCTTCGAGGATTCGTTGACGTCGTTCCTGGCCGCATGCAGCGCCGACACCAAATGTCCGTTCCAGAACGGTGGTGACGCCGAGCATGCGTACGACCGTCTGATCGAGTCGCTCGACCAGTCACCACTAGCAAGCGCGGCGGGTCGACCGTCTGTGTCGCCCGAGATCGCCCTCACGGCTGTGGGCGAGGCGATGTACGCCCAGTCGAGCTGGCCTCAGCTCGCACTCGCGCTGGCGAACGCCCAGAAGAACGACGGTGCAGGCCTGCTCGCGCTGTACGACCAGTACAACCTGCGCCGAGCCGATGGCACCTACGAGAACTCGCTGGAGGCGTTCCAGGTGATCAGCTGTATGGATAGCGTCGAGCGACCGACCGTCGCCGAGGACGATGCCAACGTGGCCAAGCTCCAAGCTGTTGCTCCTCGCTTCGCGATCAGGACCGTGGGCAGCTACTTCTGCACGTTCTTCCCGCCGACCACCGACCCTCGAATCCAGATCACCGGCAAAGGAGCCGGGCCCATCGTGGTGATGGGGACCACCGGCGATCCGGCGACACCGCTCGACGGCACGACGAAGATGGCACACGCCCTCGAGAAGGGTCGGCTGGTGGTGGTCGTCGGCAATCAACACACCGGCTACGGCCTCAACGCGTGCTCGCAAGCGGCGGTCGACAACTACCTGGTAGATCCCGTCGGCCACCTTCCGGCTGAAGGCCTGCGCTGCGGATAGCTCAGCCGGCCGAATCGTGGCGGCCGAATCTTGGCGGCCGAATCGTGGCGGCCGAATCTTGGCGGAAGGAGTGGGATTCGAACCCACGGAGACCCATAAGACCTCAACGGTGTTCGAGACCGTCCCATTCGTCCACTCTGGCATCCTTCCGGGTGGCAGGCTAGCGGGCTGGGCGAAGGTGCACATCCCGCAATGTTTCCTCAAGA
>JANMQX010000262.1:0-2263 GCA_031370745.1 Ilumatobacteraceae bacterium
CGCCTCGCTGAGGCGGTACGCAGCCACCTCGCGACGATGCAGGCCGGGTTCGAAATCCCACAGTGGTCGCTCGCCGCGCGTCGGTTTGTAGATGCCTCGCCCCACCATGTCGCCACTTGTGATGTTGACCAGGAACGTGGCGTTGCTGCTCCAGGGCATGCGCCCTTCGATATCGATCTCGCCGCACGTCAGCACGTGCAATTGATGTGCTCGAACGATCAGTTCATCCGCGGACATGCATGGCCATCTGGGTCGATGGGGTTGCCGCACCACTGACACGGGGGACGGCCGGCCGCGACGATCGAGTCGGTGTGATTGCACAGCGCAGCAGCTTGTCCGCGTGTGAGGAAGACGCGCACGTGCCCTCGGTCGTCGACGGCTTCCGGGTCGGGCTCGCCTTCTTCGTCGACAGGGACGACTTCTTCGAGTTGCACCAGGACCCGATCGTTGTCGCGGTCGTAGCCGAGCCCGATTGGCCCGAGTACGAACGCCGGATCCACCGGCTCGGCCAGTTCCATCGCCGCGGGCAGCGGTTGGTCCGCGGGCGAGGGCAGATCGCTCATCACCTTGCGGAGATAGTCGGCGATCGCCGCGGCTTGTTGCTTCTCGCACTTCACGGTCACTCGCGTGCTGCCGCGGCGGGCCTGCAGCAGGAAGACGCGCTGGCCAGGCTGGCCGACGGCACCGACGGTGAAGGCGTCGACCTCGTCGAACTCGAAGAAGACACCCATTACGACGGCCTGAGCTCGGCCAGTGACCCGCCCGTGGAGTTGACGGTCAACACGACGGGACCGCCCAGCGAATAGGCGATAGCGGTGATCGAGCACGGGCTGATGACGATGCGTTGAAAGAGATCGATGTGCGTGCCCATCGCGTGAGCGACGGCCGCTTTGACAGTGTCGGCGTGCGACACGCAGACGACGACGCCACCCTCGTGGGCGGAGCGCAGTCGATCGAGGGTCGAGACCATCCTGGCCTGCATCTCGGTAAAGCTCTCACCGTTGGGGAACCGAAACGTCGACGGTGCCCGGAGCACCGTGTTCCATTCCGGCAACTTCATCAGCTTCTTCAGTTCGCTGCCGGTCCAGTCGCCGAAATCGCACTCCAGCAGACCCTTGTCGACACGCACCTTCAACCCGCGCGCCTTGGCGATGGGCGCGGCGGTTTCGCGAGCTCGCTCGAGGGGCGACGAATAGATCGCGTCGACACGCGACAGTGCGGCGATTCGATCCGCTGCGGTCTGGGCTTGGTTCTGCCCGGCCTCGGCAAGGTGCAGCCCCGGAGCACGTCCGGGCAGGATCTTGCCGGTCGTGGGGGTCAGGCCGTGACGTACCAAAAGGAACAACGTCGACGATGGGGGTGCATGCTGTGGTCTCGCCATCTTGATGTTGCAACTTAGTGTGCAAACCGTGGATTCGCTCCTTCACCTGGCCAGCGATGTCAGTTCGTGTCGGCACTGTCCGCGGCTGGTTGCATGGCGTGAGCTCGTCGCTGTCGAGAAGCGAGCCGCGTTTCGCGACGAGGAGTACTGGGGTCGCGGCGTTCCCGGCTTCGGTGATCCACATGCCGGCGTGCTCGTCTTGGGACTCGCCCCGGCGGCCCACGGCGCCAATCGAACCGGCCGGGTCTTCACTGGCGATCGCTCTGGCGACTTCCTCTTCCGAGCGATGTATCGGCTTGGCTTGGCCAACCAGCCGACATCGGTCTCGATCGACGACGGATTGTCGTTGAGTGGCGCATGGGTGACTGCAGTCGTGAAGTGTGCGCCGCCCGACAACAAGCCGCTTCCGCAAGAGCGGGCGAACTGTCACTCCTACCTCCAACGCGAGCTAGCCCTGCTCGGCAACGTGCGAGTGGTCGTATGCCTCGGGGCGTTCGCCTACGAGGCTGCGTGCGCCGAGTTCGGTGTGCGGCCGCGCCCGAAGTTCGGACACGGCGTCGAAGCGCTCGCACCCAACGGGTTGTTGCTCGTCTGCTCGTTTCATCCCAGTCAACAGAACACCTTCACCGGTCGGTTGACCGAGCCGATGCTCGATGCTGTGTTCACCCGCGCCGTGGAGTTGGCTTCGCACGTCTAACAGGGTGCTGAAAATCGGCGTCTGAGGTGTGGTGTGGGTGGGGCAGGTGTTGAAGTGGGTCCTGGTATCGGGCGCCGTTGTCGGTTTCGGTGACTGTTTCGGTGGTCACTCGGATCGAGGCTTGGTTCGAGGTGGCGCTGTCGGTCTCGTTGTCGGCGATCAGGTGGTCGCGGTGTCGAGTGCGG
>JANMQX010000293.1:0-2392 GCA_031370745.1 Ilumatobacteraceae bacterium
GCCGAGGTCACATCTATGTATCGGCTCGAATTGGTCGGCAATTGAGCTATTGACACGATCCTCAGGCTACGACGCAGTTTTGGTGTTCTGCGCTGGGCTATCTCCTCACCGACCGAGGCGCGACGGGTGCCGCAATGATCAACGAGTCGCAGGAAGGGTGCTCTGAGCGGATAACGTCATCCGTCAGCCGTCGACGACGGCCCATCTTGTGAAGGAATAGGCAATGGCCACAGGCACCGTAAAGTTTTTCAACGCCGAAAAAGGTTTCGGCTTCATCTCTCGAGAAGGCGGCAGCGACGTGTTCGTACACTTCTCCAACATCGAAGGCAGTGGCTACAAGTCGCTCAACGAGGGCGACCAGGTTGAGTTCGAAGTTGCGCCTGGCAAGAAGGGCGAAGAAGCCCAAAAAGTTCGCCTGATCTAAGCGTCAGCCGCGCACTGGCGCGCTGGCGTTGCAACCCAACATGTAGCGCAGTCGAGGTGAGAACGCCGCGGCTTGCGCTGCATCCATCGGGGTTCGCAGGTCGACGAACGGTTTCACCCACGAGCGACCGTACTGGACGATCACTCCGTTGCGCACGCCGTCGGTGATGTTCTCACCATGGCGATGCCACGTCTGTGACAGCCACATCGCGATGGAACCCGCCTGACCCTCCAGCACCGTCTCGTTCTCCAGGGCGACGCGCCCCGACGGCGGCTTGCGCTGGGTGTGGTTGCTGCCCGTGACGACGTGCGTTGCACCATTGTCGGCAGTGAAGTCGTCGAGCATCCACGCGGTCTGGATCCCGAGCGTGAAGTTGGGGAGTGGCTCGGCGATCTGGGTGAGCGGCGAGTCGACGTGCCATCCGGCGCTATTGGTATGCGGGCCAATGTGGTTCACGCTCATGTCGAGCACGATCGCATCGCGGCCAAGGGCCTCGTCCATCATCGACAGCACCGTCGGGTTCTCGGCGAGTGGGGCGAAGGCGACGTCTTTGTTGATGAGGTTGAAGATGCGCTGCGACCGGCCTCCGTCAAAAAGCGACGGGATGTGGATGAAGCTGATGCACACATCGTTGGCACTGACGGGCCAGGGTGTGTCGAACTCCTCGGCTTGCCGATGACGAATACGATTCTTCATCCGCTCGATCTCCTCGTCGCCGCTGCTCCACAGGTCGAAGTTGACATCTTCGGCTTGGTCGACGTCGACAGAACTGCTCCCGGGATCGACGGGATGCTCGCGCTCGTGGGTGAGGATTCGCTCCACACGGTCGCGCAAGTCGGCGACCATGTCCTTCGAGATCAAGTTCGGGATCACCAGGTGACCATTGGCGTTCAGTTCCGCAAGGGCCTCGACGGAATCGACTTTCGGATCGGTCATCACGTGGTCACAGCCTCCGCAGGTACTCCTCGGCCGCCGCGGGGCCCAGCTGGCGCAGTTGCTCGTCTCTGAATGCTTCGCGCATCTTTGCCCGCGGGTGGATGTAGCCGGCGCCGATCACCTTCTCACCCTTGTCGCACATCACGTAGCGCGAGATCCGCTGCCCATGGGGCGAGAGGGCTTTCCACTGTTCGTAGGGCATCGATCGAATCACCGCCTCGCTTCGGAACCACGGCGCGAAATATTCGATGTTCGGTGCCGCCCGCACGTCGTTCGACAGATTTGGCGTTCCACCGTGCCAGGCGCGCAGGTCACGAAAGATGCCGCAGCCCGCAGGCACCGGGCAGACGGTGCTGAGCTTCATCCATTCCGGCTCGTCGGCCAAATTGGGGATTGCGTTGCGCGAGTTCTGCGTGCCGGGGATCTGCCTCGTCGGACCGTTCTCGCGGGTGAGATCGACCATCGGGAAGTTGATCGTGACAGCGGGGACAGGCAGCTCTCGGGTCGAGATCCGGCCGGTTGGATCGTGCAGCTCGGACCACACGTTGTCGGAGTGCAGACCCTGGTACTCGATCGCGCCCGGCATGGCGACATCGCCACCGGCACCGATCACGATGTAGTTGGGTGAACCGAAGATCGCTGTGAGGATCGGCGTCGTCGTCGCCATGTCCACCAGCTCGACCCATTCGTCGACGTGCAGCATGTGTCGTGACGCCGAGCTGCTCCCGAACGAGAAGCGATGTGGCAAACCACCGGCACCACCACCCGCAGCGCACGTCGGGTCGACCGCCAGCATCTCGTCGAGCGCTCGCTCTGTGGCACGGCGCATGCGCGCCAGCTGCTCGGGACCCAGCAGGTCACGCACGACCACGAACCCGTCGCGATGGAACAGGTGTGCAGCCCGTTCGACCTCACCGGGGTCGAGAACCTCGAGGCCCCTGATCCCGTTGTGCTGGTTCAGCTTGTCGCGCAGCTGCACGACGTTGGGATCGTCGTGCGATCGCGTCCAGCCGACGCACGCCGGATCGCCAC
>JANMQX010000295.1:0-3219 GCA_031370745.1 Ilumatobacteraceae bacterium
GTCGAGGAGATCGTGCCGGTCGCGGCTCCGTCGATGGCCGAGTCGCTCCCGTTCGGTGAGCCAGCGGCGCTGCTCGAGGCGCCATTGCTGCACCTCGAGGAACGCTACGCACCTCGCTTCGACTGGCGCCGATGGTTCGACGCACATGGCGTGACCGCTCCGACCACGCTCGCCGGATATCGGAGCAACGACTACTCGCTCATCGTGCAAGGAGCACTCGATGGCCAGGGCCTTGCGCTGGGTTGGATGCACATCGTCGAGGCACTGATCCACAACGGGCGACTCGTCGCACTCGCCGCCCCGCTGCGAACCGAGAGCTCGTTCCCGATCCTGCAACGACGCGAACGCACGCTGTCGCCCGCAGCCGCAGCACTTCGCGACTGGCTGAAATCCGCAACTCCGGTGACGACGCAGACGCCGGCGGCGCCACTCCAGAGCCTGCTTGGATAGCACCCCCCGCACAGACCGTCAGGGTCCGAGCCTTGCCGTGAAATGAACCCGACGGATGCTGAGCCGTCGGATGCTCGGGGTTTCCCGGGACGCGGGCCAGCGTCAATCGCCACCGACAGACCACCAGATCCGGCACGCTCCCTTCCCGCATACTTCCCAATCAAGGCAGGAAATGGTCAGTTCCACAACAATCCGGAACACACCTACCGGAGCCAACATGTCCACTATGAACCGGGACAGCACAGAAATGGCCGCCAATCGCGCCCAACGGTTTCAGTCGTCTGTCGCTTCCATATTGACGAAAAGACCCGCTCAAGTACACTTTCTTGGCGCCCCCGGGAGGATTCGAACCTCCGACACTCGATTTAGGAAACCGATGCTCTATCCCCTGAGCTACGGGAGCAAGCCGCTTCGCAGCTGCGCGCGACCACCCGAGGTTAACGACAGCGCCACGTGTGTCGTTGAGCATCCGTCGAATTGAGCCGGTCAAGACCGCCCTGGTGAGTTGACCTGAGTTAGTCGTGGCCTCCGCTATCACGCTCAGACTCGTTGACGGCAGGCCCGAGATCGTTGACCGCGGCATCTCGGGTCGCGACAGGCTGCAGGTCCCACTGTGCTTCGATCGTCCGCATGATCGAGGTGGTGTCGTACACCGTGTGATCGACACCGTCGTGGTCGATGCGGCGACCGATCACAAGCGCGGGAACGCGGGTGCCGGGACCGAACAGGTCGTGGACGCCTTCGGTGTTACCCATGCCTGGGGGCGACACGTGATCCCACTGGCCGCCGAACTCGTCGTAGGTCACCACGATCAACGTGTTCTTTGCCTGCGGTCCGTTCTCGACCGCCTTGATCAAGCTCACGAGGTGATCACTGCCGTTCGACTCGCTGGCGTAACCGGGATGCTCGTTCTCGGTGCCGAGCGGCTTGACGAAACTCACGGACGGCAACTTGCCAGCCTGGGCGGCATGGATGAAGTTCGCCTCGTCCTGCAGATGGGCTCGATCCGGTTGCCCTGGCGCGTAGCGAGCGTAGTAGTTGAACGGCTGGTGATGGGTCTGGAATGAACGATCGGGACAGTAGGGGTACCCTCCCTTGCCGGCGAGGTCCGGCGTGGCAGGCGTCGAGTTGGGATCTGCGCAGGTTGGTCCGGGGCCATTCGTGTAGCCGCTGCCGGCGACGTTGCCGTTGGCGTTGTCCCAACCTCCGGAGTACCACGCCCAACTCACCTTGGCGTCGGTCAGGCGGTCACCGATTGTCAATGGTGTCGTCGTGTCGTCGACCAGTGGCATCTTGGCGCCGAACTTACTGGTCGGTTGGAACGGCGGCTGCACCGTGTTGACCGCCCAGTCACCGCACGCCAGGCTGACGATCGTTGTCGGTAGACCGCACGCCTGAGTGACTGCCCCATCGGTCACCCCAGAGGTGGTGTACAGCGGATACGTCGCGTTCGGAAACCCATTGGCGTCGAGCACCGAGTGTGAACCGGCAGCGAACGGTGGCGCGGCAGCGGCAACCAAGTACTGATGGTTGAGGAACGAGCCACCGAATGCGGCCTGGAAGAACTGATCGAGCACGACGTAGTTCGGCGCCTTGCGCGAATGCAGATACCTGTAGATCGGCAACCGCGTGGTGTCGTAGTAGCCCATCGTCATACCGGCGGAATCGCTGCCGGTGACGTAACGGTTCTGATGGCCCCCGTTGAGTTGATACTGCTCTTGGTAGAACCGGTGAACCATGTCGCGAGTGCATCCACCGGTCCGTCCCAGTCCGTTGAGCACGCCGAATGGATGGGTGAACAACTCCGCCTGCAGTGGACACGTGGTCGCTGTGGCTGGAATGTACGTGTCGATGTTGAACGGCGCATTGCCGAAGTGGTACGCCGTCGTCGGCTTGCTTGCTCCGAAAGAGAACGTCGAAGTGCTGCAATCGGGCGACAACGGCGGCGACATGAGGTTGACGTCGCTCATCAACAGGCACGGGTACGGAGCACCTGCCGAGTCGACCTGAGTCGTGTTCGCGGTGGTCGCGTCGCCCAACCCGATGACGTGGCCTCCGTTGACGTCGCCCCAATTTCCGTAGAGGTTGTCGAAGCTGTGGTTCTCCTCGTAGATCACGACGATGTGCTCGAACCCGTCAAGCGGTCGTTCGTCGTCGGCACTCGCCGACGACGGGACGAGCGTGACGCTCGCCATCGTCAGGCAGGCCATCAGCGCAGGCGCGGTTCGAGCGATACGACGTTTCATCGCGAATCTCCTTTGTCGGCAAATGAGGGCAGTGCGCGCACGCTACGCCCGGTCCGCGGTGTGGTTCAAGGGTCAGACCCGGTTTCCAGACAGAACTGGCAATGCGATCCGTGCGTCAGGGCCGACAGTCGACTGGTCAATCGAAGCGAAGTCGGATGGCGCACGCTTCGGCTTCTGGGCGGCGGAACAGTTTGCGAAACAGGGTGCCGACGTCGAGCAGCAATATCGCTACTCGGTACTTTCGGCGCACTGCTTTGGTGACTGCCCGAGCCTGCGCACCCAACAACACGTCGGCCGTCGCGGTCATTACCTCAGCGTCGATAGTCACCTTGCCGCGCAGGTTGCACGGCTGCAGGGTCACCGACGGGTTGTTGCGAACACGCTTCACCTTTCCCGAATCGATCTCCGTCGTGAAGCCTCCGGTTCCGTCTGGCAGCGCGACGATCCACACGGGCGTCGCGACCCCATCGCCGTTTTTGCGGAACGTGGTCAGCAGCACGTACTTCTCGTCGGTGATCGCCAC
>JANMQX010000317.1:0-4683 GCA_031370745.1 Ilumatobacteraceae bacterium
GTGGACGTCGTGCGGCGGATGCGCCGCCAAGTGGGGTGCAGCGCTGTTGACCGACATGGTGCGCGACATGCCCGCTGGCGTCGACCCATCGCTGCTGGTCGGCTTGGCCCCGTTCGACGACGCGGCGATCTACGAGATGGCTCCAGGCGTCGCGCTGGTCAGCACCACCGACTTCTTCCCACCTCTGGTCGCTCACCCCAGCGACTTCGGGGCAATTGCCGCGGCCAACGCCTGCAGCGACGTGTTCGCGATGGGCGGTCGGGTGGCGATCGCGGTCAACATCGCCGCGTTTCCCGAGCACTTCCCGCCAGATGCGATCGTGGCGATATTCGACGCCGCTGCTGCGGTTGTTGCCGAGGCTGGTGGGACGATTGCCGGCGGCCATACCATCCGCAATCCCGAGCCGATCTTCGGTCTTGCCGTGCAGGGCGTCGTCGATCCGGCAAAGGTGTTCCGCAAGGGTGGCGGGTTGCCAGGCGACGTGTTGGTGCTCAGCAAGCTGCTTGGCACGGGTTTGGCGCTGGCCGGCGGGTCGGCGAGCGACAAGGCTTTGGCCATCGCCGGCATGCGCCAGCTGAATCGCGCCGCCTCCGAGGAGCTGCAATCCATGGGCAGCGTGGTCCACGCGGCAACCGATGTCACCGGCTACGGCTTGGCCGGTCACGCCTGGGAGATGGCCGAGCGCGGGGGCGTGCGGATCATCATCGACACCGAGGGTCTGCGTGCGTACGCGGGCGCTCTCGAGGCGGCCGAGCGAGGGGTGCGCACCGGCGGCGATCCGCGCAACCGCGACTATGTCGCCGGCCACCTGCAATCGACAGCGACCGCGGCGGGCGAAGCGTTGTGCATGGACCCGCAGACGTCGGGCGGCTTGCTCGCGGCCATCGATCCCATGGCGGTGTCATCGCTGTCCGACATGTGGTGGCGGGTCGGCGAAGTTGTCGTCGGCGATCCGGCGATCGTGCTGCGCTGATGACCCGAGGAGTGCCCTCTCGGTCGATCGAGAAAGAGCTGTGGGCTGCCGGTCACGAGGTAGTCGTTGGCATCGACGAGGTCGGCCGCGGCGCTTGGGCCGGCCCGTTGATGGTCGGGGCAGCCGTATTGCCGCGCCAGCGCAGGGTCAACGGTGTGCGCGATTCGAAGATGCTCTCCGAGGCCGGTCGCGAGTTCCTGTTCGATCGCATCGCCGGGTGGTGCGACGCGTGGGCTGTCGGCGGCGCATCGCAGCCGGAGTGCGACGAGCTGGGAATGGCCGAGGCACAGCGGCTGGCAACCCGGCGGGCACTCGCCGCCCTCGGCGTGGTGCCCGATGCCGCGGTGGTCGACGGCAAGTGGAACTTCGTCGGCGCCAATGTGGCCCATGTCGAGATGCGGGTCAAAGCCGACCTGCACTGCCTGTCGGTGGCCGCGGCCTCGATCCTGGCCAAGGTGACTCGCGACCGCATCATGCGCGAGCAGAGCGAGCACTATCCCCAGTGGGGCTTCGATTCCAACAAGGGATACCCGTGCCCGATGCACAAAGCTGCGCTGCAGGCCTACGGTCCGTCGGCGATACATCGGCGCACGTGGGTGTTCATGGACCACTACGTGCCTTGGCCGGGCGTGCCGCGGCGCATCATCGCCGAGCAGCCCACACTGTTCTGAGATGAGTGTCGAGATGGGCTCGTAGATGGCCGTCGAACAGGTCGATGTGGCGATCGTCGGCGGCGGACTCGCCGGTCTGCGTTGCGCCGACGTGTTGGCGGCGCGCGGCGTCGACGTGGTGGTGTTGGAAGCGCGCGGTCGTGTCGGTGGGCGAGTGTTCAGCCATCATTTCAGCGATGGACAAACGTGCGAGCGCGGCGCCGAGTTCATCGATTCCAACCACGCCGAGGTGCTCGCGCTCGCGGCCAGGCTCGGACTGACGCTGACTTCGCGATCCGCCGACCTCGACCACGATGCGACCCTGGTCGATGCAGGAGGGCGCGCTGTTCCGATGTCGATGCATGCTTCGATCGAGCCCGACCTCATCCGTTGGGAAGGCGCCGTGACCGCGCTCGGCGACGATGCTGCTGCCGAGCACGGAACGCTCGCCGATCTCATGCATTCCCTCGACCTGTCCGTGTATTCGCGGCTCGTGATCGGGCGACACATCCGCACCGAGTACATGCTTCCGCCGGAGGAGGTCAGCCAGCGTTTCGCCGGAGGTCTCGAGCGGCTGCAGAAAGCCGGACGGCGCGAGTGCCACCGCATCGTCGGAGGCAACGATCAACTCGCCTCCGGGTTGGCCGCGGGCCTCGGAAATCGGGTGCGGCTGGCGACGGCTGTGCAGTCGATCGACGTCGCTTCCGGCGCTGTCGGCGCCATCACGTTGACGACCGGCGAGGTCATCGTTGCGGGGACGATCGTTGCCGCGGTGCCACTCCCGGTGCTGTCTCGTATCTGGGCGGAGATGCCGTTGGAGCTCGGTGCGGTCGGGTATGGCGTCGGCGGCAAGATCAGCGTGCAGTTCGACCGCCGGATCTGGCGCGACTACGGCAGCAACGGCGAGGTGCTGACCGAGCGGGCGTGGGGTCATCTGTGGGAGACGACCGACGACCAGGGCGGGGATCGTGGGGTCCTGACCAACCTGTTGTCCTCACACGACGGTGCTGCGTTTGCTGCCCTCCCCGAGGCCCCAGATCGGATCGTCGCCGAGATCGACCGGCTGTTCCCGGGGGCCAAGGGCTTGGCGGGCCAGCGAGTGCACACCGATTGGACCAACGACCCGATGAGCCTTGGTGCGTACAGCTGCTTCGGCCCAGGCCAGATGGCTGCGGCGATGCCCTTGATGCACCGGCCCCACGGAGGTCACGGCCAGCAGGGCCGGCTCCTGTTGGCCGGCGAGCACACCGATGAGTTCAGCGGATTCATGGAAGGTGCGCTGCGCAGCGGAGCCCGAGCCGCAGAGAACATTGCTGGCTGAAATCCGCTGAGCACCGACACCCAGTCCTTCGTAGAATCGAGATGTGAATCGATCGGATGGAGAGGCGTCGATCGGTCATTTCGGGCCCAGCGAGTGGGCGATGACCACTGCAGTGGCAGCGATGTGGGGCAGCTCGTTCCTGTGGATCGCGATCGCCATCGATCACGTCGAAGCCGGCGTCGTGCCGCTGGGCCGCTGCCTGTTCGGCGCACTGGTGCTGGCAATGATCCCGGCCGCTCGCCGCCGAATCGAGCGTCAGGACTGGGCCCGATTCGTGCTGCTGGCCGCGCTGTGGATGGCCGTCCCCTTCCTGCTCTACCCGATCGCCGAGAGCACTGTCAGCTCATCGATCACCGGGATGATCAACGGCGGTCTGCCCGTTGTCAGCGCTGTGGTGACAGCGATCTGGATTCGCCGAGCCCCGTCCACCTTCCGGATGGTCGCGGTGTTGATCGGGTTCGCCGGGATCGCAGTGATCTCGATCACGTCGGTCGACGAGGGTACGTCGGCCGACGTGAAGGGAATCGTGCTGCTGTCCATCGCCCTCCTCTGTTACGCCCTCGCTGCAAACATCGCTCGGCCGATGTACCACAAGTATGGATCGTTGGCGCCGATGTTGTGGATGGCTGTGATCGCTGGAGTGCTGTCACTGCCGTATGGGGTTGTCAGCTTGGTGCGCGGCGGGATCGACCTGAAGGCGTTTGGGGCGCTCTTCATGCTCGGCGCGATGGGCACGGGGATCGCGTTCGCGCTGTACGGCATACTGCTGAGCAGGGCCGGCACGGTACGCGGCATGATCGGCATCTTCTTCACCCCGATCGTCGGCACGATCCTGGGAGTGGCCGTCCGCGGCGACTCGTTGCACGCTTGGGCGATTCTCGGTATGTCGATCGTGATCGTCGGCGCCGTGATGGTCAGTAGGCCCGAACCGGCCGTCGCGGACGACGACGTCGTGGTTGTCTTACCCGAGGGCTTGCTCGAGGTCAGCGACCAGGTCGGCGGCTGACTCGATCCCGACCGACAAACGCACCAGGTTGTCGGGGACTTCCAGCGGTGACCCGGCGACCGAGGCATGGGTCATCTGGTGCGGATGTTCGATCAGACTCTCGACCGCCCCCAGCGATTCGGCGAGTACGAACAGCTTCGTCGCCGCAGCGACACGCAGCGCCGCCTCGCTTCCGCCGCGCATCGTGAAACTGACCATGCCACCGAAATCGTGCATCTGTTTGGCAGCCGCGGCGTGGCCGGGGTGGTCGGGCAGCTGCGGATACAGCACCCGCTCGACCGCCGGATGGCCGACGAGCACGTCGACGATCGACCGAGCGTTGGCGCAGTGACGTTCCATGCGCACGGCGAGCGTCTTCACGCCGCGCAGCACGAGGTAGCAATCGAACGGCGCTGGTACCGCGCCCGCTGCGTTCTGGGTGAACGTCAATCGACCGGCGAGGTCGGTGTCGTTGAGGGCCAGGAACCCGCCGACCACATCGCTGTGCCCGCCGAGGTACTTGGTGGCCGAATGCACCACGACATCGGCGCCGAGCGACAGCGGCTGCTGCAGGAACGGTGTGGCGAAGGTGTTGTCGACACACACCAGCGCGCCACGGTGGTGGGCGATCTCACAGATCCTTTCGATGTCGAAGCACCGCAACAGCGGATTGGTCGGCGTCTCCAGCCAGACCAGCTTGGTGTCGTTCGGCCACTCCGCGACCAGCCGATCGGTGTCGATGAGGTCGACTGCC
>JANMQX010000322.1:0-3345 GCA_031370745.1 Ilumatobacteraceae bacterium
CCGGAAACAACTCCGCCCGGTGCAACGCCTCCTCGTTGGACTGGTTGAAGTCGCTCCACACCGGCCACTCACCGGTGACCTCGGCCCGAGCGCCAGCGGGCAGGTCCAACGATCCGACCGTTGCGATCACCTCACCGGCCGACTCGGGAAGAGCCGCGTCAGATCTGGCGGACAACTGCACCGGGATCAACACCGTGCGTCCGTCAGCAGAGACCAGCCCAGCATCGGCCGGCATCGACAACGGATCTGCGACAGCTTTCACGCCGGGGGATCCCTCAAGTGCGGCGATCACCACTGCGACGGCGGACCCGTCATCGGCAACCGGTGAAGCCTGGTTGATGACGACAACCGCGGCCTCGGCGCCGACCTGAGGGAAGTCGGACCGGAGCTCGTCACGCACCCGCTGCGCGATCGAACCCTGCGCTTCCCACCCCGCGCCCGACAACGCACCGTTCAACGTGACTGCCAGCGGCGCCGCGGCCAACGTGAGCACCAGCCACGCCAGCATCAATGGGCGGCGCCGGCGTGCCGAGAAGCGACCGAGCCGCGCGAACCAATGCACCTCGGCGGTCGGCTCGGCGAGGTCTGGTGGAGCGATGGTGGACGTTGTCATGATGGTTTCTCAGTTCGATCGAGTGTTGTGTCAGGCGGTGGCGGCTGGGCGTTCAGGCCAACTTCATGAACATCCGTTGCACATCGGGGACCGAGTAGCCGCCAGCAGAAGATTCGTCCGGGTTTGCGATGCACCACGTCAATCCGGCAGCAACCAGCAGAAACCCGGCCTGATCGAGCGCTTTGCTCGCCGCCGAGATCTGTGTCACTACGTCGCGGCAGTCGCGTTCATTGGCGAGCATCTGTTGAATGCCGCGAACCTGCCCCTCGATCTTGCGAAGTCGCCGCATGAGATCGGCCAACACGTCATCGGCTACATCCATCGGAATCCCTCTCTCATACTGCACACAAATATACTATACCCCCTAGGGTATCGACCTCCAGTCGAAATCGGCTGTCATCCCTATGTGGACCGACGGGGTCGCATGGTTGGTGGGGGATGGTGGCAGCGACGCGACAGGAGGCGGACGGAAGCCGACCCGTCTTTCTCGGTGGAGCAATGCGTCGACCCGTTCGGCTGTATGGCCGCCAGGCGCTCTGCCGGGCTCGTGAATCAATTGAGTCGGAGCACGTATCAACCAAGCGCAAGGGTCGGCGCGCGAAGGGTACGCCCTGCAAGGTGACCTTTGGCCGTAGCGGACGAACGCTCGATGAGGTCCAACGAACTACAGCGAAGCCGACCATAGGAGGCTCGAACTATGATGTTCTGGAACGGTAACTGGGCGCGGACCCCGGCTGATGATTCCAATGATCTGGCGATGTGGGCGGCGATCGCTTTGCTCATACTCCCATGGATGCGAACGGGCCGCGATCGGCCACGCACGCCGATCGATCAACTCGATGACGGGCGTGCCGCTGGCGAGATCAGTGTCGACGAGTACCGCTCCCGGCGGGACGAACCCGCCGGTCACTCTCATGTCTCGTCGCTCCGCGTCGGCACACCGTCGATGTCACAGTTGACCGGCGGGCAAGGTCGTCAGTCCGGACGCCAATCGTCAGAGCAGTCGGCGAGGAAGGCGTCGAGCGCCTGTCGATCCACCGTCACCCGCAGCCGCCCGTCGTGCTTGGCGATGTCGAGCGACGGACAAAAGGCGCTCTGCACGCCGCAGAAGAAATGCGGCGAACCTTCGACCCCACGTTCTTTGCCCGAATGCCAATCCCGTACAACGGCTTCACGCTCTCCGGGACCCGGCGCGGCCAGGCCGAACGCGTCGCCGACTCGTCTGACGACGGAAGGTTCACCGATGTCGAGCCCGTCTTCGAACAGCGCGTTGCGCAAGGCCAGACTGACGCGTTCTCCGACGTCCAAACCTTCCTGATAGGCGAGTTCGGCGAGGTCGAGTGCGGGCAGCGAAGTCGAGGGAAAGCGAGTCGGATCAAAGTGGGCGAACGGCGCGGCGAGATGCTTCAGCTCGTCGACCTCCTCCGCCACGACCGCCGGATCCAGCGGGCTGCCGTTGACCAATTCCAAAGGCCACGCCCGAACCCGGATCTGCAGGTCAACCCGGCCGAGTTGATTGCGTCGAACCGCCAAAAGGCGCAGGCCGACGTGCGCGAATGGACAACAGACATCGGCGAACACCTCAACTGTCGGCATCACCGACACGCTAACGCGCTCCGCGCGATCGCTGCTTGGCGTTTCCCAAAGCCTGCCAGTTGAACCAGGGAAGCTGCGTGCCGGTTGGTGTCAGATGGGAATCGACCCAGACCCGGCCGGTGTCTGGGTCGATGGTCATCCCTGCCGGGCCGGCGGGCATACCGATTGTTTGCGTGATGTCACCGGTGCGGGAGTCGAGGACGACGACGTTGTTCGTGCCGGTCACTGCGGCGAGCACGGTTCCGCGGCGCTGGTCGACGACGATGCCGTGCGGGCTGGCGCCGACTTGGGTGCGCCAGATGATCTGTCCGTGGCGGACGGCGACGACTTCGCCGGCGCGCTCGAGGGTGACGAACAGGGTGCTCCCGGCGAAGCGGGCGTTCCACGGACCCTGGCCGACCTCGACCACGTCGCGTACCTTCAGAGTTGTGGCGTCGATGAGATGGACGGTGGATCCGGCGGTATCGGTGACGGCGATCCGGCCGGCTTCGACGGTCACGCCCCACGGCCCGTCACCAACCGGGACGGTCGCGACGAGCTCCAGTGTCTGCAGGTCGTAGACCTCGAGCTGGTCGGCGTCGATGCTGGTCACATACAGCCGGTTGCGGGCGTTGTCGATGGCGAGGCCATGCGGGTTCGGGCCGACAGCGAAACTGGCTGTGGCCCCGGTATCGAGGTCGAGCACCGACACCGACGCCGCGCCTTTGTTGGTCACGAACGCACGCCGGCTTCGGGAGTCGACGACCACCGTGTGAGGGACTGCCCCGGCGGCGAACGACCGTGTCGGGCCGGCGCCCAGGACGAGTTCGGTGACCGTGCCCGCGGACGGGTTGGACACCAGTACGTTGCCGGACGCGGCGTCGTATCCGGGGAAGTGCGGGGTCGGCCCGGCGGGCGTGGTTTGGGTGATCGCGTAGGTTTGTTCGCGTCCGTGGCCGGCGGCCGGGGCGCCGAACACGGCGACCACGGCTGCGGTCGTGGCAAAGATGGTGAGTAGCCGTTTCATCGGTTTCTCCTTGGATGGCTCGACGGTGTGTTGGTCACGGCTGTTGCGTGAGGCTGTCGAGCGCGGCGCGGATCAGTCGTCCGGCTTGTTCGGCGACGGGTACGAGTTCGTCGCGGTCTGGGATTTCGGC
>JANMQX010000324.1:0-20874 GCA_031370745.1 Ilumatobacteraceae bacterium
TATGTGGCTCTGGTGTGTGGCGAGATGTTGGCCGAGTGTGCGCCGCATTCGCGATGGGTCGATGCGTTTTGCGAGCGAGGAGCATTCGACGCCGACCAGTGCCGCGCCGTGTTGCAGGCCGGCCGCAATGCAGGGCTCGGCTTGCGGCTGCACGCCAACCAACTCGGCAACGGCCCGGGCGTGCAACTGGCAGTCGAGCTCGGATGTGCTTCGGCCGACCACTGCACCTACCTCTCCGACGATGACATTGGTGCACTAGCGGCCAGCGATACCGTCGCCACGTTCTTGCCGGCCACCGACTTCTCGACCCGCCAGCCCTACCCCGACGCGCGGCGGCTGCTCGATGCAGGTGGGACCATCGCGCTGGCGTCGAATTGCAACCCGGGTTCGAGTTACACGACGTCGATGCCCTTCTGCATTGCGTTGGCGGTACGCGACATGAAGATGACCATCGACGAAGCGCTCTGGGCGGCAACGGCCGGCGGTGCAATGGCGCTACGGCGCGTCGACGTCGGCATCGTTGCCACAGGAGCGCGCGCCGATCTCGTCATCCTCCACGCCGCCAACCCGATCGAGTTCGTCTACCGACCCGGCATCCCGCTGATCGCGGCGACGATCATCGACGGGCAAACTCTGTGGCCGGCGATCGACGCCTGACGAATAGTGATAGCCGTCGCACTTCTCGTTGTTGGCATCGCGGCGATGTTCTTGCGACCGTTTGGCGCCCCGTTGTGGGTGGGCCCAGTTGTCGCTGCCCTCGTCGGCCTCACTGCGCACGTGATTCAGTGGGACACAGCCTCCGACTCGCTGAAGTTGCTGACGAAGCCACTGCTTTTTTTGCTATTCGCGGTTCCGCTGGCGATCGTGCTGGACCGCATCGGTGTCTTCGCCGCACTCGCTGCGTTGGTCGACGGAGGCGAGCATCTGGTGGCCTGGCTGTGGTTGCTCGGCACCGCCGTGACAATCGTTTTCAATCTCGATGCGTCGGTCGTGCTGCTGACACCGCTCTACATCAGGATTGCTCAGCGAAATGGGTACGCACCCGAGATGCTGGCGTTTCAGCCGGCGATACTCGCTTGCCTTGCCTCGAACCCACTGCCCGTCTCGAATCTCACCAACCTCATCGTCGCCGAACATTTCAATCTCCGTGTCGCCGATTTTGGACGACACCTCCTCGTGCCAACGGTCGTTGGTTGCTTCGTCGGCTGGCTCGGGTTTCGCCGGACATTTGTCACCGAACGGCCCCAGCTCACGAGCGTCGATCAACCGGGTGATCTCAGCGCCTTGCGACGAGGGCTTCCGATCGTCGGGTTTGTGCTCGTAGGCTTCACGGTCGGCTCCGCCGTAGGGGTTCCCGAGTGGATTGTCGCCGCCATCGCGCTCGCCTGGTCGGCAGCGTTGGCGGCCCATGTCCCTGTCCGGGCAGTCCCACACGAGGCGCTTCTCGTGGCGTCCGGCTTGAGCGAGATGGTTGCCGGCGCCAGCTCGTATCTCAAGCTCGCTTCGGTGTTCGACGCGTCAGGAATGTCGGGACGGCTGCGCGCCTTGACGTTCGGCGCCGTGGCCTCCGATGTGTCGAACAACCTGCCGGCCGTTCTCGCTGCGCAGCCTGCCCTCCATGATCGCTCCCAGGTCTGGGCGCTGCTGGTCGGAGTGAACATGGGCCCGGTGCTGGTGATCAGCGGTGCGCTGTCGGGCTTGCTGTGGCGAGACACTGCCGGCGGTTTGGGGGTTCGCGTGTCGGCTCGCCGGTACAGTCAGGTTGGGCTGCGGGTCGGGCTTCCTGCGCTCCTCGCGGCCGGTGCGGTGGTTGTCATCTTGTAAAGGTACTTGGGCGCGGAAATACGTCTGTGGCGGCTGAAATCGCGCCCAAGCGGGGTACGTGGGCGCGGAAATACGCCTGGGACCGCCGAAATCGCGCCCAAGCAGGAAGGGTTTGGTAGAACAAGGCGTACATCGTGCCGGCCGACCCACGAGGAGAGCATCACCGATGACTGACACCTTGATGCCCGCTGCGTTCATCGGCCATGGCAGCCCGATGAACGCCTTGGAGCACAATGGCTACACCGACCTGTGGCGCGCCTTCGGGGCATCGGTTCCGCGCCCTCGGGCGATCATCGTCGTCTCTGCGCATTGGTACATCAACGCGACCGCCGTCACCGCCATGGCCAAGCCCAGGACCATCCACGACTTCTACGGCTTCCCCGACGAACTGTTCGCCCTGGAATATCCGGCTCCCGGTGATCCGACCCTTGCAGCGGAAATTGCCGAGGTCGTCGAGCCGACCTGGGTGGGGATGGATCTCGACAGCTGGGGTATTGATCATGGTTCGTGGTCGGTGTTGGTCCATGCCTTCCCGGGCGCCGACGTCCCCGTCGTGCAGTTGTCGATCAACGCCGATCAACCCTTCGAATACCACGTTGCACTAGGCGCTCAACTGGCACCGTTGCGCGAACGTGGCGTGCTGATCCTGGCCAGTGGCAATGTCGTGCACAACTTGCGGCAAACCGATTGGGGGCAACCCGACGCCGGTTTCGATTGGGCGCACCGGTTCGACGAGGACGTCATGGCGTTGATGATCGACAGGCCGGGAGACATCGTCAAGATCCGCGACCACCCCGACTATCGCGACGCTGTCCCGACGCCTGACCACTTCATGCCCCTGTTGTATCTTGCCGGCCTCGCCGCCGCCGCGGGTACTCCGACCAACGTGCTCCGACAGGGCTACGCCTACGGCTCGCTGTCGATGACCGCCTACACCCTGGGTGCGGATGCCGTGACGTCGTCCGGCAACGCGATCTGATCGGGAAGGATGCAGCCGAGCGATGGCACCCCTGAACGGTCAGGCTGTGACGTTGCGCTCCACAACTCGCTGCGGCGCATCGCCTTCGCGCAACGCATGTATTGCTGGACGACGGTCACGCCCGAGTTGGACGTGTTGGTGTTCTGTTGTGTGCGGCCTCAGGTCGCTGCGGCCGCGAGGCTGTCGATGCCGCGCATGCGGCGTTGGCCGACTGTTGATCGACGAACCATTGGTAGGTCGTGCGCAGACCCGTGTCGAGATCGATCTTCGGTGTCCATCCCGTGGCTTCGAGACGGCTGACGTCCAACACCTTGCGCGGTGTGCCGTCTGGCTTGGAGGCGTCGAATTCCAAGTCGGCCTCCGGGTAGACCAACTCACGGATCTTCTCGGCGAGCTCGAGAATCGAGAGATCCACGCCGGTCCCGACATTGATGTGGATGTTGTCGCTGTAGTGCCGCATCAAGTGCAGGCAGGCATCGGCCAGGTCATCGACGTGCAAGAACTCGCGCATCGGTGAGCCGGTGCCCCAGATCACTACTCTGCCCGCGCCGCTCGCCTTCGCGTCATGGAACTTGCGGATGAGAGCCGGCAACACATGCCCGCTGGCGAGGTCGAAGTTGTCGTTCGGCCCGTAAAGATTGGTCGGCATCGCCGAGATGAAGTCGCAACCGTATTGCTGCCGGTAGGCCTGACACAGCTTGATGCCGGCAATCTTGGCGATGGCGTACCACTCGTTGGTCGGCTCGAGCGGGCCGGTCAGCAACTGCTCCTCGTTGATCGGCTGGGTTGCCTGCCGCGGGTAGATGCACGAGGAGCCGAGGTACAACAGTTTCGTCACGCCGTAGAGATGTGAAGCGTGAACGACAGTTCCGTGGATCATCATGTTGTCGTAGATGAACTCGGCCGGCCGTGTGCTGTTGGCCATGATGCCGCCGACGGTGCCGGCGACCAGGAAGACATATTCGGGGCGATTGGCCTTGAACCAGTGCGAGACCTCGGCCTGATCGCGCAGATCGAGTTGCTGACGCTTCGCCGTGAGAATGTTGGTGAACCCTTCGGCTTCCAGCCGACGCACCACCGCCGATCCCACGAGGCCCGCATGACCAGCAACATAGATTCGAGACTGCTTGTCCATGGGCCCTCCACTGAACTCTGCGCCGCTGACGCCTAGTCTAGAGACCTTGGCCCGCCGCAGCCTTCCGATCGGTGCGCGCAATCCCGTCTCGCGCACTGCTCACCGTGCGTCGTCGGGACCTCCCGGGCATCCGTCGCGAGTGCGCTGGTAACTTGGCAGACCTCATGCGCAAGTCGTGGCCGTTGGCCCTCGCCGTGATCGTGGTCGGCGGTCTTGCCGGTGTCGCGATCGCAGGCCGTCCGCAGCCTGCCGACACGTTCGTGCTCGATCCCACCATCAGCGTCACCATCACTCCACCCACGACGTCGGAAGCCGGTTCGATCACCACCACGTCCGGAGCTACGACAACGACGAATGACATCACCACCACGGCTACAGCCACCACGACCACGTCGAGGACCACTGCTGCGGCAACGACCACGTCGACGACCAAGGCTGTGACGACCGAGGCTGCCCCGACCACTACCACGATCGCCGGTCCGCTGCCGCGCGGCCAAGTGCGATTGGTGATCGCCAATGGCGATGGTCGCTTCAAGCTCGCCAGCATCACCGCCGATCGGATCCGGCCACTCGGCTACATCATCGATCTCGGTGACTCGCTGAAACCTGTCGATGCGACCATCATCTACTACCGACCAGGGTTCGACGATGAGGCCGGCATCGTTGCCAAGGACATCAACGTGCCGGATGCGATCATTGCCGCGCTCCCAACGACGTCGGCGCAGGCGGTCACCAACTCCGACGACCGCGGTGACGTGATCGTCGTGCTCGGCCCCGATGCGCCGCGTTGACCGCGGCGGCGTCGACGCCGCGCCGTTGGAACCATGGGTCGAGCACCACCGGTAGGCTGGCGACTTCTATGAGCGTTGGCGAGCGTCCGAGGATGACCTTGCGCGACTATTGGCGCGTTCTCATCCGTCGGTCGTGGATCGTGATCGTCGCGATCATCGCCACCACCGCTCCGGCAATCGCGCTGTCGATGCGGCAGGCGTCGATCTACAGAGCCCGTGCTGACATGTTGATCGGTGCGGCGCCGGGTGGAACTGTGTTCGGCAGCGGTCAACAGACCATCAACAGCGACCGTCAGATCCAGAACGAGATCTCAGTACTCGAGAGCGATGCGGTGTACGCAAGGTTGAAGCAGAACCTTGGCCTCCGAGACGACCAACCCGGCGTCAGTGGGAGCAGTCTCAGCGATGCCGATGTCATCACCGTCAGCGTCGAAAGTGGCGACCCGCAAACTGCGGCAATACTGGCCAACTCCTATGTCGCCGCATACATCGACGTGAAGCGAGAGCAGGCCGTCAACGGAATGGTCTCGGCCAGCACCCAACTGCAGTCCAAGATCAGCGATCTGCAGAAGCAGATCGACGCACTCGATGTCCAGATCAATGCGAGCGGCACCGACGACGATTCGGGCCGACAGGCCAATCGAGCGACGCTGGTCGACCAGCAGTCGCTGTTCCGTCAGCGCATCGATCAACTGCAAGTCGATGCGGCGCTGTCATCCGGCAATGCGCAGTTGGTGCGACCGGCGTTTGCACCAATCAAACCGATCAGGCCCACGCCTGTCCGTACCGCGACGTTGGCGGCTGTCGTCGGGTTGTTGCTCGGTCTCGGCGCGGCATTCCTGGTCGACCATCTCGACGATTCGGTGCGCAACACCGACGATCTCGCCCGGCTTGGGGCCGACCTACCCCTGCTGGCAAGGGTGCCCAACACATCGAGTCGCGACAACAGACCGATCGCCGTCTCGGCGCCTGACAATCCGGCAGTCGAGGCATACCGGAATCTGCGTACCAACCTGCAGTTCCTGGGGATCGAACGCAAGATGCGCTCGATCCAGGTCACGAGCACGCGTCCCGGCGAAGGCAAGACCACGATCGCCGCCAACCTCGCGGTGGTGTTGTCGCACACTGGAGCCAACGTGGTGCTGGTCGACGCCGACCTGCGCAAACCCGACCTCCATCGCATGTTCGCAATTGACGGGAGCAACGGACTCACCAACAACCTGGCCGGCGACCCGATGGAACTGACCATTCAACGAATCACCGATCAGCTGTGGGTGATCGTCGGCGGACCCATTCCACCCAATCCCAGCGAGTTGTTGAGCGGACGACGTATGGACGCCTTTGCCGAAGAGCTCTCCCGGCGATTCGACTATGTGATCATCGACTCAGCACCCATCCTGGCGGTCAGCGACGCCGCCGCCCTGTCGCGTCACGTCGACGGCGTGCTGCTCGTCGCTCAGGCCCAGCGCGTCTCATTGCCGCAGATGCGCGAGAGTCTCGCCCACCTCGAGCGCGTCGGTGCGCCGCTGTTGGGCATTGTTCTGAATCGGGCCAAGATCGACAGCAAGGTCGCCGGCGAGTACGAGTACGCGCAGCCCGGCCGCGGGAAGCGACCCCGGCGGTAGCTTCCGCTCCCATGGATGGCACCGATCTGCTCGTCGTGCGGCACGGGCAATCCGATTGGAATGCGATCGGTCGATGGCAGGGGCACGCTGATCCGGCATTGTCGGAACTCGGCCGCCGGCAAGCGGCCGTCGCTGCCGGTTCGATCGGAGCTGTCGACGGAATCATCTCCAGCGATCTGCTCCGTGCTGCGGAGACGGCGGCCATCATCGCTCAACGGCTCGGCGTCGGGCCAGTGATGATCGATGAACGACTGCGCGAACGAGATGTCGGCGAATGGACCGGCCTGACTACGGCCGAAATCGACAAGCGCTGGCCGGGTTGGATCCACGACGTGCGACGCCCCAACGGCTTCGAGGAAGTCGACTCGGTGCTGCTGCGCGTGCTCGGGGCCTTGTCGGCGATTCGAGATACGAGCCCGGGTGGGTCGCTGCTGGTGGTCACGCACGGAGGAGTGATTCGGTTGCTCGCCAGATCACACGGGCTCACCGATACACCGGTTGCCAACCTCGCCGGGATCACGATGCGAATCTCCGAGTCGGGTCTGACGATCGGCGAACGGATCGCCTTGCTCGACGGTCAACCCGTGACTATCACTCACAACGACGAGCTGTAGATCGACGTTGCCCTACTCATCGGCGATGTCGACGGGCGATACCGGTGCCCGACTTCACCGAGCGATATCCAACTTGCCGGCGAGTACCGCCTCGGCCATCTCCAGCAGCTCGGGCAGAACGGCCAGCGTGGGTCGATTCACTCTGTTCACGGCCCGGATTGCGCCTTCGACTACAAAGGCTGCACCCGTGTACCACCGAAGTTCCTGCCCACTCGGGAGAGCCCGGATCTGCCGGTACCCGTCGAGGAACGCCGAGGCGAGGCCTGCAACCGGTACAGAAGTTTCGATCAACCGCATGGTCAAGAGCGACGCCAGCATGCTGCCGAGATCGGCCGACGGCGCGCCGGAACCACCGTGATCGAAATCGATCATGTGGATCTGGTCGCCGTGGAACAGCACGTTGTCGGCGTTCACATCTCCGTGCAGACATACGATCGTTTCGCTGCTCGGTTGGCTCGCGACCAGCTTGTCGCGAAGTCGTCGAGCAGCGTCTGCCACATCAGGACGGACGAACGCCACGAGGTCCGCGCTGCCGACCACCCGCTCAGTTCGGAACCGTTGAAACGGGCCCCGTCCGAAGTCGGTTGACAGGCCATGCACGTTGGCCAGAGCCTCACCCAGAGACCGCATCGCCTGCGGTTGCACGTCGTCGGGCAATTGGGCCCTTGTTCGACCGCGCATCGGTTCGAGCACGACGATCCGGTCGGGCCGTGCCCAGCCGAGAGCTCGCGGGGTGCGGATTCCGTCGAGCAATGCGATGGACGCGGCGACGCGGTTGTAGTGATCGGCGACATCGAGGGCGTCGCGATCGACATACGCCTTGGCGAAGCCGGAGATCTGCCCATGAGCATCGACAAGACGAGCCGTTGCTGATCGCTCGGGCGCGAATTCGATGAGGACCGATTGATCCCACGCCACGCCGCTGCTTTCTCGTACTCGGCGTGGTGGATCCAGCAACGTACCGACATTGTGGAGTTGTCGGTCGTTGGGCAGCATCCACCACACGGTCCCCGTTCGCGAGTCGTGTGCGACACCCGGCATTCCACCGACAGCTTGGGCATTGGGCTGCGCTTGCCGAAAGGCGTCGATGCTGTTTTCAAAGGTCCGTGCCGAGATCACGAACTTGCGGCCGTCCATGCCAATGTCGTAGACCACACGCAGGCTCTCGCCGATGCAATAGTCGGCCCGCCGTAGAGTGCACGACTCGACCGCGCCTCCGCGGTCGTAGGCGTGGCCGACGATGTCGGCGACGCTTGCAGCGTCGAGCAAAACGTCACGCGTGGGAACGACCGGGTCGGTCGTGAAACCGACCGATGGGCTGCGCATCGTCACGGTCACGCGTCCCGTCGACCTCGAACGGCGTCGGCGGTCATCGACCGCTCGATGAAGACAGTCGTGTTGTCGCAATGACTGGGCATTACCCAGAATTCGCATTGCAGAAACACGTTCATCGCTGAGTGCTCGTGAGATCGTTGACGGCCGCTGAGGGCGGCAGGTCAGTTGGTGCGGTCGTCGGTGCCTTCTTTTCGTCCTCGTCGGCTTTGATGCGGGCCAAAAATCCATCTGGGTGTTTGCGCGACCGGTCATGCCAATGCGAGTGCAGGCCGTCGGCGCTCGTCAAGACGTCGTGCATTCCTGCTTCGACGACGACGCCACCGTCCACCACTACGATCCGGTCGGCTCGCCGCACGGTCGACAAGCGATGAGCGATGATCAACGTGGTGCGAGACCGAGGGAGATTGTCGATCGCCGCCACGATCAACTCCTCGGATTCGTTTTCGAACGCACTGGTCGGTTCATCGAGGATCAAGATCGGTGCGTCTCTCAGAATCGCCCGGGCGATGGCGATGCGTTGACGTTGATCGCTCGACAGGTCGACGCCGGGCCCCGTGACACTCGTGTCGAGACCGTCGGGAACGCGATCGGTGAATTCGTCGACGAAGGCCAGCTTGGCGGCACGTTCGATTGCCCTCCGCGAGGCGCCCGGTCGGCCGCAGGCAATGTTGTCGCGGATCGTGCCGGGCAACAGCATCGTGTCTTTGAAGACCACCGACACCTGGGCACGCAGCGAGGCGACGGTGTAGTCGCGGATGTCTCGGTGATCGATCAACACCCTACCTGTGACCGGATCCATCAGCCGTGGAACGAGCGATGCGAGTGTCGACTTCGCCGGGCCGGCGGGACCGACCAGTGCAACGGTCTCGCCGGCGTTGACGTCGAACGACACCGACCACAGCAATGGCGCGCGCCCGTCAGAGAACGTGACCTCGTCGAAGCGAACGTGACCCTTGAACGGCGGAGCGCAGGTCGCATCGCGGCGATCGTCGATGTCGGGCTCTGTCGAAAGAACATCGTCGATTCGGTCGGCCGCTGCGCTTCCCGTAGCGAAGGTCGTCGTCAGCTTCATCAGCGCCTTCACCGGCTTGTAGAGCGACCCGACGTAGGTCAGGAAGATCAACAGGACTCCGAGCTTCATCTGACCGTCGGCCACCCTGTTGGCGCCGACCCACAGGACGATCAGGATCGAGACCAACCCTGCTGCATCGACCGTCGGCCCGAACCGAGCCTGGAGCCTGATCGTTTCGACCCCTGCGCTGAGACTGTTGCCCGAGAGCTCGTCGAAGTGACCTGACTGGTGGGGTTCGAGCACGAACGCCTGCACCAGCTCGATCGCGCCGAGGCTTCCAGTTGCCAGTGATGCCACCGCCAGGTCGGCTTTGTGCGCACGCCGAGTCGCCTCGCGCGACTTGCGGCGCGAGTGATGCACGGCCATGCCGATCAGCGGTGTGGTCGACAGGCTGAGCAGCGTCAGCGTTGGGGCGATGATCGCCATGATCACGACCGTTCCGACGAGGCGCAGCAGAGTGGGAGCCAGGTCGCAAAGCAGCTGCACCAACATGTCTCGGGTGTGATCGACGTCTGTTGTGACACGGGAGCTGAGATCGTTGACTTGATGCCGCTTGTGGTAGCCGAGCGACAGCCGATGCAGATGTATGAACGCACGGCTGCGCATGTCGGTGGCGACGTGCAGCGCGGCCGACGACAACAGCCGCGTCGACCAGTAGTCGAGGAGCGCGCCGAAGGTCACGACAGCGGCCAAGCTGCCTACTGCCAGAAGCAGATCACCGCGGATCGCCGAGGCGCCCTTCGGCGCGCCGACGAGCGCGCGGTCGATCAACCAGCCGAGCGGCAACGGGTGGGCGAGCTTGGTAAGGACCTGCAGCACTGTGAACAACGATCCGACCAACAGTGCGGGCCAGTACCGGCGAACGTGCGTCGAAAACAACGACCGACCGGCGCGGTGAGCGCGTCGACCGAGCTTGCGGGTCGACTCGTTGACTGTCGCTGGAATGGCCACTGGGATAGATCCCTCTCGTCCCACGAAGGAGCTGAACGCTCGGTGTCCAGGAGCCGGCAACGACATGAACCCGAGAGGAAACAGAGTGAACCAGTTCGTCGACGGGTCCAATCGGACGTTGGTACTAGCACTGGGGGCGTGTCACCCCAGGCGGCGACGAAGTTCTACGTAGACCGGTTTACCAAGCACCTCGGTGAGCTCGTCGGCGAGTGAATCGACAACCATCCGGTCACCGACGTACGCCTCGGTCCCCTCGGTGCAACACCAGTGCATCGTGTCTCCGTCGTCGCCCCAGTCACGTCGTTCCCACCGTCGCAGGGTGGCGGTCTCGGTGCCGTCCACCGCGGCTTCCCAATCGACCTTGATTGGTAACTGCCAACACACAGACGGCTTCCATGCCGTCGGCGACTCGCTCGCCCGAATCGCAGCGACGTGCAACGCGCACCCTTCGCCACCCTCGAAACCGGGCCGGTTGAGGAAGATGCACGCGCCGTCGACCACCTTGGTGTTGGTGCGCGTGCTGTCGCTGAAGACGTCGTCGGTGTCGATGGCCTCGTGAAACTGGAAGAACTCGGGATCGAGTGTCGCTGCGAGCGCCGAGATGGTCATGGCTTCTTCCGCGTCGGCGAGCTCTGCGCCGATCGAGCAGCACCCTTGGTTGAGAGCCTCAGCGGGCACGTCGAGGATTCCCTTGCAGCCGCGCCCCCAGATGCAGGTCCAGTTCGATGTCAGGAATCTTCGATCCAACAGCCAGGTGACGTCGCCGTCGACGATCACTTCGCAGTCGCTCGTTTCGTCGCTCACACGGCGGTCCGCAACCGGCTCTCGAAGTCCTCGTGATTGAGGTACGCGCCGCACATCGTTCGCTTGCCGGCATAGGCGTACCGGCCGTGCAATGCTCGCCAGTTGTCGAACAGCAGGGCCTCACCCGGTCGTAGTACCTGACGCCACTGCATCGACTGGCTGTTGGCCACGTTGTCGAATGCGCGCAGGGCGGCGTAGAGCAGAGTCATGTCGTCGGGCTCCAGCAGGAACGGTGCGCGGTCGCTGTTGTTGTACGAAACCTGAACCAGGGTCCCGTTGTGATCGTGACGAAAAACCGGCCGGGCGGCGATCAGGTGGGCGCCGTCGCCGATGTATTGCCCCGGAATCGCAACGCTCGACAACACCTCGAACAACTCGGGTCGCGTCGACCGGAGCACCTCGGCAATCTTGAATCCGTCGACCAATGTCGAGTCGCCACCGGTGCCATCGAAGTGGAGGCAGTGAAGCATCTGCAATCCCGGAGCGTCATGGCTGTACGTGCCGTCGGTGTGCGAGGCCAGATGCGTCGTCGTATACGCGAGATCGGCCTTCGACAGATCGTCGGTGAACACCCAGAATCCTCCGAAGATCGTCTCGCGGACGTAGCCGACGCGACGGATCAACGCCTCGGTCGCCGCCGCCGTTGCCGGTGTGCCGATCACCAACGCGAACCCGTAGACGGCCACCGTCGACAGCCACTGATGCACACCCTCGTCGCTGTCCATAACGAACTCGTAAGCGATGCGCAACGGGGCGTCGGAGATCGTGGCCGCATCCCACAGAACCGGTCCAGGTGCGGGCGCGATCCGCGCCGCCTTGGGGGTACGGAAGCGCCGAAGGAACTCGACCGGTACCTCCGAGACTTCGGAGTTGCCGTGCCAGTAGATTCTCGCAACGCCATTGTCGGCAGTCGCCGACGCACCGCGAAGGTCGGGTGGCAGAGATGCCGTCTCGAGCTGGCGTTGCTGTGTCACGGGATGGATGGTTGCCGCGTCGTGGGCGTGATCGCGCAACCACAGCCATGGGTACCAACTTTCTACACCGTCGTCCCATGTCACGTGGAGGCACGAGTCGGTCGGTCGGATCTGGTCGATGGTCGCCACACGTCAATTCTGCCAGCCCGATCTGCCAGCGAGGTGCAAGGCTGAAGCGGTGACGACGGAAAAGTACGACCTCATCATCGTTGGTAGCGGCTCTGGCAACTCGGTGATCAGCGACGAGATGCACGGCTGGAAGATCGCCATCGTCGAAGGGTGGACGTTCGGTGGGACGTGCCTCAACCGTGGTTGCATCCCGTCGAAGATGTTCGTCTACGCGGCTGACGTAGCCGAGTCGGCAGCCAACGACAACGGTCCCAAGTTCGGGGTGACAACCAGCTTCGAATCCGCTGACTGGCAGTCGATCGTGCGGCGAGTCTTCGGTCGTATCGACCCGATCGCTGGTGGTGGTCTGCAGTATCGGCTCAGTTTGCCGAACGTGACCGTCTACGAGGGCAACGCCACCTTCGTCGGCGAACGCACGTTGGAGGTCAACGATGTGACGATCTCGGGTGATCGAGTGGTGCTCGCCACCGGGGCCCGATCGTTCATCCCGAACATCCGCGGCATCGACGAGGTTCCGTACCACACCAGTGACACGATCATGAGAATTGCTCATCAACCAAAGCATCTCGTCGTGATCGGTGGCGGCTTCATCGCCGCCGAGCTCAGTCACGTCTTCCGATCGCTGGGGTCGCGCGTCACGATCATCAACCGCAGTCATCGCCTGCTCCGTGCCGAGGACCACGACATTTCGTCGCGCTACACCGAGCTCGCCGCGGAGCGGTTCGAGCTCCTGCTCGGTGCAACTGTGCCGAGGATCTACATGACAGCAGAAGGTGTCGGGATGACGGTGACCACATCCGAAGGCGATACGACCGTAACCGGCGACACGCTGTTGGTGGCGGCTGGACGGCAGCCCAACGGCGACAACATCAACGCGGCTCAGGCTGGCATCAAGATCGGATCAGCGGGAGAGGTGATCGTCGACGAGTACGGGCGAACCTCGGCCGAGGGCGTGTGGGCTCTGGGAGACGTCAACGGGCGGTACCAGTTGAAGCACATGGCCAACGGCGAGGCGAAAGTGATCCATCACAACTTGCTGCATCCCGATGATCTACAACCGTTCGACTTCCGTGCTGCTCCACACGCGGTTTTCGGCAGCCCGCAGATCGGCTCGGTCGGCCTGACCGAGGCTGAGGCACGCGACCTCGACCGCACGATCTCCGTGATCACCCACAACTACAGCGGCGCCGCCTACGGCTGGGCCCTGGAAGATGTGGGGAGCTTCTGCAAGTTGATCGGCGATCCTTCGACACGAACACTGCTCGGCGCCCACGTGATCGGGTACCAGGCGTCGTTGATCGTCCAGCTGCTGGTGCAGGGGATGCATCTCGGCAACACCGTCGACGAGATGGCAACCGGTCAGATCTGGATCCACCCGGCTCTGTCGGAGGTTGCCGAGCAGGCGCTGCTGAAGCTGATCGAGGCGTTCGATCTGGCGTGATTTCTCACCCGCCTCTCACTCGGTTGCGATCCACACCTCACCTGCGAGGTTGATGATCACGTTCATCAATCCCTACCAAAAATGGAGAGGCACATGAACAAGAAGCTTGCAGGAACGGGCCTGGCGATCGGCTTGGTCGCTGGGGCAGGCGCTGGTCTGATTCTCGAGTTGTCCGGCAACGCCGGCGCAACGTCTCGAGTTGCAGTCACCGCAGCGGCCGCCGACTCGACGGCGAACACCAGAGCCACGACCGACACGTCTGGCACGGATTCCGCTGACCCGGTACGCCCTGACCCGACGACCAAGTTGGGAGCGGTGCTGAAGCCGCTCGTCGATGATGGCACCATCACCCAGGCTCAGGCCGACAAGGTGATCGAGGCGATCGTCGCCGCCCGTCCGGTCGACGGCCCCGGTGGTCATCGTGGACCAGGCGGTCCCGGTGGACTCTTCGGAGGTCGTATGTTCGGCGCCGGCCTCGATGTCGTCGCAACCACCCTTGGCATCACCACCGATGAAGTACGAACGGCTTTGGAGAGCGGTCAGACGATCGCCGACCTGGCAGTCAGCAAGGGCAAGACCGCACAGGACGTCATCGACGCAGTCGTCGCCGAGGCGACCACCAAGATCAATGCCCAGGTAACATCCGGCCACCTCACCCAGGCCCAGGCCGACACGCTCATCGCCAACGTGCCGACGATCGCCGCTGATTTCGTCAACAACGTCGCAGGTCCTGGTGGCCATGGCTTCGGCCCCGGTTTCGGCGGCCCGGGTCTCGGCGGCCCAGGTTTCGGTGGTCCAGGATTCGGCGGCAACGACAACGACGCCGACGATTCCGGCACCGCCACGACGGGGAATACCGACACCACCGTCACCACGGTCGGCAGCTGAAGTTCTCGGCCAGGCCGGGATGGTTCCTCCCTCACCATCCCGGCCGGTCAGAATGAGTGACCATGAGTGCCCGTGTGCTGATTGCCGACGATGATCGGGCCATTCGAGACGCCCTGACCCGTGCCCTCGGTCTCGAGGGCTACGACGTTGTCCAGGCGAACGACGGCAACACCGCTCTTTCTCTCATCGAGTCGACCCAGCCCGACGTGGCAATCCTCGATGTGATGATGCCCAACATCGACGGGCTGACGGTCTGCCGCGTTCTGCGCGCAGAGCGAAACCGATTGCCGATCTTGATGCTGACTGCTCGCACCGAGACGCCCGACCGCGTTGCCGGCCTCGATGCCGGAGCCGACGACTACCTCGCCAAGCCGTTCGACCTCGACGAGTTGCTGGCCCGGCTGCGGGCCTTGTTGCGTCGAACCAAATCCGACGACGGTGCCGACAGCGATGCCGTGCAACTCGTCGACCTCCGTCTCGACCCGACCTCTCGTCGCGTTTGGCGCGGGGAGCGCGAGATCGAGTTGTCGAAGACGGAGTTCGAACTGCTCGAGCTGTTGCTGCGCAACCAAGGAATCGTGCTCGACCACTCCACCATCTACGACCGGATCTGGGGCTACGACTTCGGCCCCGACAGCAAGAACCTGGCGGTGTACATCTCCTACCTCCGTCGCAAGCTGGAGACGCCCGGCGAATCGAAGTTGATCCACACCGTTCGGGGTGTGGGGTATTCGGCGCGGCCGTCGTGAGCCTGCGCCTGAAGATCGTTCTCGCGCTGGTGCTGTTGGCAACGTGCGCGACAGCCGCCGTCGGTTTCTCGTCGTACGTCAGCACCCGCCACGAGCTGAACGAAGCGGTCGATAGCTCGTTGCGCGACGCGGCCGCGAACCCTGGTCAGCTGGTGCGGTTCTTCGGACGCGGCCCCGGCGGGTTGGGACCTGGTCCCGGCGTCAGTGCCGATGGCGACGGCGCGGACGGAGCGCCGCCCCGGGTGTTCGATGCCGTGCTCGCCCAGATCATCGCTGCTGATGGCACAATCGTGCGATCACCGCAGTCCGGCGTACTGCCGGTCGGTGCAGCCGATCTAGCCGTTGCAAATGGATCCGGGATCAAGTCCAGCGTCCCGCGAGACGTGACGATCGGGGGCGAGGCGTTTCGAATGCTGACGGTGCCTGTCGAAGGCGGAGCCGTGCAAATTGCCCGCTCGGCGCGCGAGACCGAGCGAGCGCTGTCGGTCATCCGGCAACGGACGTTGTTGTCTGTTGCGTTGGTCATCGCTGCGGCAGCGATCGCCGGTTGGTTGATCGGACGTCAGGTCACTAAGCGGTTGGTTCGGCTCACCCAGGCCGCCGACGACGTCGCAAGCACCGGACGACTCGATGTCGAGGTGCCCGTCAGCGGCGCCGACGAGACCGGCCGCCTGGGATTGGCGTTCAATGGAATGCTCGGTGCCTTGGCGCGCAGCCGCGACCAGCAGCATCAACTGGTGCAGGATGCCGGTCACGAGCTGCGCACTCCGTTGACCAGCCTTCGAACCAACGTCGCCGTCTTGCGGCGGTTGCAGAACCTTGCGCCGGAAGCTCGTCAGCAACTGCTCGATGACCTCGACAGTGAGACGAAAGAGTTGACCGCTCTCGTCAACGAGCTCGTCGAGCTGGCCACTGACCGCCGCGACGACGAGCCGGCACAGGAATGTGATCTTGACGCGCTCTGCGAACAGGCGGCCGCACGCGTGCGACGCCGAACCGGACGCGAGATCACAGTCGTCGGCGACGGGTCGTCGGTCTCCTGCCGTCCGGCCGCGATCGATCGGGCGGTCATCAACCTCATCGAAAATGCGGCCAAGTTCAGCGCAGCGGGATCGAGTGCCGCCAGCGTGATCGAGGTCGCGGTCGCGGGCGGTCGCGTTGCGGTCAGCGACCGTGGCCCGGGAATCCCGGTCGACGATCTGGCACACATCTTCGATCGCTTCTATCGCTCGGTCGCCTCCCGCAGCCTGCCAGGCTCTGGCCTCGGGTTAGCGATCGTCCGCGACATCGTCGAGTCCCACGGCGGCACTGTCTTCGCAGCAACACGCGAGGGTGGAGGCAGCACTGTGGGCTTCACCCTCCCGACCCGTTCAGATTCGGCGGCTCCACCTGCGTCGCCTCCGACGGCGGCGGTGATCGGTCCACCCATCATCCCGATGGCTTCAGCGCCTTCGTCACACGGCGTCGGACGATGATCGTCGTCGGTGGCGAGGCGCTGGTCGACCTGGTGATCGGTCCGGACGGCTCGGTGACGGCAAAGTTGGGGGGAGGCCCGTTCAACGCCGCGAGGACGATCGGTCGTCTTGGCGGTGAGGTGGCGTTCCTCGGTGCGCTGTCGCACGACCGATTCGGCACACTCCTGCGCGCCCAACTGCTGGCCGACAACGTGGGCGACTCGTTGTTGCAGTTCACCGATCTCCCCACGACCTTGGCGTCTGCCGAGCTCGATGAACATGGCGCGGCGACCTATCACTTCTACTTCTCCGAAACGGCGGCACCGAACCTGCATCCGCTGCCACTGCCTGGCGATCTGACGATCCTGCACGTCGGAACGTTGGGGATGGTCCTGCAGCCGATGGCGTCGACGCTCGAGGCAGTTGTCGCGGACCTCGACGACGATGTGCTCGTGGTGCTCGATCCCAACTGCCGGCCCCGCGTGACGTGGGACCGCGTCGGTTACCTGGCCAGGCTGCAGCGCATGTTGCAGCGCGCCGATGTCGTCAAGGTCAGCTCCGACGATCTCGATTTCGTCGCGTCCCACGATCACGACGCCGGCATCAGGATGCTGCTCGACGGCGGAGCGACCGTCGTGCTGCACACCGACGGCGGTCGCAGCGTGCACATTCATTCGGCGAGGGCTCACGTCGAGGTACCGGTGCCATCGGTGAAGGTGGTCGACACGATTGGCGCAGGCGATGCATTCGGCGGCGCGTTCGCCGCGTGGTGGGATCAGGCCGGACTGGGTCGAGACGACTTGGACGACAGCGACGCGCTCCGAGCCGCAGTCGTCGCCGCTGTCGAGGTCGCTGCTGTGAGCTGCAGTCGTGTCGGCGCGCAGCCGCCACGTCGCGATGAACTCGGCGGAAGATGGAGGCCGGAGCAAAGGTGATCGAGCTCACGATCGACGAAGCGATCGACCGCGCCATGGCCCTGGCCGCCGCCGGCCGCACTCTGATCGGAATAGTCGGTTGTCCAGGAGCGGGGAAGTCGACGCTCTCAGATGCGATCACGAGCAACGTCCCCTCGAGCGCAGTCGTGCCGATGGACGGGTTCCACATGTTGAACGAAGACCTTGTTCGCCTCGGCAGGCGCGATCGAAAAGGTGCCCCTGACACATTCGATGCCGACGCATATGTCGCGGTGCTCGAGCGCCTGCGCCGTCAGAAGTCCGAGGTCGTGACCGCGCCGCGTTACGACCGGGCCGCCAGCGCGCCGGTCTCTGACGCAATTGCGGTCACTCCCGATGTTGCCCTGGTGATCACGGAAGGCAACTACCTGTTGGTGGCGGATTCACCGTGGGCCGCCGTACGACCGCTGCTCGACGAAGTGTGGTTCGTCGACGTCGACGATGCCGTACGCGTGCCGCGACTCATTGCTCGTCACATCGAGTTCGGCAAGTCCGCGCACGAGGCTCGCGAATGGGTGATGCGATCCGACGAGGCAAACGCGGCGGTAGTACGCGCGACCCGCGAACGGGCCGACGTCGTGGTGCTTCTGCCCTAGCCCTTGCGTACCCGTCAGCGCACCGGACCGAGAGCCTGATCTTTCGCGTCGACCTGCAGGGCGCCCGTCATGATGGCCACCACGTCCGTGATGCTGACACTCTGCGGGGTGATGACTGCGGCGCGTTTGCCGAGCCTCTGCACGTGGATCCGATCGGCGACCTCGAACACCTGCGGCATGTTGTGGGAGATGAGGATCACAGGCAGGCCGCGGTCGCGAAGGTGCTGGATCAACTTCAGCACCTGCGCCGACTCGCGCACGCCAAGTGCTGCGGTCGGCTCGTCGAGGATGATCACCTTGCTGCCGAATGCGGCGGCCCGTGCCACTGCGACCGCTTGGCGTTGACCACCCGACAGCGTCTCGACGGCCTGGCTCATGTTCTGCAAGGTGCCGATGCCGAGGGCCATCATCTGTGCCTTGGCACGCTTGCGCATGCCGCTGCCTTCCAACATTCGCATGACCGAGCCCAGCGGACCTGGCTTGCGCAACTCGCGACCGAGGAACAGGTTGGTGGCGATGTCGAGGGCGGGAGCCACCGCCAGCGTCTGGTACACCGTCTCGATTCCGGCGTTGCGAGCCTCGATGGGCTTGCGGAAGTGAATCACCTCGCCGTCGAGACGCATGACGCCGCTGTCGGGGATCTCCGCACCCGAGAGGCATTTGATCAGTGTCGACTTTCCGGCGCCGTTGTCGCCGATCACTGCCAAAACTTCGCCGGCGTAGAGCGCAAAATCGACTCCATCGACAGCCACGACGCGTCCGTAGGTCTTCACCAGACCCTCGCATTCGAGCATCGGTGTGATCGTGGTGCTAGCGATGGTGGTGGTGGCGGGCTCGCTCATGCTCGGGCTCGACGAATCCACTGGTCGGCCGTGACGGCGACGATGATCAAGCCGCCAATCGCCAGTTGTTTGTAGTTCTGGTCGAGTCCGGCAACGGACAACCCGTGGTCGACCGAGGTGACGATCAGCGCCCCGATCAGCGAGCCGATCACCCGGCCCCGACCGCCGAACAGGCTGGTACCGCCGATCACAACTGCGGTGATGGAGTCGAGGTTGGCGTCGATGCCGGAGTTTGGACTTGCCGCATTGACTCTCCCGATCAGGACCCACCCGGCGATCGCAAAGATCAGGCCGGCGACCACGTAGACGCTGACGATCACCCGGCTGTTCTGGATGCCGGCAAGCCGGGCGGCGTCAGGATCGTCACCGACCGCGTACACATGAGTTCCCCATGCTGTGTATCGCAGGATGTAGGCCAGCACCGCGTAGAGCACCAGCATCACGATCACGCCGGTGGTGATGCGAAACCCTCCGAGGTCGATCGGCTTGCCGAGCCATTTCAGCTCGGCCGCCAGTTCGGTGTTGCGCACGGTGCGGCCAGTCGCGTACAGCAAGGTGAGTGAGGTGAAGATTCCGAGCGAACCAAGGGTGACGATGAACGGTGGCAGCTTGATGCGGGTGATCAGAACACCGTTGAACGCGCCGGCCAAACCGCCGACGACAATGCCGATGAGCAGCGCGACCAGACCCGGGACGCCCTGGTCGAACGCGGTCTTGGCCATGACCATCGATGAGAAGACCATGATGGCGCCACAGGACAGATCGATGCCGGCGGTCAGGATGATCAGCGTTTGGCCGATTGCGAGAGTGCCGACGACCGCAGTCTGCTGCGCAATGACTCCGAGATCGGTTGGTGTGGCGAACTTGGCGGAGGCCAGCCTGAAGATGACGACCGTGATCGCCAGCACGACAGCGGGACTGAGCCATGGATAGGTGTGCAGCACTGATTGGACACGCTTGATGGTCGACTGGCGGTCGAGGAACTCCTCCGCCGCGTCGTACCCCGCGATGGCATCACTCACGAACCCCACCTTTCCTCATACTCTCGGCTTGCGTGAACTACCCCTGCGACAAACTAGAACAGCGGTAGGGCAGCAACAAGGGTGCTGCCCTACCGCTGAGCCAAAAATGTTCCGGGTCGCTGAACCCGATTTGGGAGGTCAGCCCCAGGCGTTTGCCAATCCGTAGGCAGGATCCTTGCTGTCGACACCCGCAACGGGATCCTTGGCGATCAAGGTGACACCGGTGTTGAAGAAGTCGAGACCGGCGCTCACCGTCGGCTTCTTACCGCTGTTCACGAAGTCGGCGATGGCCTTCACGCCGAGGTCGGCCATCTTCAGCGGGTACTGCTGCGACGTCGCCGCGATGTGGCCGTCAGCCACTTCCTGCACGCCGGCCTTGCCGCCGTCGACCGAGACGAGGATGAAGTCTGCGGTCGTCTTGCCGGCAGCGGTCAGCGCGGCGTAAGCACCGCTGGCCGTTGGCTCGTTGATCGTGTAGATCACGTTGATGTCTTTGTTCTTGGCGAGCAGGTTCTCCATGCCCTTTTGGCCGCCCTCTTCGTTGGCGCCCGTTGCCTCGTTGCCGACGATCTCGTAGTCGCCACCTTTGCCACCGGTGTACTTGCCGGTCTTTGGCTCGTCACCATTCTTCTTCGGATCGCCAACCGGGATGCCCATGCCCTCGAGGAAGCCTTGGTCACGGTTGTAGTCGACGGA
>JANMQX010000331.1:0-1841 GCA_031370745.1 Ilumatobacteraceae bacterium
AATACAGGTTTGTTCCCGTCTGGTAGCTGTGAGAAGAGTGCGCGCCGAGCAGAGTGAGATCGGATGCATGGGGGAAATTCGTGCGCACGCTCGTCATGACTGCCTCGTAAAGGTCGTTCACGCGGGACCAGTCGATAGAGACCTCCGTCGTGTAACCGAGGTGCGCATCCGCGATCATCGTCGCCCTCTCGGCGTCGATGGACCGCTGGTCCCAGTTCAGGTGATTGAACCAGTTCTCGATGAGAGCCGAGTCAACACGCTCGTGCGGGTGGGAAGCGAATACTTCTTCGATGGCAGCGGCCGTGGCCTCGGCGAGCGGCGCCGGGCCCTCGGCCATGAGCACGACCACGTTCTTGTCATTCGCGAAGTGCGCGAAGTGCTGGCGGGCATCCTCAGGCGAGTAGACGCGGCAGATCGAGGGGCGGTAACCCGAGGTGATCAGTTCGCGGAGCGCATCAACGCCCTGTCCGAAGTCGTCCAGGAGGAAGCCGTAGAACTTGTTGTTCTCGGGCTGGTATTTGAACACCTTGACGGTGACCTCGGTGATGTAGCAGAGCGCTCCTTCATTTCCGATGACGATGTGCCGAACGTCGGGGCCGGCTGCGCGGCGAGGAACGTTCTTAATGCGGCTGATCGTTCCGTCCGGAAAGACAGCCTCGAGCCCAACGACCATGTCTTCTATGCCGCCATACAAGGTCGAGAACTGTCCGATCGAGCGGGTCGCCGTCAGCCCACCGTACTGCGCGAGCGGCTTCGACTGCGGTGAGTGGCCGGTCGTGAGTCCCTGGGTGCGCAGTTGGTCCTCCAGCACCTGAAGCGGAACGCCGCATTCGACCGTCGCCATCATGTCGACGGGGTTGATCGAGACGATCGCATTCATCCGCGACCCATCGAGAACGATGGAGTCGGCAACCACTGTCTCGAGACCGCCCTCGGTCGCAGTACGCCCGGTCCGCGGCACGACGGCGATGAGGTTGTCGTTCGCCAAGCGCAAGACGTCCGCCACTTCTTGTGCGGTGCGAGGGTAGGCGATGACAGACGGGAACGGCCCGTCGTAAATGCCGTGTGCTGCCGAGTACTTCTTGAAGCGATCGACGCTGGCTTCGCGCAGCGCGGTCTCACCGGTGTCGACATGGTCGAAGCCGAGCATGTCGGCGACAGCCGACACAATCTGCTCACGGGTCAGGGTTGAACGGGATGCCGTCATAGTTGCTCCTGGCACTGAGATCGAGGGGTGGGTGTTATCGGATCGGGGCAGCTCAGCGCACGAGATACCCGCCGTCGACCACGAGCGTGTGGCCGTTGACGTAGTCGGATGCGCGGCTCGACAGAAAGATCAAGGCGCCCATCAGGTCGGCCGGGTCTCCCCAGCGGTTCGCCGGAATGTGTTCGAGGATGCGGCGGCTGGTGTCGGCATCCGCCCGCGTCTGTTCGGTGATCGCGGTTGCGAAATATCCGGGAGCGAGCGCATTGACCTGGATGCCGTGCTCACCAAGCTCGTCGGCGTACGCCTTCGTGAACCCGACGATGCCAGCCTTGGTCGCTGCGTAGGCCGGTGACATCCGCCCGCCAAGGAAGGAGAACAGTGAGGCGATGTTGACGATCTTGCCCGATCCTTGCGCAATCATCAGCTTGCCTGCTTCGTGGGCGATGTCGAACGCGGCCGTGAGATTGACTGCGACCATCGGGTCCCACTTGCTGCGATCGAACGCGATCACGTCATCGAGCAGGCAGATGCCGGCCGAGTTGATCAGGATGTCGACCCCGCCGAGGCGGTCGACACAGGTCGCGACGACCTGCGCGGGCACGCCATCCTGCGTGATGTCGCACTCAAGAAACTC
>JANMQX010000337.1:0-9813 GCA_031370745.1 Ilumatobacteraceae bacterium
GCGTAGTGCGGTGAACGGCTCGGCATCGCAGAACCAGCCACCGTACCGATACTCGTGGGCACCGGCTTCGGCGGCGTGGATCGCTGCCCGGGTCATGTCTGCGTATGTCACCAACTCGCCGAGCAACTGCGTCGCTTCGGCGCGTGCTCCCATGTTCTGCACATCGACCATCTTGCACGCCAGGTCGTAGGCGAACTCGAGCTTGACAGCTGCGCGAATCGCAGTTTGCTGGATGATGTTGGCGGCCCAACCGTGCTTCATCACGCTTGCGTACACATCGAGATCTCCAGCGATGAACACCCGCTCCCACGGCACCTCGACTTCGTCGAAGATCAAGAACGCGTCTTGCTCGTCGAACCGCGACGAGAACGGATGATCCGCTCGAGTGCCATCTACGGTGTAGTGATCGCGGCAGACGGTGTGCAGTCCCTTCGCCCCGACGGGTACAGACAAGCACAGTGCGTAGATGGGATCCGCGTCCTTTGGCAGTGGGTGTGCCGGATACACGAAGTTCTCGTCTGCGAAGGGACCAAGCGTGCCCAGGATCTTTGAACCGCTGACGACGATGCCGTCGTCGGTGCGCCGGACGATGCGTGGTGGAAGCTGGGCGTTGATGCCGTCGACATCGCCAACGGCTTTGTCGATCACCGGGTTGATGATCGTGTGCGTCAAGGCAAGATCACCGAGCGCGACGTCGCGCTGAAATGCGGCGAGCGCGGCACCGGCGCGGGTGTCACCGTTCTTTTCGAACAGCCTGCGCTGCGCGACGAAGCCGGCGACGGTGACATTGACGTAGTCGGGCGTGCGCCCGAGCATGCCGATCGAGTAGCGGGCCAGGCAATCGAGTGCGCGGTGGCGCCGCCGAAGGTCGGCGTCGCACGTCGGGATGATGTGGCTGGCATTGATCAGTTCGCCAGTCACGGCGTCTTCGACGAGACACTCGTCGGCGTGGTCGTGCTGGTAGTCGAAGTACTCGGCGATACCGAGCAAGGATCCGGCGAACTGTGGTTCATCGAGGACATCGACTCGCCGGCCGTCGAGCCACACGGTGCGGCCGTCCTTCAGACCGCTGGTGTACTCCTCGCCAGTGCGTGCGCCCATCTACGTACGGTACTCGCCGCAGGTGAACCAAGCAAGTGCTTTGTTGGTTGGCGGACGTCTAGTCAAAGAGATCGGGATCGGTTCGGCAGATCTCCTGCCACAACGGCTGGAAGCCGAACCAGCCTGCGGTGTGAAACCCGATCTGCTCAAACGTGTACTGAGCCATGCTGTGCTCGATGAGCTTCGGTGTGCCAGCCGCCATCGCCAGCAGCTGTGCCTGGCACGAACGATCCATGCTGAGGAACCAGAAGCACGCCTCGTCGACGGTCTCGCCCACTGTGAACAGGCCGTGATTTTGATGAATCGCGGCCTTGCCACTGGGGAATGCTGCGGCCATCTCGTGACCGGCGTCGATGTCGAAGACCACTTTGCCGCCTTGCTCGGTGATGACCCGATGATCGCCGTAGAAGGCACACGAATCCTGGGTGATGGGATCGAGGGGCATGCCGAGCGAGGAGAATGCCTTGCCGTGCACGCTGTGGCTGTGGGCCGCAGAGATCACGTCGGGCCGAGCCTGGTGGATCGCCGAGTGGATCACGAATGCGGCGCGGTTGACCGGCCTCGACCCGTAGACCACCTCGCCGTTGTGATTGACCAGCAGCAGGTCGCTGACCCGAACGTGGCGGAAGCTCATTGCGAACGGGTTGACCCAGAAGTGGTCGGCAAACTCGGGATCTCTCACGGTGATGTGCCCGGCCACGCCTTCGCCGAAGCCGACGCGTCCGAAGATCCGCAACGCACCGGCCAGCTTCTGCTTGCGATGCAGGCGCTCGTCGTCGACATTCGCAAACGTCGGCGGGCCCTCGAGGCTGACTGTCTTCGGCGACAGTTCGATGCCGTCGATCACCCGCACGCCAGATTCAGTAATCGTCATGCCCTCAACGATACGTCGCCATCCCGTGACGAGGTCGGGTGGACTTCTCCCGATCTGGGCGCGTCGTAGAGTCGTGCCATGAACCGCGAGATCATGCCATCGTCGATCGCACCACCGGCGGCGAACTACGCCCATGCGGTGCTCAGCGAGGCAGCCGACAAATTGCTACACCTCAGCGGGGTTGTCGCGACCCGCCCCGACGCAACGATCCCCGACGACGTCGCCGATCAGGCCGAGGTGATCTGGTCGAACATCGCTGCAATCCTCGCCGAGGCCAACATGGATCTCCACGACATCGTCAGCATCACCACCTATGTCGTGGTCGACTTCATGGCCTGTCTGCCCGACGTCATGGCTGCCCGCGACAAGGCGTTGGAAGGTCATCGGGTGGCCAGCACGCTGGTCAGCGTGCCGGCGTTGGCCCGACCGGCGTGGAAGATGGAAATCGCCGTCGTTGCCGCTCGCTAGCAGCGGACCGGCAGGGGTCGTACGCTGCTGGGTGATGAGTGACGACAAGCGCACTGATTCGGGCATCGAGATCAAGTCGCTCTACGGGCCCCAAGACCTGGAGGGATGGGACCCGGTCGAACGGCTTGGCCGGCCGGGCGAGCCGCCCTACACCCGCGGCGTGTATCCCACGATGTATCGGGCCAAGTTGTGGACGATGCGTCAGTACGCCGGTTTCGGCACGGCGAGGTCGACGAACGAGCGGTTCAAGTTCTTGCTCGATGCCGGTCAGACCGGGCTGTCGTGTGCGTTCGACCTGCCGACACAGATGGGTTACGACAGCGATCATCCCCGCGCCGAGGGCGAGGTCGGCAAGGTTGGTGTGGCCATCGACTCGATTGCCGACATGCGCATGTTGTTGGCCGACATACCGCTCGACACGGCGTCGATGAGCATGACGATCAACTCGACCGCGGCGATCCTGCTGTTGCTGTACGAGTTGGTGGCCGAGGAACAGGGCGTGCCCGCCAGTTCCATCAGTGGCACGATCCAGAACGACATCTTGAAGGAGTACATCGCCCGCGGCACCTACATCTATCCGCCGCGGCCGAGCATGCGTCTCATCACCGACACGTTCGAATACTGCGCAGCCAACGTCCCGAAGTGGAACACGATCTCCATCTCGGGCTACCACATTCGCGAGGCCGGCAGCACCGCAGTCCAAGAGATCGCCTTCACGATCGCCAACGGCATCGCCTACGTCGAGGCAGCGATTGCGGCAGGCATGGACATCGACGCGTTCGCACCACGGCTCAGCTTCTTCTGGAACGCACACAACAACTTCTTCGAAGAGATCGCCAAGTACCGCGCTGCCCGCCGCATCTGGTACCGGTTGATGACCGAGCGCTTCGGCGCCAAGAAGGAGTCGAGCAGGCTGTTGCGGTTCCACACCCAGACTGGCGGCTCGACACTGACGGCGCAACAGCCCGAGAACAACGTCGTGCGCGTCGCCGTTCAGTCGATGGCTGCGGTGATGGGCGGGACCCAGAGCCTGCACACCAACGGCTACGACGAGGCTCTCAGCCTGCCGTCACAACAGGCGGCACAGGTAGCCTTGCGAACACAGCAGATCATCGGCTACGAGAGCGGCATCGTCGACACGCCCGACCCGTTGGCCGGCTCGTACTTCGTCGAAACCTTGACCGACGAGGTCGAGCGGCTGGCATGGGAGTACCTCGATCGAATCGACGCGATGGGCGGGGCGGTCGAGGGTATCGAGGCAGGCTTCCAGCAAAGTGAGATCGACCAAGCGGCGTACGAGTACGCCAAGTCGATCGACGACAACGAGCGGATCATCGTCGGACTCAACAAGTTCGCGGTTGCTTCTGATGGCAATCCGGCGATCTTTCCGGTGGATCCCGATTTGGAGCGTGGCCAGAGAGCGACGCTGGCCGAATTCAAGTCGGCCCGCGACCTTTCTCTGGTCGAGGCTCGACTCACGGATGTCACCGCTGCAGCGCGCGGTACGCAGAACCTGCTGCTGCCGATGAAGGAAGCGCTGCGGTCACGCGCCTCGCTGGGCGAGGTCAGCGACGCGCTGCGGGTTGTGTTCGGCGTGTATCGCCCCGGGTCGTAGCTGCGATGCACCCGTCCAGTTGGTTGACGCAGCACGCCGCTGCCGACTGCTGCGACCTGACGACGACCGGACGTTCCAGCGGCCAGCCGCACGAGATCGAGATCTGGTTCGGCGTCATCGACGACACGATGTACGTGATCTCCGGAAACGGTCCGTCGGCCGATTGGTATCGCAACGCTCTGGTCAACCCACGGGTGTCGGTGCGGCTGAAGCGCGAGACACGCCATGGTCGTGCACGCGACGTCACCGACCCCGATGAACGCCGGCACGTCGGCGATCTGATGGGGGAGAAGTATCCGTGGGAGGGCGATTCGTCGATCGGTTTGACTCGGCAGGCATGGTGCTACGACGTGCCCGTGCTAGGAATCGATCATTGGGACGCCGATGAATGATTCCGCGTCGTCCGACGCGCTGACTTTGCTGACGTTCGCGCTCGACGAGATGCGCGAAACCATCGCCTTGATACCCGTCGCTGATCTCTCGCGCTCGACGACGCGGTCGTGGTGGCGAAACCTGTTCTTCGCTTTCGCCCGCAGTCGTGCCGAGGTAGGTGCCGGTTTCGCCGTGCAATACCTCACCGAGAACCTCGAACGCGGCCGGGATCATTGGCACGAGGCCCTCTCGCTGCTCGACCAACTTCAGCGCGAGCACGCCGAGAGCGAAGCCGTTGCGCAACTGGGCCTCCGGCTGCAGGCTGCCGGGTTGAACGAAGTCATGCCGCAGCTGCGGACCGAAGCGTTGCCCTACAGCATCGACCAGGTGGCCGCCCATCTCGCGGCGGTGGTCTCCACGATTCGCGACTGCGATCGCGTCGCCCTCGACGCGCGCAACCAACTGACGCTGCAGCGGATGCGCAACGAACAAACCTAGGCGTTTGCCGCGGCCATCTGTGCCGCGAGGTCGGCGGCGATGAAGATGATCTGATCCTCCTGGCCACCGACGAGCTTCTGCTCGCCGCACTTCATCAGGACGTCGGCACCGCTGACGCCGTACTGCTCGGCGGCGCGGAACGCGTGCTTCAAGAAACTGGAGTAGACCCCGGCGTAGCCCATCACCAGCGCGAGGCGGTCGATGATGCACTCGCTGTCCATCACAGGCCGAACGACGTCTTCGGCGGAGTCCATCAGTGCCAGGACGTCGATGCCGGTCTTGATGCCCAGCCGATCGGCGACAGCAGCGAAGACCTCATTTCTGGTATTGCCAGCACCGGCTCCGAAGCCGCGCACCGAGCCGTCGATCTGGACGGCTCCGGCGCGCACGGCGATGACCGAGTTGGCAACGGCGATGCCAAGGTTGTCGTGACCGTGAAAACCAACCTGGGCGTCGCCGTGGAGTTCGGCGACCACGGCTTCGACACGATTCTGTACGTCCTCGAGAATCATTGCTCCGGCTGAGTCGACGACGTACACGCATTGGCAGCCGGCATCGGCCATGATTCGTGCCTGCTTGGCGATCAGCTCTGGCGGCTGGCCATGGGCCATCATCAAGAAGCCGACGGTTTCAAGTCCCAAGGAGCGGGCCAGACCGAAATGCTGGATCGAGACGTCGGCCTCGGTGCAATGCGTTGCCACCCGCACGATCGCCAGGCCGATGTCTTGGATGTAGCGAATGTCATCGAGCGTGCCGATCCCCGGCACCATCAGCGCAGCGATCTTGGCGTTCGTAGCGGTCTCGACGGCCGCCTTCATGAGCAGCCGTTCGTCGGTCAGCGAGAACCCATAGTTGAACGACGAACCGCCCAGGCCATCACCGTGGGTCACCTCGATCACCGGCATGCCGGCAGCGTCGAGCGAGGCGACGATGTCGCGAACCTGCTGCTCGGTGAACTGGTGGTTCTTGGCGTGCGAACCGTCGCGAAGGCAGGTGTCCGTCATCCGCACATCGAGTGACTTGGAGTACGGCATCAGTTGGCCCCCGTCGTGGTAGCGCTCGACATGTGCTCGGCGATTCGATTGGCTGTGGCAGTCGCGGCTGCCGTCATGATGTCGAGGTTGCCCGCATAAGGCGGAAAGTAGTCGCCGGCTCCCTCGACCTCGACGAGCACTGCGAGGCGCGGTGTTCCATCACGTGATTCCCCGAACTGCGGAGCCGACTTCAATCGGTATCCCGGCACGTACCGGGCAACGTTGGCGACCGCATCTTCGACTGCCTTGGTGATCAAGATCTCGTCGGCGTCGCGTGGAAGTTGGCAGAAGATCGTGTCTCGCATGATCATCGGCGGTTCGGCCGGGTTCAGCACGATGATGGCTTTGCCCCGGCCAGCCCGTCCGACCTCGGCGATGGCTCTCGAGGTGGTGCGCGTGAACTCGTCGATGTTTGCGCGGGTCCCCGGTCCGGCCGAGACCGATGCCACCGTCGCGACGATCTCGGCGTAGTCGACCTCGGTCACCGCTGCCACGGCGTGGACGATGGGGATCGTGGCCTGCCCGGCGCACGTCACCATGTTGACGTTCATTGCATCGAGATGCTCGTCGATGTTTGCGCTTGGCACAACAAATGGTCCGACCGCGGCCGGCGTGAGATCGATGGCCCGGATACCGAGCTCGGCATACCGTGGGGCATTGGCGACGTGCACGTACGCACTGGTCGCCTCGAAGACGAAGTCGGGCAGCTCGCTCCGGGCGAGCAGCCAGTCGACCCCCTCGGCCGACGCTTCGAGTCCGGCCGTGCGGGCCCGCTCCAGACCGTCGCTGCGCGGGTCGACCCCGATCATGTAACGCGGCTCGATCACTTCGGAGCGCATCAGCTTGTACATCAGATCGGTACCGATGTTCCCGGACCCGACGATCGCAGCGGTCAGCTTGGCCATGAGACCTACTCTGCTCCAACGACGCCGGCCGAGGAAGAGCCGGCGTTCCTCCGTGCGGAACGCATTGCTAGCGGAACGCCGCTGACAGTTCTTCGACGACCTCGGCCGCGCTCATCACCCTGTCGACCGAACCGACCGAACGGCCGGCATACAACGCCATCGCGCTGATGTCGCCGGTCGTGTCGCGGGTCGGTGAGCTGACACCGAACCGCGTCATCGACATCGCCGTGCCGTTCTCCAGGCGCGTCTCCCCGACCACGTCGTTGGTAGCTGCAGTTGCCGCTTCGATCGACGATCGCAGCACCCTGTGGGGTGCATGGGGCCAGCCGACACCGAACGCTTCGGTCAAGACCGAGTCGTCGGATGCTGCGACGACCAGTGCGTCGATGTATGCGGGATGCGCATACGACTCGCGTGTCGCCACGAACCGCGTCCCGACGCGCACGGCATCTGCGCCCAGGCTCATCGCGGCGCGGACAGCGGCGACGTTGCCGATCCCGCCGGCGGCAACAACGGGGACACTGACCGCATCGCGAACGGCCGGTACGAACTCGGCCAGCGGAACGCGGCCGCGTACGTGGCCACCTGCTTCCATCCCCTGGGCGATCACGTATTGGCAACCGGCATCGACCGCGGCCTTGGCTTCGTCGACCGAACCAACCTGCCATCCACAGATCACGTTTTCGGGTACGCGCTTCGGATCGGGCCATTCGTAGAAGAACTCCATGATCGGCAATCGCGACGCAACCAGCTCCTCCACTTCGGGAAGGACGAATTGGGCGATGCACGTGCAGCCGACCGGAGCGTCGGTCAGCGCTGCGACCTCGTCGAGGTATCGCTCCACGACGGCGAGCTGCTGCCCGCCGACTCCGATCATTCCGAGCCCGCCAGCATTGGCCACCGCTGCGGCGAGTGTCGACGTCGCCGTGCCGCTCATGCCCGCCTGCTGCAATGGCCATTTGCTTCCGACGAGATCAGTGAAGCGATTCATGTTGTACTCCTGCATCGGTCGTCGTGGAGGGCCTTGAGCTCGGCCGTCGCCGTCGTGTGTTGTTGCTCGGCTTGGGCATGCCGGCCTTCGGCCGTATCGAGCTCTTCCTTGGCGTCGTCCCTGGCGGCGCGGGCCGCGTCGAGTCGGCGTTCAGCGGCGGCGAGCTCGCGCACCGCGGCAGCGACATCTTTGCGTGCCCGCCGCGTCTGCTCCGCTCGCACGGCTCGTGCCGCCCGTTCGGTGCCGCGATCAGGTGCCGGCGCGGCCGGCGGCTCTTCGATCTTTCGAGATCGCTTGGCCTTCCTCACGGGCTTGAAGATCTCGGCGTCGCTCATGTCGGCGATGGCGCCGAATCCGAAGTCACTGTCGGGAACTTCGCGGAGCGTCGCGTCGACCCAGCTCTCGGCGAGATCCGGGTGGCGCGAGAGCTGGTCGACGATGCTGCGAATCTCCGGGCGTCGCTTCTCGGCACTCGTGTCCCACTGTGCCAACTCCTTGACGGCGCGATTGACGAACGTCTCGATGGCCTTGCGCCTGCGCTGGGTGGCAGCTGTCAGGTCACCCGCAGCGCCCGCGCCGCCCTGAATGTCACCCAACTCTGCGGTGACCGTCATGATGTCGTCCACTGCGTCGCTGTCGTTGCCAGCAGCCAGCACTGCCCACAGGGGAACCGTCGGTCGCTTCAGCGATTGATAGGACGTGGCGCTCGCCCGATCACCGGCAGAGCGAGCCAGCTTGACCAGTCGCTCCCGTTCCGTGACGTACTGATCGGGCGCCACGTCGAGCAGCACTCGCGCATCAGCGGCGGTGTCGCTAGCCATCGTCGAAGGTTCGCACATCGCGCCCACGTCATCGCACCTGGGCGATGTTGGTGTCCAAATCGGGCGAAGTGCGATGTCCGATGCGCTACCTCCTGCATTTCGGAGCGAGATGGTCATCCGGTTCCGACGTCACCCGGCGAGACCGTTTTGGCGTGATCGCTATTTGAAGCGCACTCCGACAGTGCCGAGATGCTGGACGCGAGCCGTCACGTGATCGCCGGCGTGAACCGCCACCGCTTCCGTGACACCGCCGGTCATCACCAGGCTGCCCGCCGGCAAGGCCTGTCCGCTGTCGGCCAGCCACCGCACGAGGGCGACGACCGATGCCGCAGGGTGACCCATCACGGCTGCACCGGCCGCTGTTCCGACCACCTCGCCGTTGCGCTCCATGACCACCCCGAGCAATCGCAGGTCGAGCCCCTCCGGCCGCCGGGGCGCACCGCCGACGATGTATCGAGCAGCAGAAGTGTTGTCGGCAATGACGCTCTGAATGTCGAACTTGAAGTCCTTGAATCGCGAATCGATCACCTCGATCGCGGGGAGGACGAACTCAGTGGCAGCCAGGACCTCGTCGATCGAGACATCGCCCGACAGTTCACGCGCCGTGACGAACGCGATCTCAGCTTCGACCTTCGGATGGATCAGCTGGTTCATGTCGACCACGTCACCATCGGGCACGCACGTGTCGCCCATCAACACGCCGAACACGGGCGTCTCCAGCCCCATCTGCACCATCTTGGCCTTCGACGTCAGGCCGCCTTTGTAGCCCGTGAGCCGCCTGCCCGCGGTCTGCCAGCGCCGAGACAACTCGTTTTGTACCGCGTAGCCATCCGCGACCTCCATCTCCGGATGACCGTCAGTGAGCTTGTCGATGTCGGCGGCGTTGCGCCGGGCATCGTCGAGGATGGTGGCCAATTCGGAGATGGCCGATTCGGAAAGTGCCACGTCTGTGCTCCCTACTCGAACGTCACGCTGCAGCTGCCGAGTCCGCCGAACTCGCAGGTCAGTGTCTGCGGGGTCTTGACCCAGACCATTGTCGACAACGAACCGGTCAGGATCACCTCGCCGGCTCTGCAGGTGATGCCGAGCGCTCCGAGTGTGTTGGCCAACCAGATCAACGAGTTCACCGGCGAA
>JANMQX010000327.1:0-19542 GCA_031370745.1 Ilumatobacteraceae bacterium
TTGCTCCGAATGGGGTTTGCCAGCCGTGCAGATCGCTCTGCACGCTGGTGCGCTCTTACCGCACCGTTGCACCCTTGCCTGTGACCAGCGAACTGGCCCATCGGCGGTCTCTCTCTGTTGCACTATCCGTCAGGTCGCCCCAACCTGGCTCGCGCCAGCATTCTGCCCTGTGGAGTCCCGACTTTCCTCGACACGGTCACCGAAGTGCCGTGCCGCGGCCACCCGGCCGACTCACCATCGAACTCAGTGTACGAGCGCTCAGCAGGTAGGCGCCATGTACTCGAAGATGAACGAGTTGAGGCTCGGCGTCTCGAGGTTGAGCTTCAGCCGAGTTCCGTTCTCGTCGCCGGCGCCGACCACCACCTGGATCGCGCCAAGCCCACCGAACTGTGAGGGGATGGCAGTGACGGACGGGATCTCGGTCAGTTGTACGGGCGCAGCGGTGGGGGATGGGACGGCGGCACCGGGACCGTTGGCAATGTTCTGCAGTGTCGTGGTGGAAGCAATCGTCGTCGTCGGCGGAGAACCGGGTTCGGCGTTGACGGCGTCGGCGAAGTTGACCAAGCCGCCCGGCCGATCAGGGTTGATCGTCAGGGCGAGCAACGCCGCATGGCGAGCCTCGCGGGCACCGACCGTCATTGCGTCAGCGCGCAGTCCGGGATCGGAGAACAGGGCAACGAGGGCCTGATACGTGGCGCCGGCGAGTGACTCGAGACCGTGGGCGAAGTTGAGCACATCACGCCGTGGATCATCGCTGGCAGCGATTGCTTTCGAGCTTGCGGTTGCTGCTGCCCCCTTGGTGATCCGGCTGAGGACGGGATTCATGATGGTGTCGTCGATCTTGGGATTGCCGCACTTCCACGGCGAGCCACCGGCCTGAACGGTCAACTGCTCGAACAACGCGGCGTGGCCGACGTGGTCGTCCATGAATCGCTTGGCGAGATCGGCGTACTTCGGATCGAGCAGGTCACTGTTGCCGATCACCTGGCTGTAGACGTTGATGACCGAATGTTCGAGGGACGACGCGGTGCGCAGAAGCGTGGCGTTGGTGACGACCGGGTCGGGCAGTTTGACGGTCGAAGGCACGACGCCGACGCGTCCGATCTGGCCGCGGTCGTGCTGGCCACAGGCGCTGATGACAGCGGCAGTCGCGACTGTGAATCCGCCGATCCGCAGGACGTCGCGGCGACCGAACAGCGCCCCGTGGCCACTGGGGGTCGCGGTGGAAGAGTCGAACAACCGTGAGTACACCCGCTGCGCAGCGTGCGCGTCGCGGGTCGCGGTTGCCCCGAGTGAGCGCAGCTCGCGACGCAGTTCGTCGCTGTTGTCGTGGCGGCTCACAGTTTCACGCTCCCGCCGGCGTCAGCGCGCCGGCTTCCTTGTCGACGAGCAATTTGTCGAGATCGGTCGACCCATTCATATAGGCCAGCACGGTGCCATGGCGAGCCTCGGCGATGAGGATGGACGCGATGAGTGATGCGCCGTCGGTGCCCTGCAACTTTCGGAGGACGTCGATGTGCGTGGCGACGGCCGTCGACTCGAAGCCATAGGCGGCTTCGAGGATGCTCTTCTTGTCGCCACCGAAGCTCGATTGCAGCGTGCTGAACACTGGATTGACCTTCTGAGGCGCCAGACGGCCGAGGATCGCGGACAGCGACGCCGCATACGCGTCGTGCGACTCGCGAATGGTGGCGAGCACCGCCTTGGTGTCGCCGTCGAACTGGAATTCACTGGTGGCCAAGGCGACGTCGTACAGGTTCCGAGCAGCGAGCTCGACCGATTGGGAGAAGCCGAGCAGCGCAACGTCGGCGTCGCTCGGCCGTTTCGGCGGAGCGGTGGTCGTGGTCGCCGCAGCGGTATCCGACGGCCCAGTGGTGGGCGTGGTGGCGTTGGCTCGACCAACGAGGAATGGCAGGAGCGAGACCGCGGCCCCACCCAACCCAATGCCGAGCAGTCGACGGCGCATGGCGCTGTCGGCCGTTGACGGCTCCGTCACATCGATGTCCACGAGGAAATCCTTTCGAGATGCTCATCCAGCAGCCTTCCTTGCCGAGGGTGAGCGGAGCAATTCTAGAAGTCGAGGGCCGACAGGTCTGGTATCCATCCTCGAGCCCGATCGACCGCACGAGCCCATTGCTGTCGGTCGAGGCGCCCGATCGGATCGACGACGACGTGTGGGTGCCAGGCCGCAGCGATGTCGTCGAACGAGGCCCAGACACCAACAGCCAGACCCGCCAGATAGGCAGCCCCGATCGTGGTTGCCTCGGTCTGCGGCGACACCTCGATGGGCCGGCCGGTGGCATTGGCCAACGCCTGGACGAACGTCGGGTTTTGGCTCATGCCACCGTCGACGCGGATCGCCCCGATGGAGCTGCCGACGTCGGCTTCGGCGGCCTCCAGCAGATCAGCGCCGCGGTGAGCGATGCCTTCGAGAACCGCCCGTACCAGTTGCGGCCGACCGCTGCCCCGTGTCAAGCCCAGCAACGTGCCGCGCGCCCCGTAGTCCCAGTGCGGCGTGCCGAGGCCCATCAGTGCCGGCACGTAGACCACGCCGTCGGTGTGTTCGCACCGTGAGGCGACGTCGTGGCTCTGTGCTGCCGTGTCGATGATCCCGAGATCGTCGCGCAGCCAGTCGACGTTGGTGCCCGCCGAGAGCATGATTGCTTCTGCCCCCCATGTACGTTGCCCTGCTTGGCTCCACGCCACGATCGGGAAGGTGCCGTGCTCGCTGCGGCGAGCCGATGCCGGGGCCCGTGCGCCGGTGCAGACGTCGAGCATCCCGCCGGTGCCAAAGGTGATCTTGGCGAGGCCCGGTCGCACGCATCCTTGGCCGACGAGGCTGGCCTGCTGGTCGCCGACGAGCGCGGCCAACGGTGGTGAGCCGGCAAGCGCGCTCGCCTCGCCGAAGATGCCGGTCGAGTCGACCAGCGTCGGCAACATCTCCGTCGGCACGCCCAGTGCCGAGCAGGCCTGTGTCGACCACGCTGTCGTATCTGCCGTCAGCAGGCCGGTGACGGCGGCGTTCGACGGATCGGTCACGTGAACGGTGCCGCCCGACAGGACCCACGCCACCCACGTGTCGACCGTGCCGAAGCACAAGTCGCGGTCGCGGGCGCCGTCGATGTTGTTCAGCAGCCAGGCAACCTTCGTTGCCGACTGGTTGGGTGCGAGGGCCAGCCCGTGCTCGGCTTTCGCACTGATGCAATCGAACACGGTACGAAGGTCCTGCCAGCCGAGCCCGGGGCCGATCGGCTGACCGGTGCCGCGGTCCCAGACCAACGTCGAGGCCCGCTGATTGGTGATGCCGACAGCCTCGACCGGACCCGCAGCCGAAACAGATTTGGTAGCGACTTCAAGAACGGCAGCGGCCATCGCAGAGCCATCGAACTCGACGAGCCCGGGAAACGGTGTCGACGCAGGGAACGGTCGATATTCGAGCGCGTGCACCTCGCCGCCACTGTCGACAACCGCGGCGCGCAGGCCGGAGGTGCCGACATCGACGACGAGCACGCTCATGATGAACTCCTACTGGACGTCCGACTGGATGACGGAAAGAACCCGCGGCGATGCATCATGCCCCCGAGCGCGCCCCCGATGAGACCGGCCACGGCGACGGCAGTGAGGTTGAAGATCGCGGCCAGCCAACGTATGTCGCTGCCGCGAATCGCTCGAATGATGATGAATGCCGCTTGGGCGATCACATAGGTGCCAATCGCGCAGATGAGACCATGTTTCAGCGGTAGCTGCAATCGCTGCGTCCACGCCGCGACCCCCGCGCCCAAGATGAATCCGACCAGTGCGGCGAGGCTCAGCAACGACGCTGCGCCGGCGCTGTTGCTGCGGTCGGCGACAACGCGCGCCGCGATCGAAAACGGGATGGCGAACACCAGCGAGACGCTTCCGCCGGCCCGCAGTGCGTTCCAGTCGAGGTTGTTCACGGCCAACCGACTTCACCGAACGGCGACGACAGGCCGAGCTTGCCAGGATTGAGGATCCCGGCGGGATCGAGTGCGTCTTTCACCGACTGCAACACATTGAGTGACGAACCCAGCGACTCGGCCATGAAACGCGCTCGGTTGAGGCCGATGCCGTGGTGATGCGAGAGGTTGCCACCGGCCGCCAGAACGGAGCGTTGACCAGCATCCCACATCGCAACGTAGGTCGACTCGATCTCACCCGGCGGGGGAGTGGCGGCAAACGTGAAGTACAGACAGGCGCCATCGAGATAGCTGTGCGACAAATGGCAACTGGCAGACCGCGCGTGGGGCACTGACATCAGCGCTCGCCGCGCCTCGGTGAAGATCGTCGCCAGCTTCGACCATGGCGCGGCAACCTCCATCGTGTCGACCACGAATCCCTTGCGTGTCAGCGCCTGCAACGCGTTGGTGTCGTTTCGATGCTCGAGCCACTTCTCGACGAGCTCGTCGGGTGCTGGAGTGGCCGCGGCACACTCGTCCTCGACGACGCCGAGTGTCGCCTCGACCAAACCGATGTCTCCCTCGTCGAGCACCAGTAGCACGCAGCGCGTGCCATCTCCACCGTGGCTCCGCTCGGTCTCGACGGCGTCGTACAAACGCAACACCGCGGGCGTTGCGCCGCGGCGAAGGATCAGCCGGCACGCTTCGATACCGGACTCGAAGTCGGGAAATGTGTAGGCGGCGCGTCGCTCGTGAGTGGGAACCGGATGGGCGCGCAACCAGACGCGGGTGATCACGCCAAGCGTGCCCTCGCTGCCGAGGAACAGATGCGTCAGATCAGGGCCCATCGCCGCTGCCGGGCCGTGACCGGTTTGCACGACGGTGCCATCGGCGAGCACGACCTCCAGCCCGACGACCATCTCGTCGATCTTGCCGTAGCGGGTGCTGTATTGACCGGCGCCTCGACAGGCCACCCACCCACCGACGGTGGAGATGTCGAAACTCTGTGGAAAGTGACCGACCGTCATCGCACATCGCTGGCGCAGTTCGGTTTCGAGGTCCGGTCCGAACGTTCCGGCTTCGACCTCGACCACCCCCGAAACGGCATCGATGTCGATGATGCCCTGCATCGCCGTGAGATCCAGAACGACGCCGCCGAACACCGGAACCGAGGATCCTGAAACGCCGCTTCGCCCTGCAGCAGGCGTGACCGGCACGCCAGCAGTCGCGCAGGCGATCAACACGGCAGCGACCTGCTCGGCAGTGGTGGGTCGGCACACCGCACCGGCACGCTGGCCGACGCTGCCACTGAGCGACCAATGCAGGCCCAGGGGCCACCAGTCGCGACTCGCTTCTGCCGTCTCGGTTTCCGATGTGATCGTCTCGCAGATGTCGTCGAGCCGGGCGAGCAACTGATCGTCGGGCTGATGAGCGGGCCCGCTGAACCGGGAGTTGGTGCCGGTGAGTTCGATTGGCGCCGTCGGCTCCGTCACCTATTGACTCCCAGCAGGTCAGCCTCGGTGGTCTCCGCGGCCGTCTGCTCGATCGCGCACGAGCTGCGGAAGTCGGCCACCTGCCGGTCGACTTCGGCCTCGTCCCAGCCCATGTCGACGGCGATCAATCGGGCGATGTCGGCCGCGGCCGCGACAGTCGCGGGCCGGTCGAAGAGGCGAGCGCGCGTTCTGCGCGACAGGACATCGTCCAACGTAACGGCCATTTCGGATCGCGCCGCGTAGACGGCCTCGGCCTTGATGTATGGAAGGCCAGGAACCATGGGATCGCCGAGCCGCCCGTCGGCCTGGCTCAGCGCAGTGATATCCGAAGCCGCGGAGCCGTAGCGATTGGCGAGGTGAGCGGCCTCGGGATCAGACGGCTGGCGGTACCCAGCCGCTCCGACGAGTTTCAAATCTTTGGTCGTCGACTTGCGCCGCGAGCCCAGTACGTCGCAGACCTGATCCACGGTGTCTTGGGCCATCTCGCGATAGGTCGTCAACTTGCCGCCGGTCACCGAGATCACGTTGCTCGCGCTGCGGTTGACCTTGTGTCGCCGCGAAAGATCCGCCGTGCGCCCCGACGATGCACTCTTCACCAACGGTCGCAAGCCCGCCCACACACCGGTGATGTCGGCCTCGGTCACACCAGTTGTGATCGATGCGTTGAGCGCCTTGAGCACGTAGGTGATGTCGTCCTTCGTGCACTGCGGATCGTTGATCGGGCCGTCGTAGTCGGTGTCGGTTGTGCCGACGTAGGTGTGCTCGAACGTGCCGTCCGCTCGGCGTCCCCACGGCACGACGAACAGGCTGCGCTTGTCTTTCGGAACGGGAATGACAACAGCGATGTCGTTGCGAACCTTGTCCCACGGCACGGTGAGATGCACGCCTTTGGCCGGGCGGATCGAGTCGGGATCGGCGCCCTCGTCGAGAGTACGCACTTCGTCGGACCACACACCGCTGGCATTGACGACGACCTTGGCCCGCACGGCGATCCGAGTCCCTCCGGAATCGACGACGGCGCCGGATGCGCTGCCGTCTGGCGCCTTCATCAACTCGACGACTCGGCAGCGGTTGACCACCACGGCGCCGTGATCAGCGGCGGTGCGCGCCACGGCGAGGCAGAGCCGGGCGTCGTCGACGGTCGCGTCGAAGTACAGGTAGGCAGACGCCAGCCGTTCTTTCGGCATCGTCGGCAGGTGGGCGAAAGCCGCCTCCCTCTTCAGTCGCCGGTGGAGCTTTCCGATCCGCAATCCGCCCGTCAGGTCATACATCCACATCGCCGACCCCATCGCCCTCGCGATCTTGCGGGAGACGACTCCATCCCTGGTCAGGATGGGGATCATGAACGGCAGCACCTTGACGAGATGTGGGGCGTTCTTGCGCAGCCGCTCGCGCTCGCGCAACGCCTCGTAGACCAGCCTGATCTCGCCCTGCTGCAGATAGCGAAGGCCGCCGTGCACCAGCTTGGAGCTCTTCGACGACGTTCCTGAGGCGAAGTCGTCGCGCTCCACCAGCGCCGTACGTAGCCCGCGTGAGGCTGCGTCGAGGGCGACGCCGGTCCCGGTGATCCCGCCGCCGATCACCAGGAGGTCGAAATCCTCGGCCTCCAATCGCTCGAGCATGTCGGCACGACGGAAAGGTGTTGGGGGAGGCATCGACGTCATCCTAGGGAATACGAGGCACCTGCCACAGCTAGAGGTTTGCCAGCTAATCTGCTTCAGTTGCGAAAAGGAACAAGCGTCATGAGCCTCGAAGGCACCAAGACCCACGAAAATTTGAAAGAAGCATTCGCCAGCGAGAGCCAGGCCAACCGTCGATACGTGTGGTTCGCCCAAAAAGCCGATATCGAGGGCTATCCCGATACCTCCGCACTGTTCCGCTCCGTCGCCGAGGGTGAGACCGGGCACGCCCACGGGCATCTTGAGTACCTCGCTCTGGTCGGCGATCCCATCACCGGCGAGCCGATCGGCGATTCCGCCGACAACCTCAGATCGGCCGTGGCCGGTGAGACCTACGAATACACCCAGATGTACCCCGGCTTTGCACGGACCGCTCGCGAGGAAGGCTTCTCCGAGGTCGCCGACTGGTTCGAGACGCTGGCACGTGCCGAAAAGAGCCACGCCGGTCGTTTCCAGCAGGGTCTCGACAGCATCAGTTGAGTGAGTCGAGCGTCCAGAACGGGCATACTCTGCTCTCCGACTGACGCTCGCTCCAACATCGGTTCTGGCCGCCTCACATGACAATCACCCACGACCCGAAGCACCCGAAATACTTCGACGAGGCTGACGTCCGCAACGAGATGACCCGGGTCTTCGACATCTGTCACGGCTGTCGCCTGTGCTTCAAGTTCTGCACATCGTTCCCCACCCTGTTCGAGATGATCGATCGTCACGATGATCAGGACGCCGGTCGGCTCACGCCCGCACAGCAGGACCAGGTGGTCGACGAATGCTTTCAATGCAAGCTCTGCTACATCAACTGCCCCTACATCCCCGAGCTGCATGAGTGGGCCGTCGACTTCCCGCGGATGATGTTGCGCGCCGATGCGATGCGCCACGTCAGCGGTCAGTTCAGCATTCGTTCACGCGTCACCGACACGGTGTTGGGTCACACGGATCTCCTCGGAAAGGCGGCCACGACGGCCTCCGCTGCGGCAAACAAGGTGGTCGGTGCCAAGCAGGGCTCTGTCGTGCGCAAGGCGATGGAGGCCGTCACCGGAGTATCGAGTGTGCGTCTGCTCCCGCCCTACGCGCGGCAGCGCTTCACCACGTGGTTCAAGAGACGTCCGGGCGTGCGTATCGCCAAGCGGCAGGGCCGCGTTGCGGTGTTCCCCACGTGTCTCGTCGAGTATCAGCAACCGTCGATCGGGCACGATCTCGTCAAGGTCTACGAACGAAACGGCATCGAATGCTCCCTCGTCGACGACACAAGTTGCTGCGGCGCGCCGTGGCTGCACAGTGGAGACGTCGCCCAGTTCACCGAGGTAGCTGCGAAGAACGTGAAGGCGCTCGCCACGTCGATTCGCCGCGGCAACGACATCGTCGTACCCCAGCCGACATGTGGCTACCTCCTGAAGAAGGACTACCTGGACTACGTCGGTGGTGCCGACGCCCAGCTGGTAGCGGACCACACCTACGACGCGGCCGAGTACCTGATGAAGGTGCACAAGACCGACGGCACGACGTTGAACACCGATTTCCAGGGATACGTACCCGCAACGGTCACGTATCACACCCCATGCCACCTCCGGGCCCAGAACATCGGTCTGAAGAGTCGTGATCTCCTCAAGCTCACCGGAACCAAGGTCACCCTCGTGCAACAATGCAGCGGGATCGACGGCATGTGGGGACTTCGCGCCGAGAATGCCGACATCAGCTTGCCCATCGCCAAGAAGCTCGCCGAGCAGATTCGCGAAGCCCACGGCGAGGTCATCGCCGGCGATTGCCATCTCGCCAATACGGCCATCACGGAGCAAACGGGCGAGCAGCCACTGCATCCCTTGCAACTGATGGCCCGCGCCTATGGCATCAGCGAGGAAGTGCCACCGCGATGAGCATCAGCGTTCCCACTCGCAAGCTGACGGTCGCCGACATCGACGACATCCGCGCCTACGAACGGATTCGCAAGACATTTCGCACCGAGATGATCGCACTGCGTGATCGTCGTCGCGTGTCGGTTGGGACGCTGGTCAGCTTGGCGTTCGAGAACCGCCAGACCATCCGATTCCAGATTCAGGAGATGGCGAGGGTCGAGGGGATCACGACCGATCAGGGCATACAGCAAGAGCTCGACGCCTACAACCCGCTGATACCTGAGCAGGGTCAGTTGGGCGCGACGTTGTTCATCGAGCTGACGTCTGACGAGGCCATCCGTGAGTGGCTTCCGAAACTGGTTGGCATCGAGAACGCGGTGGTGTTGCGGTTGCCGAACGGCGATGAAGTGCGATGTGCCGTGGATGCTCGACATGCCGCTCAACTGACCCGCGATGATGTGACCGCAGCCGTGCACTACATCACCTTCGAGTTGACTCCGGCGCAACGCGACGCATTTCGAGACGGCGTCATCGTGGCCATCGACCACCCGGAGTACACCGAGCAGACGGAGCTCTTGACGACTACGCTCCGTGAGCTTGCGACTGATCTGCGCGGTACCTGAGCGCGCAGAACTGTTACACGTTCCTGACAAAATCCTGAGAAAGGGTCTGGTCAAGCCGCAACGAGTGTGCCTAGATTCAGGCGCGCTGAACGGTGATTTACCTTCAGTGGGGGCCAAAACTGCAGGAGAACATCAGTCGTGACGGTCAAAGAGATCGTGTGGCGAGAGTTGGGGGCATGCCGGGGGCTCGAGGCCGCCATGTTCTACCCGGATGACGACGATCTGGCATTCGAAGCAAAATCTGTGTGCGCGGGATGCGATGTGCGAATCGCCTGCCTCGAACACGCATTGCAAGCACGCGAGAAGGCTGGAATCTGGGGTGGGGCGACCGAACGCGAGCGACGGCGGATGATCCGCCAACGTCGCCGCACCGCGTAGCCTGAACCGATGAATGCACTCGAGGACCTGGGCGGTTGGCCCGCGCTCTTGATCGAGCTCGTGGAAGGTCGCGATCTACCGGCTTCGCACGCGCGAGCAGCAATGGCCACCATCTTGTCGGGTGATGCCACGGCGGCGCAGTTGATCGCGTTCGTCGTCGCCTTGCGGGCAAAAGGGGAGTCACCTGAGGAGCTCAGCGGCTTGCTCGATGCAGTGCTCGATGCGGCCGCGATCGTCCCGCTCGGCGACGATCTGCGTTCGCGCGCCGTCGACATCGTCGGTACGGGCGGCGATCGCAGCCATTCGATCAACGTCAGCACGATGGCCGCCATCGTCGTTGCCGGCGCCGGGGTGCCGGTGTGCAAGCACGGTGCCAGGGCCTCTTCCTCGCAATGCGGCGCGGCCGACGTTCTCGAGGAACTGGGCGTGGCCATCGAGATGTCGCCACAGGGCGTGGTGCGCTGCATCGAGGAAGTCGGCATCGGCTTCTGTCTGGCCCCGAAGTTCCACCCAGCGTTCCGGTTTGCCGCGCCGAGCAGGCGCGAAATCGGCATCGCCACGGTGTTCAACCTGCTGGGCCCGATGGCGAATCCGGGGCGCGTTCGCCGGCAGTTGATCGGCGTCGCCAATCCGGCCGTTGCCGAACGAATGCTTGCTTCACTGCGCCTGCACGGTGCCGAGCGGGCATGGGTCGTTCACGGTGGCGGTCTCGACGAACTGACCACGACCGGCCCGTCGACCGTGCTGGCGCTCGACGACGACACCGTGCGCACGTTCACGGTCGACCCCGTCGCACTTGGGTTCGCGCCTGCGATCTCCGACGAACTGGTCGGCGGCACGCCGCCTCAGAATGCCGAAGCCGTTCGTCGCGTCCTGAAGGGCGAGCACGGCGCGCATCGCAACATCGTCGTCCTCAATGCAGCAGCGGGATTGGTGGTGGCCGGGGTCGTCGATTCGTTGGAAGACGGAGTCGTCACCGCGACCTCGTCGATCGACGAAGGCCACGCGGCGCGCGTTCTCGATCGATGGGTTCACGAATCACAGGCTGTCGTGGCTGATCTGCAGTCAGACGAGTCGTGATCGTCCGCGTTCCGGCGTCGTCGGCAAACTTGGGTCCAGGGTTCGACACCCTTGGGATGGCATTGTCTCTGCACGCTGAGGCCGGTGTGATCGACGGCGAGGTGCCGGTCGGCGCGCAACGTATCGATCAGTTCCACCCCGCCGGCATCGCCTTTCGGCGTGCCGACGGCGAAGGCGATCTCTGGGTGTGTTCGCCCATTCCTGTCGGCCGTGGTCTTGGGTTCAGCGGCACCGTTCGGATCGCAGGCATCGTCGCCGCCCATGCCCAGCGGTACGGCAGTGATCCCGAAGCTCTGACGGCTCGCTACCCGGCGATGCTGGCGTTGGCCTCTGAACTCGAGGGCCACGCCGACAACGTCGCGGCCTCGCTGTTCGGTGGCATCGTTGCGACTGCCGACGGCCGCGCGGTGCGGATCCCCTTGGCGTTCGATCCGGCCGTCGTCGTGTGGATCCCATCCTTCAGCACCTCCACCGACGAGTCGCGAACGAAGATGGGTCGCGAAGTGACCTTGGGCGATGCGGTGTTCAACATCGGCAGAACAGCGCTCCTCGTTGCAGCGTTGGCTGCTGGCGACATCGGCGCGTTGCGCAGCGCCACACAGGACCGGCTTCACCAGGATCGCCGGCTCGCTGCGGTCGAACCATCGCGGGTTGCACTCCAAGCTGCCCTCGACGCCGGCGCGTGGTGCTCGTGGTTGTCGGGCTCCGGGCCGACGGTTGCGGCGATGTGTCCATTCGATGACGCCGACGAACTGGCCGCCCGCATGCCCGCCGACGGCCACACCAAAGTGCTGCGCATCGACCACGGTGGTGCCGTCATCGAAGCCAACGACTGAGACGGGCTAGGCGGCCACTTCGTCGTCGATCGGGGTTTGCGGCGTTCGTCCGACTACTTCGGGAACAGCATCGATCGGCCAGTTCCATCGACCGTCGCACCACAGAACGGTGACTCGTTGGGAGATTCGGTCGAAGGCGCGGGCAAGGCACAGAACCTCGTCGACCATGTGGCGGGGGAGCAGCGGTGAGAAGGTTGGCATGTCGGGTGCCGGCACGGGCAGACTGGTCTCGATCTGCCCGTCGTGGGCCGTGCCGACCAACACGCCGTGGCGAATGTGCAGCATGCTGTCGCCGACTTGCAGGCCGACATCACCGGCCTCGCGTAGCCGATCGGTCAATCGTTGACGACGCATCGCATTCGAAAACGCCATTGCCCGATCACGGACCTGCGCGGCCTCTTCGAACCGCCGCGTGGCCGACAACGTCGCGAGCCGAGCCTGCAACGCAGTGATCACCACGTCGGGTGAGGTGGTCATTGCTTGGACGGCGTTGGCCACGACCACCGCATATTGCTTGGCATCAGCCGCACCTGCGCACGGGCACATGGCAACGCCCAACTGCGCCGGCGTGCAGGTGATCGCAGTCGGTTGGGGTTGGAAGGAGAGGCCGAGCCGGGAGGTGCATCGTCGCAACGGAAAGACGGTCTGCAGCGCCTCGACGACCGCGTCGGCGCTGGCCTTCGACGGTAACGGACCGAGGTACACGCCGGCCCCCGTGGCCTCGTTGACCACTGTGAGCCGGGGCCAGGCTTCGTCGGTGGTCAGACGCACGTAGCGGTACTTCTGCGGCGATGTGCCGACCTTGTTGTATCGCGGGGCAAGTTGCTGGAGGTAACGCAGTTCGAGCACCTCGGCGGCGAGCACGTTGGGTGTGGTGACATGGGAGATGCGTTGCGCCTCGCGCAACAGCGTGCCGATCTTGCGGCGATCATCGGAACCGAAGTAACTGCGCACGCGCTGGCGAAGATTGGTTGCCTTGCCGACGTACAGAACCTGATCGTGGGCGCCACGGAACAGGTACACGCCAGGAGTGCGCGGCAATCCGGCGGTCATTCGCAGCTTGCCGGCCTGTGGATGCGCGCCGATGCGGGGAAGCGCAATCAGATCGTCGAGGGCGAGCACGCCCAGACCCGCGGCGCGCTCGAGCAGGAAGTGCAACAAGTCTGTGGTGGCGAGCGCATCGTCGAGGGCCCGGTGCGAAGGCCTGTGATCCAGGCGAAAGCGCGACGCCAAGGTTCCGAGACGACAGTCGGGTACTTCGTCGCGGATCAGTCGCCGTGCGAGCGGCAGGGTGTCGATGACCGGGTTGACGATCTCGGTAGCGCCACGGCGAGACAGTGCTGCATTGATGAAGGCCATGTCGAATCCCACGTTGTGACCGACAACAACTGCATCGCCGAGAAACTCGATCATCGAAGGAAGCACCGCCTCGATCGGTGGGGCGCGCATCACCATCGACTCGCTGATACCGGTGAGCACGGTGATCATTGGTGGGATCGCCCGACCCGGGTTGATCAACGTTTGCAGGGTGCCGAGGAACTCTCCGGCGCGCACCTTGACCATGCCGATCTCGGTGATGAGGTCGGTGTTGCGATCGCCCCCTGTGGTCTCGATGTCGAGCACGCAGAACGTGACATCGGCCAGGGGGGTGCCGAGGTCATCGAAGGACCGCTGCCCGCCGGCTGCTGCACGCATACGCAGAGTTCACCACGAACGAGTGTTCGAAGTCAAGAACAAGTGTTCGATTCAGTGCCGGTGTGTGAGGCAAAACACGGAGAAACATCGCTGGGTACAGTGGATCCGGTGAGCACCGAATCTGTCGACGTGCCAGATGAGGCACTGCGATCGGCTCTCGAATTCGCCGTTGGAATCGCGGCCGCCGGCGCCAAGCTGCGCCCACCGCTGCCCTTCCCGGCGGAACTGAAACGCTTCCTCCGCTTCCACAAGCTCCCGCCGACAGCACTCGCCCAGGCTCGCGCAGCGATTGAAGGCGACGAGGAGTTTCGCAGGCGGTTGGCCTCGGTCGCCACGACAGAGCTGATCGACGAGGTCGCCCTGCTGTGGCTGACACGCCCCGCCGGTTGGGCGCAATCGGTTGCCGATCTGATGCCCGAGAAGGTCGTCGACGCCGCCGCCGCCCTGCGACGCGAGGAACGCCGGCGTGTTGCCGCCCAGGAAGTCGCGGCTCGCACTCGCGCCCAGCTGTCGCGACTGACCGGTGAACTCGAACGCGAGCGCACCGCGAAGGCGACGTTGAGCTCCGAGGGTGACCGTCTGCGCGCCGAGCTCGACGACCTTCGACAACGGCTGCGGATGGCCCAGCGGGCTGAACATGCCGCTGCCCAGGGGCTGGCCAAGGCCGAGTCTGAGTTGGTCGACCTCCGGCGCAATGTGACGGAACCGATCCCGACGCTCGCGCCACCGCAACAGGTCATCGATACGACGGCTGCAAGAGGGTGGCTCGAGGAAGCGGTATCCGCATCGACCGACATCGCCCGCATGCTCACCGAAGCTCTCCGCGAGCTCACCCCTGCCGATAGTGAAGTCACCGTAGAGAGTCGGCCTCCTGTGCGGCCGATGCATGCTCGGCGAAAGCCGGTCCGCCTTCCCGGTGGTGTGTTCACGGGGACTGTTGAGGCGGCCGAGTTCTTGTTGCGTGTCAAGGGAGCAGAACGCCTCGTCGATGGCTACAACGTCGCCAAGCTGGGCTGGCCGTTGTTGGACCTCGATCAGCAGCGCGAGCAGTGCACCCTTGCCGTAGAGAACATCGCCAAGCGCTGGAACATGGCTGTCACCATCGTGTTCGACGGCGCCTCCGTCGAGGGCGCACACACGTCCGCACGGCGGAAGGTTCGCATCGTCTACTCACCTGCGGGTGTGTCGGCCGACGACGTGCTGCGCGCCGAGGTAGCTGCCGCTGACCTGGCCAAACCCGTCGTCGTTGTCACCAACGATCGCGCGATCATCACCGATGTCGTCGCATCCGGTGCCAACACGGTGTCCAGCGACGACTTCCTGCACCTCCTGCGCCGCTGACTCGCAGGGGCGTGTCACACCCTTTTGCGATGATGCGAATGGGTGGAACCGAGCGTGAGGAAGTGCCGTGGAAGTCAACGCAACATCACTGATCATCTCGTGCGACACGTGTTGCATGCGGGCTACGGCCACCTGCGCCGACTGCATCGTGACCCACGTGCTGTCACCCGCGGAACCCGAGTCCGTTGCATTGGACAGCGAAGAGGTGCGTGTGGTGCGTTTGCTCGTTCGCGCCGGAATGATGCCTACGCTGCGTCACAGTGAGACCGACGCTTTCGCAGCCTTCAGTTGACGCCGCGTACCTCCGGCACCTCGTCGAAATCGCCGAGCAGCACCACATCTCGCACGTCGGTGTGTGCGACGCAGAGATACTGCAACGGGCACGGGTAGAACTGATCCGGCGCAAAGATGCCGGTCTGCACGATGGGATGCAGTTCACGTACAAGAACCCACAACGCTCGACCGATCCCCGCCGAGCAGTCGAGGATGCGTGTTCTGTTCTCGTCGGCGCCCGGTCGTACTACGCGGAGGAGAGCGACGCGCCACCTGGCGCTCAGGGACGCGTGGCCAGATACGCGTGGACCGATCACTACGCGCCGTTGCGGGTCGGTTTGCGTGCCGTGGCCCGTCAGTTGCGTCGCGACGGCTGGCGTGCGGTCGCCTTCGCCGACGACAACTCGATCGTCGATCGGGAGGTTGCGTACCGCGCGGGCATCGGCTGGTTCGGCAAGAATGCCAACATCCTCGTGCCCGGCGCCGGCAGTTGGTTCGTGCTCGGTTGTGTGATCACCACCGCACCTCTACCTACCGCAGCGGCGCCGAAGCCGGATGGTTGCGGATCGTGTCGACGCTGCGTCGACGTCTGCCCGACCGGCGCGATCATTGCGCCGGGTGTCATCGACGCGGGCAGGTGCCTGGCTTGGATCATCCAGAAGCCCGGTGTGATGGATCGACGTTGGCGTGCTGCCGTTGGCGATCGCATCTACGGTTGCGACGATTGCCAAACGGTGTGCCCGCCAACCGTGCGATTCGCGAACAGTCATCAGACGCCGGAATCACGCCTCGAGCCGTGGGTCTCGCTGATCGAGCTCCTCGATGCCACCGACGCAGAGATCTTGCAGCGGTGGGGTCGGTGGTACGTGGCGGATCGCGATGCTCGCTGGGTGCGGCGCAATGCCCTCGTGGCTCTCGGCAACGTTGGCACCGCGGCAGATGCCGCCGTGCGCCGGTGCCTGTCCGAATATCTGTTGCACGATGACCCGGTCCTGCGAGTGCACGCGGTATGGGCAGCGCGCCGCATCGGGCTCGATGCGTTGCTTCCGATCTATGACGCCGATCCGATGGTGGTCGAGGAGCTGGCGGCTTCGCAGTGAAGCACCTGCTCGTGACAAATGATTTTCCTCCGAAGATCGGCGGAATCCAGTCACTGTTGTGGGAGTGGTGGCGTCGTTTACCGCCGGACTCGTTCGCCGTGCTGACCAGTCCGTACACCGGTTCGGCCACGTTCGACGCCGAGCAGCCATTCCACATCGAGCGCACGCGCGAGGCGGTGCTGTTGCCGCATCCATGGATGGTGTCGCGCATCAACGAGATGGCCCGGCGCGTCGGCGCCGATCTGATTGTGCTCGACCCGGCGATCCCGCTCGGGCTCGTCGGTCCCTCATTGGATCTGCCATACGATGTCGTCCTGCACGGAGCCGAGGTCACCGTGCCCGGCCGGTTACCGGGTACAAAGCAGTCGCTCGCCCACGTGTTGCGCCGCGCCCGACACATCGTCGCTGCAGGCAGCTATCCCGCGCGCGAGGCCGAGCGCGCCGCCGGTCGCAGCCTGCCGATCACCGTGGTGCCTCCGGGTGTCGACACCGAGAGGTTCCGGCCACTTTCCCACGACCAGAGAGTTGCAGCGCGAGCACGCTTCGGTGTGCCGATCGACGCCGAGCTCGTCGTCAGCATCAGCAGGTTGGTGCCGCGCAAAGGATTTGATACAGCAATCCGCGCCGCGGCACTGTTGCGGCAGTCGCGTCCCGATCTGGTGCTGGCCATCTCCGGCGGCGGCCGCGACGAGCATCGATTGCGCAAGCTCGTGGCCGACCTGCACGCCCCCGTGCGGTTTCTCGGACGGGTCGACAACCATGATCTGCCCGCGCTGTACGGCTGCGCCGACGTGTACACGATGGTGTGCCGGAACCGGTGGGGCGGTCTCGAGCAGGAGGGTTTTGGCATCGTCTTCCTCGAGGCAGCGTCCTGTGAGGTACCGCAGATCGCCGGCGACTCGGGCGGCGCAGAAGACGCAGTCGTCGACGGTGTCACCGGCGTCATGATCCGCCACACCGACGACGCCCGCGAGGTGGCTCGCGCGTTCGAGCGGCTGCTCGACGATCCGTCGTTGCGACGGTCGATGGGCACTATCGGGCGCGCTCGCGCGATCGAGGAGTTCTCCTACGACGGGCTTGCGGCACGCCTGGGAGCCTCATTGGGAGCCCTGTCATGATTGTCTGCAAATGATCGACGACGATCCAACGATCCCTGGCGGGCGCGTCGTCCGATTGAATCTCGCCGGAACCGCCGTCTTCTTGATGGCACTGGCGATCGCGATTCCGTGGAGGAACCACCGATTCGCCCAATACCTCATCGGCGCGGTTTCGATGGTCCTCTTCGCCATCGGCGTCGTCGCCACACTCTGGGCGTACTCGCGTGCCCTCGATCGCTCCCGCGTCGAGGAGGTGGGCGTCGCGAATCTGTACCTGCTCACCGGTGATACTGCGCCGAAACCTGTGCGTCGTGCGATGTCGCTGGCGTTGACGGTCGAAATCGTCGCTGCCATTGCCGGGGCATGGATCGGGGTCGCCGGGCTCGAGGCCGGCCAGCTCAACGCGCTGGCCTTCGGTGTGCTGGTGCCGATGTTCGGTATCGGTATGAACGGGTTATGGGCCGCGCTTCATGGCTCGTACGGGCCGCGGGTTGGCAACGTGGTGTCACCGACAGATCACGAGATCGACTAGAACAGAGCAATGGCTGAAACGGCGTCACAGACGACCACCATTGCGGCTCCTCCTGATCGCGTGTGGGCGATCGCCGCCGACGTCGAGCACTACCCGGAATGGGCAAAGGACGTCAAAGACGTGGTTGTGCGGGCTCGCGACGATCAGAACCGACCCACCGAAGTTGAGTTCCGGGCGTCCGCGTTGGGCCGCAGCACTCATTACACGTTGAGCTACGACTACAGCGATGCCCCGGCGGTGCTGGCGTGGAGCATGTTGCGCGGCGACATCATGCGCACGATCGATGGCGCGTACCACTTCTCGCCGACGACCGACGGTGGCACCGAGGTGCGCTACGACCTCATCATCGATCTCGTCGTCCCGTTGCCAGGCTTCGTCAAGCGCCGCGCCGAGGTGCGGATCCTCAACACGGTGCGCGAGCTCAAGGTCCGCGCTGAATCGTGAGCCGGCGTCGAATCGGCATCGACGTAGGCGGAACGAAATGTCTCGGGGTGGTCCTCGATGCATCCGGTGAGGTGATCGAGGAACAGCGACGGCCGACGCCTCCTGGCACGGAAGCGTTCGTCGACACGCTCGCCGAGCTCGCCGGAGCGCTCGGCGTGACCGACTCGCTTGGGATCGGTGTGCCAGGCATGGTCACGCGCGAGGGGGTGATCAAGGCCTCGCCCAACCTCATCGACATCTCTGACTTCGAGGTCGGCGGGATGTTGTCGGAGCGGCTCGGTTTCCTCGTCGAGGTCGGCAACGACGCGACGTGCGCTGCCGCGGCCGAGTGGAAAGTGGGCGTTGCCCGTGGTGTCACCGACATGGTGATGGTCACCCTCGGTACGGGCATTGGCGGGGGAGTGGTCGCTGGTGGCCATCTCATCCGCGGTGCCAACGGATTCACGGGCGAGATCGGGCACATGGTCGTCGACCCTGATGGGTTGCCGTGCCCCTGTGGGCGCCGCGGGTGTTGGGAGCGCTATGCGTCGGGCAGCGGTCTGGCGCAACTGGCCCGCGAAGCAGCGATCGGCAAGCGGCTTCGTCGAGTCCTGCAGTTGGCCGGCGGGGATCCGTTCAACGTTCGCGGTGAGGATGTTCAAGCAGCGGCGCGCGAGGGGGATACCGAGGCGCTCGGTGTCATCGATCTGTTCGGTTACTGGGTGGCGCTCGGCCTCAACAACCTCACCAACCTGCTCGACCCGCAGATGTTCGTTCTCGGCGGAGGACTCGCCGCGTCCGGTGATCTGTACCTCGGGCCGATACAGAAATGGTTCACCGAGTTGCTCTACGCGCCCGACTACCGACCGCACCCGCAGTTGGTCTTCGCGTCGCTCGGCGAGCGTGCGGGTGCCGTCGGCGCAGCGCTGATGACCGAGTTGCGCTGAACGTCTCAGCGCCCAATCTCACCAGGGCTCAGTCTCTCCCTGCGCTGCGACCGCGCCGTTGTTCTCCGCACGATGAGGCTGGGCGCCATCAACACGTCGGTCAGTTCGCTGCGATCGTTGATCACCTCGATGAGCATGCCGGCAGCCGCGGCGCCCATCTCGCGCCGTGGTTGATCGATCGTGGTCAGGCCGATGTGATTCAACGCGGCGAGGGACGTGTTGTCGAAACCGACAATCGACACATCGTCGGGCACTGCGAGGCCCACTCGTTCGAC
>JANMQX010000015.1:0-30331 GCA_031370745.1 Ilumatobacteraceae bacterium
GTCGAGCGCGCTGCGGTTGACGACGAGGTCCTTCACGACGGGGAACGCGCCGGCGCGCCACGGCTCGACCTCGATCACCGCACCGTCGGCGAACTTGCGCATGTGCAGCTGACACGTCGCAGTGCCGCGCTGTGGCCCGTGCGCCTGGCCGTCGATCATCAGCGAACACGATCCACAAATGCCCTCGCGACAGTCGTGGTCGAATGCCACTGGTTCGCGGTTCTCTGCGATCAACCGCTCGTTCAACACGTCGAGCATCTCGAGGAACGACGCCTCGTCGCTGATCGAGTCGATTCGGTAGCTCTCGAAGTGACCCTCGACATCGGGGCGTTCCTGCCGCCAGATCTTGAGCGTGAGATTCGTCAGATGGTGGCCGTGTGCGACAGTCATCATTTGTAGCTCCGGGTGGCGAGGTGCACGGCTTCGAACTCCAGCTCTTCGACGTTGCGGACGGAGTTCATCGGGTCGCCGGTCCATTCCCACGCGGCGACGTGGGCGAAGCGCTCGTCGTCGCGCTTGGCCTCGCCTTCGTCGTCTTGATATTCGGTGCGGAAGTGGCCGCCGCAGCTTTCCCTTCGTTCCAGCGCATCCCTGCACATCAACATGCCAAGCTGGAAGAAGTCGTCGACGCGGCCAGCTTTCTCGAGGGTCTGATTCATCGACTCGCCGTCGCCGGTGACACGGAGGTCTTTCTGGAACTCGCCGTACAGAGCGGGCAACTCGGACAGCGCCTTCTCGAGGCCCTGCTCGGTGCGCTCCATGCCGCAGTAGTCCCAGATGATCTTGCCGAGTTCACGATGGAACCAATCTGGCGAGCGGGTGCCGTTGATGTCGAGATATCCCTGGAATCGGGCGCTGGCCGCAGCTTCGGCGGCCTTGAACTCGGGATGGTCGACGCCGGGCGCCGGCTTGCCCAACAACGGAGCGAGGTAGTTACCGATCGTGTACGGCAGCACGAAGTAACCATCGGCCAGACCCTGCATCAGCGCCGAGGCGCCCAACCGGTTGGCGCCGTGGTCGCTGAAGTTGGCCTCGCCGGCGCAGTACAAACCGGGGACGGTGGTCATCAACTCGTAGTCGACCCAGAGACCACCCATCGTGTAGTGGCTCGCCGGGTAGATGCGCATGGGCACCTTGGTCGGATTCTCGCCGGTGATGCGCTCGTACATCTCGAACAGATTCGAGTAGCGCTCGTACACCGTGTCGTAGCCGATGCGTTGGATGGCAGCGGCGAAATCGAGGTAGACGCCGTTCTTCAGAGGGCCGACACCCCGGCCGGTATCGACGGCGCGTTTCGCAGCGCGCGACGAGATGTCGCGCGGCGCAAGGTTGCCGTAGCTCGGGTACAAGCGCTCGAGGTAGTAGTCGCGCTCAGCCTCGGGGACCTGGTCGGGGGGACGCCTGTCGTCGGCGTTCTGCGGAACCCAGACTCTGCCGTCGTTGCGCAGCGATTCGCTCATCAGCGTCAGCTTCGATTGTGTTTCGTCCGCCTGTGGAATGCACGTCGGATGAATCTGCGTGTAGCACGGGTTGGCGAAGTACGCGCCCCGTTGGTGAGCTCGCCAGGCCGCCGTGACATTGCACGCCATCGCGTTGGTCGACAAGAAGAACACGTTGCCGTAACCGCCGGTAGCCAGCACCACGGCGTGCGCGGCGTGCGACTGGATAGCGCCGCTCATCAGGTCGCGGGTGACGATGCCGGCGCAGCGGCCGTCGATCACGACGGTGTCGACGAGTTCGACGCGGTTGAACAAACGCACCCCGCCGAGGCCGATCTGTCGCGACAACTGTTGGTATGCACCGAGCAACAACTGCTGCCCGGTTTGGCCCCTGGCGTAGAAGGTGCGGCTGACCTGCGCTCCGCCGAACGAACGGTTGTCGAGCAGCCCGCCGTATTCGCGGGCGAAGGGAACACCCTGGGCGACCATCTGGTCGATGATGTCGACGCTGACCTGGGCGAGGCGATGAACGTTTCCTTCGCGCGAGCGGAAGTCGCCGCCCTTGATCGTGTCGTAGAACAATCGATGCACCGAGTCGCCATCGCCGCGGTAGTTCTTGGCCGCGTTGATGCCGCCTTGAGCAGCGATCGAGTGAGCACGGCGCGGCGAGTCGTGGAATGTGAACGCGTCGACCTCGTAGCCGAGCTCAGCCAACGTTGCCGCGGCGGATGCCCCGGCCAAGCCGGTGCCGACGACGATGATCTTGAACTTTCGTTTGTTGTTGGGGTTCACCAACTTCACGTCGCTCTTGTAGGCATCCCATTTCTCTTCGATGGGTCCGGCCGGCATCCCCGCATCAAGTCGTTGGGCGTCCAGTTTTTGGGCGTCGAGGGTGATCGACATCTCAGGCCTTCACAATTCCGGCCAGCACGGCCACTGGGAACGACACGTTTCCAACGGTGATCAGTGTGGCGAAACCAATCGCAAAACCGCGTCGCCAACGGTTGAATCGCGGGCGGTTCCAGCCCATCGACTGAAACAGGCTCCACGCCCCGTGGTAGAGGTGAAAGCCGAGAGCGATGTTGGCGACGATGTACAAAGCCGCGACGGGTACACGCGACAGCGATGCATCGACGTTGCGATACACGTCGCCGCGCACGTATCCGGGATTGACCCAACCCCACGTGAAGTCGGCGAGATGCCAGAGCACGAACAACAGCACGATGATCCCGGTCCAGCGCATGGTGCGGCTGGCGAAGTTGGCAGCCTGGTAATCACGTTCGCTCTGGTACTTGACCGAGCGCGCCTGCCGGTTCATGACGGTGAGGCTGTACGCGGCGTGAATGTGCAGACCCGTCGCACCGAGCAGACCGATACGCAGGATCCACAACACCACGGTCCGCGGAGCCAACGGCACCAACAACTGCCGAAGGAATTCGCCATAGTGGTCGATGTCCTGCGGCCCGAGATACATCTTCAGGTTGCCGATCATGTGGGCCAGCACGTAGCCCATCAGGGCGATCCCGCTGAGAGCCATGGCGTACTTCTTGCCAACAGCGGTGCTGTACAGATCGAGGAGGAAGGGCTTCCGCTTCTTTTTTCGGCCGGTAGCGGTTCCAGTGACGGGGCCGCGAGTTGAGACTGCCTGTGCCATCACCCGTGGACGGTACTCCCACGAAGCGGAACCGACGAACTTTCCAGAAACTGTCATCGTTTCGCCAGACGCCCCGCAAAGTCCCTACACTCACCACGTTTGCCAACCAAGCGTTCCCACCCGTTGGGCGCGCCCGAGATTCCCGGAGAACGACCGGTGTCATCACTGATTGCTACCGAAGGTGGCTACCAAGACTTCATCCTCAGAGGCGGAGAGTGGGCAGTGCTGTTTCTCTCCGGCGGGGCGGCCCTTGTGGCGATCGTCGTCGGCCTGCTGTTGGCGAAGAACGTCATGGCCCACGATGAAGGCACACCGAAGATGAAGGAGATCGCCAAGGCGATCCAAGAGGGCGCCTCTGCGTACCTTCGCCGTCAGTTCAAGACGATCGGCATGATCCTGGTGCCGTTGGCAATCATCGTTTTTCTCACCTCGACTGCGATCAAGAAGCCTGATGGCAGCGAGGCACTGAGCTTCGGGCTGGCCGGTACGTGGCGCACGTTGGCGTTCATTCTCGGTTGCTTCGCGTCGGGAGCCACCGGGTTGATCGGCATGACGCTGGCCACCCGCGGCAACGTGCGCACGGCCGCGGCCGCAAAGACCGGATCGATGCCAAAGGCATTGACCGTCGCGTTTCGCACGGGTGGCGTGGCCGGCATGTTCACCGTTGGGCTCGGCCTGCTGGGTGCAACGGCAATCATTGCCCTGTTCCAGAACACTTCGTCGGTCATCCTCGTCGGCTTCGGTTTCGGTGGATCCCTGCTGGCTCTCTTCCTGCGCGTTGGTGGCGGCATCTTCACCAAGGCAGCCGACGTCGGTGCCGACCTGGTGGGCAAGGTCGAAGCGGGCATTCCCGAAGACGATCCGCGCAACCCGGCGACCATCGCCGACAACGTCGGCGACAACGTCGGCGACTGCGCCGGCATGGCCGCCGACCTGTTCGAGAGCTACGAGGTCACCCTCGTCGCGTCGATCATCCTCGGTGTTGCCGCGTTCAAATCGATCGGTGCCAACCCGGCACTCGGCCTCATCTTCCCACTGGCCGCTCGCGCCATCGGCGTCGTCGCCTCGATCATCGGCATCTTCTTCGTCAAGGCCAAAGAAGGCGAGACCAACGCCCTCAAGCCCATCAACAAGGGCTTCCTGGTCGCCGGTTCGCTGACCTTGGTCGGAACCTTCATCGTCGCCTTGGCCTACGTCGGCAACGACTTCAGCAACGCAGGCTGGAAGTGCTTCGGTGCGGTCGCAATCGGTCTTGTGCTGGCTCAGCTCATCAGTCGCCTCACGGAGTACTACACAGCGACCCACCACTCTCCTGTTCAGGAGATCGCCGCAGCGGCCGAGACCGGCCCAGCCACAGTGATCCTGGCCGGTACGGCAAGCGGCATGGAGAGCTCGGTCTACGCGGTGCTTGCCATCGCTATCGCCCTCGGTGCCGCCCTCGCCCTCGGTGGCGGCAACCTGCAGTTCTCGTTCTACCTCGTTGCGCTGTGCGGCATGGGCATGTTGGCCACGACCGGGATCATCGTCTCGGAAGACACGTTTGGTCCGGTCAGCGACAACGCCGCCGGTATCGCTGAGATGAGCGGGGAGTTCCACGGCGAGCCGGAGCGCATCATGGTCAGCCTCGACGCCGTCGGCAACACCACCAAGGCCGTCACCAAGGGATTCGCCATCGGGTCTGCAGTCATCGCCGCGGTGGCGCTGTTCGCCAGCTTCATCGAAACTGCAGTCAACGAGTTGCTGCCGCAGTCCACCATCGACGCCGCGTTGAAGACTTCGCGAGGCGTGTTCGATCTGCTGCCCATCAACGTCGCTGATCCGAAGGTGTTCATCGGTCTGCTGATCGGCGGCTCCGTGCCGTTCTTGTTCAGCGCCCTCGCCATCCGCGCCGTCGGCCGCACTGCGGGAGTCGTCGTGCAAGAGGTCCGCAAGCAGTTCGCCGACGGCAAGATCATGAAGGGCGAGAAGCAGCCGGAATACGGACCCGTCATCGACATCTGCACCGAAGCGTCGCTACGCGAGTTGGCCACGCCGGCACTGCTCGCCGTGCTGACGCCGGTGATCGTCGGCTTCGGCATCAACTTCTTCGCTCTCGGTGCGTTCTTGGCAGCGGTCATCCTCGTCGGCCAGTTGATGGCGAACTACCTGTCGAACTCGGGTGGTGCGTGGGACAACTCCAAGAAGTACATCGAAGACGGTCACCACGGCGGCAAGGGCAGCGATCCATATCGGGCAGCAGTCATCGCCGACACGGTCGGTGACCCGTTCAAAGACACTGCCGGCCCGGCGCTGAATCCGTTGATCAAGGTGATGAACCTGGTCTCGCTGTTGATCCTGCCGGCCATCATCAGCCTGAGGAACAACGACGGCGCTCGCTTCTCGATTGCCGCAGGTGCGTTGGCGGTTCTGATCGGCGCGATCATCTTCTCGAACCGCAAGGCGAGTTCGATCGTCGGCTCGACGACTCCGTGATCGCGGCTCCCTGAGATGCTCGCCCTGTTCAACATCGAGAATTGGCTCGATCGCGGCGGACTGGCCCTCGCCGCTGTCATCATCTTTGCCGAGACCGGTCTGCTGATCGGTTTCTTCCTGCCGGGCGACTCGTTGCTGTTCATCGCCGGATTCCTGGCGTCGAAGCCGAAGGGCTTGCCGCATCTGCCCTCTCTCGGCCTGGTGGTGCCCGTGCTCGTGGCCTCGGCCTTCGTCGGTAACCAGGTCGGCTTCATCATCGGGTCCAGGTTGGGACCGGCGGTCTTCGACCGGCCCGACTCACGGCTGTTCAACCAGCACAACGTGACGAGAACCCATGCCTTCTTCGAGCGTCACGGCACGAAGGCGTTGGTGATGGCCCGCTTCGTTCCGATCGTGCGCACGTTCGTGCCAGTTCTGGCGGGCGTCGGCAAGATGCGGCATCGAACGTTCATCACAGCGAACGCCATCGGTGCGGTCGCCTGGGCCGGAGGGGTGACCGTTCTGGGCTATTTCCTCGGCCAGGTCGACGTGATCAAGAACAACATCGAGCTGGCCGCAATCGCCGTCGTGGGGATCTCGCTGTTGCCGGTGGGCGTCGAGTACATGCGGCACCGCCGAGCCAGTCAGCGGCAATAGATCACGACGCGGTTCACGACGGCGCAACCGGGTCGAAAACCGTCTGCAGACCCCGCGGAGCTGCGCCCACTCGATTGGAGTCGTCGCCGGCATCATCGGATCTCGGTCGATGGTGACAGTGACCGTGCAACGATCGTAGAGCGTCCCCGTGACCTAGTCTCCGCCCATGGCTCCCGTCAGACGATCCGCACCCATCACGCTCGCGATCGACATCGGAGGCAGTGGCCTGAAAGCGCTGACTCTCGATGCACAGGGCAAGGCGCTCATCGACCGCATCCGGGTTCCGACGCCCTACCCGTTGCCGCCCACGCGACTCGTCTCCGAGCTTGCCCAGCTGGTGCGACCGGTCGAGCACTATGACCGCGTCTCGGTCGGCTTTCCCGGGATGGTTCGCAACGGGCGAATCCTCAGCGCGCCGCACCTCGTGCTCACCAGCGGCCCCGACTCCGACATCGACCCGAAGTCGCTGAAAGCGTGGCGCAACTTCGACCTCGCAACTGCATTGGCGGAGACACTGGGCAAACCGGCGCGGGTTGTCAACGACGCCGATCTGCAAGGCCTCAATGCCGCATCGGGGATGGGATTGGAAGTCGTGATCACGTTGGGCACCGGCTTCGGCACCGCTGTGCTGAGCCAAGGTCAGCTGGTGCCGCACATGGAGCTGTCGCAGCACCCGTTCCGACACGGTAAGAACTACGACGAGCAACTCGGCGACGTGGCCCGGAAACGTGTTGGCAAGAAGATCTGGAGCAAAAGGGTGCACAAGGCGATCGCCGTGCTCGATGCGGTCTTCATGTTCGATCATCTGTACATCGGCGGTGGCAACGCACTGCGATTGCAGGGCGAGCTCGGAGAACGCGTCAGCATCATCGATCCAAATGCCGGTCTGCTCGGCGGCATTCGCTTGTGGGATCAGCAGGCCTCGTCACACGACTGAAACACCTCGGCGGGAACCACGCCTGCCAATGGTCACGTCGAACACCCATGGCACACGTGAACACAGCCCAGCGAGGGGCACGGACCGCCGCCGCCCTCGTAGCTGTCATCGTCGGCGTAACAGCATGCGGACACGACGCGTCGACGTCGTCGTCGCGAAAGCTCAGCGGCGGCGCGCCGTCCGCGACAGCGCCGGTCTCGGCCAACGGCGATGCCGGTCAGGTCGGAGCTGCCGGCACCGTCGCACCGTCGGCCGCCGCGGTCCCATCGGCGGAGACGCCCGCCCGGGGATCGACAGCGGTCGACCTACCGGCCGTGCTGGTTCCCCAGCCCAAGTTCCTGGCGATCGATGTCAGCTACGGCATCGAGGTCGACGACATGACCAAGGGGATCAACGATGTGATCGCCTTATCCGATCGGCACGCCGGACAGATCTACGAGCGAACGATCAACATCGCTGACGACAGGTCGTCTACTGCCTCGTTCGTGATCAAGATTCCACCGGAACAGATCGAAAAGTCCATCGCCGAGTTAGATGCGATCGGCGTGCGACGAACCGCCTCGCAGGGCACCGAAGACGTGACCGGCCAGGCGGTCGACATCGATGCACGGCTGGTCACTGCTCAGGCCAGCCTCGACCGGGTACGCAAGCTTCTCGAGTCGGCAACCGATCTCGGTCAGATTCTGAGCCTCGAGAGCCAACTCACTGAACGCGAAACACTCGTCGAGCAGTACACCGCACTGAAGCGGGCCATCAGCGACCGCGTCTCGCTGGCCACGTTGCGGGTACAGCTGACCCTGAGCCCCGATCCAGTCGCCCCAACCCCGTTCGTGAACAACGAGCCGGCCGCGCAGCCGTCCATCGGCAGGGCGTTCAAGAGCGGATGGAACGGCTTCGTCAAGGTGCTCGCGGCAGTCCTGATCTTCTTCGGCTACACGGCTCCGTTCCTCGCAATTCTGGCCCTGGCAGCGATCGTGCTGACACCGATCATCCGTCGTCGCCGACTGATGGCGCGACAAAGTCGATCAGTTGCTCCACCGCCCCCACCAGCTCCGGTCGCAGGTCGGCAAACGTCTGAACACGATTCCGTAGGCGCGGCCAGAAATCAGTGAGCGACACGCCCAGCGCGTCGCACAAGCCCTGCTTCCACTCGATCGAACGGGGCACGTCGGGCCAGGCGGCGAGATCCATCACCTGAGGGCGAACGCCTGCCCACACATCGACGAACGGGTGGCCGGCCACGAGCACATCGGGACCGGCCACCCGGGCGGTGATCCTCGCCTCTTTGGATCCGGCGACGAGGTGATCGACGAGCACGCCAAGCCGACGCTGGCCTGATGGACCGAACTGCTCGACCATCTCGACCAGACCGTCGATGCCATGCATCGGTTCGACGACGATCGCCAGCTCGGCCAGCTCGTCGCCCCACACGTGTTGCAACAACTCGGCGTCGTGCCGACCTTCGACCCAGATGCGACTGGCCCTGGCCACGCGGGCCCGATGCGTCGGCCCGGCAACCGCCCCGCTGCTGGTCAGCCTGGGTGCACTGTGAGAACGCTGCTCGCGGACCAAGGTCACCGGCCGGCCATCGATGAGGAACCCACCAGGCTTGTACCGGAACTGCCGACTGCTGCCGCGACGATCTCGCAACGTCAGGGCTTCAGCGGAGATGGCGACGATGTCGCCACAAAAACCCGACGCGCGATCCTCGACGATCTGGCCCAGACGGGCGGCGACCGACGGGTACACCGGCTGTCCGCGTTGCTGTTCGAATTCTTCGAGGATGTCTCGGCTCACGCGCCGAGCGTACGTCCGATCCAGCCTGTCGGAGTGAGCACTTGATCCACCGCGACACCGTCGCTGCGGCGGTACGGGCCGCGCAACCCGGCCGAATCGACAGGCATGGCCAAGGCCTGCGGAAGGTACGGAACACCCCAGAAGTGGACACGGTGACCAGGCCCGACGACTTCGAGGACTCCCTCGGTCAACTCGACTCTGGCGTCGACTTCGCCAGCCTGCGCGTAGCCGTGGGCGACCGGAACCGGCTCCGTCTCCGTTCCCCACTCAACGTCGAAGGTCACCGGCACAGGTGATCCGTAGGCCCGCCGCCACGCCTCTGTCGGGTCGTCGAGCAGCACGCCGTGGGCTTCGTTGCCGACGCTCCACTGACGAAAAGGCACATCGCAGGCGTGATCCGCCCACATCTGCGGCGGCTTGATCTCCAAGCCCTGCCGCAGCCCGCTGCCGTCGAGCTCCTCGATGTAGAGGAACGGCTGACCGCGTCGCACGAGCCCAGCCCAGTAGTCGAAGCGGCGGCCGCGTAGCTCCAGCCCGACGAACAGACCGGCGCTGGCATCCGAGCTCCAGCCCCACCACCACCACGCTTCGACCGCCACGTCGGGATGACGACCTTCGTCGGCGGCAGCGAACAGCATCTCGATCCGGCAGACTAGGCGGCCGTGGTTCGCTATCTCAGTCTCGCTTGGCTCGACGCGCTGTCGCAGGAGGTTGCCAACAGCAGCGAGCTCGCCTTGCTTTCCGACAGTCACAAGATCGGCGTGACCCAGATCGTCACTGACGGCCCCGAGGGCGACGTCATCTACCATCTCAGGCTTGGCGACGGCAACGCATCATTCGGCGCCGGCCCAGCCGATGCCGAGGATGTGCGCATGCAGCAGACATGGGCAACTGCGACGGCGGTGGCAACTGGGCAACTCAACGCCCAAGAAGCGTTCATCAAGGGATTGATCCGCCTGACGGGGAACCAACAGAAGTTGATCGAATCGCAACCTGTCTTTGCTGCCCTCGACGCCGTGTTCACGTCGGTGCGCGAACAGACTGAATACCGCTGAGTCGCTGCCGTGCCCGAGCTACCCGAGGTTCAAGCACACGCCGAGCGGCTGACGGCACAGTTCACCGGGACCGAGCTGAAGAAGTTCGTTCCACTGACGTTCACGGCGTTGAAGACCGCCGTCCCACGGCCGGATGCTGCATACGGTTTGCCGCTCGACTCGGTGGGGCGGCGCGGCAAGTATCTGCTGTTGCGATTCGAGCCGGTCACGTTCGTCGTCCACCTCATGCAAGGCGGGCGGCTGCTCGTCGACGACAAACAGTCAGCAAAGCCACGCAATGGTCAGGCCAGGTTCGTCTTTGCCGACGGCCCGGCACTGCTGTTGACCGAAGCAGGCACCGAACGCCGCGCCGGTGTGTGGTGCATCGCCAGCGGCGAACTCGACGGTCCACCCATGAACCGACTCGGGCCGGAAGCACTCGATGTGACGCCGCAGTCGCTGGCCGAATCGTTCAAGTCGACGAACATGCGCATCCACGGCTACCTGCGCGACCAGCATCAGATCGCCGGCCTCGGCCGGATGCTGGCCAACGAGGTATGCCACCGCGCCAAGATCTCGCCATTCGCGATGACGGGCAAGCTCGGCGCGGAGGGTGCGGCAGCGATCGTCACCGCGATCCACGACGCCGTCGAGGAGGGTCTGGCGTACGAGCGCACCCGTGCCGACATGAGCTCGTCCAAAGACCGTCCGGGGCGGGTGCACGGACAAATCGGAGAATCGTGCCCTGAGTGCGGCGACGTCATCCGCTCGGTCTCCTACAGCGGCTACACCGTCGCCTATTGCCCGACATGTCAGACGGGAGGCAAGATCCTCGCCGACAACACCACGTCCCGCTTCCTCAAGTAGCCCGTCCCAGTGTTCGACGCGCCACCCGGGCATGCACGAAACACTCGTACCGGGCATCCGGGCGGCAAACACTCGCACCGATCTACGCTCGGAGGATGCCTATCCACCTGCGCGCCGAGCCATCCGATTACGCCCCCGCTGTGCTGGTGCCGGGCGATCCTCGGCGGGCGACGTACATCGCCGAGACGTTCTTCGATCCAGGCGCCGAGCTCGTCAACGAAGAGCGCGGCATGCTGGGCTACACGGGCACGTTCAAAGGCAAGCCGATCAGCGTGCAATCGGTCGGGATGGGTTGCGCAAGCGCGGCGATCTACTACAGCGAACTGATTCAACTCGGTGCCACGCGGATCATCAGAGTGGGCACTGCCGGTGCGCTCGCCGACGGGTTGCGCATGGCCGACACCGTGGTGGCGATCAGCGCGACAGCCGACGATCCGATCATCGGACATCTCACCAACGGCGAGGCGCATGCCCCGACAGCGTCGTGGACGTTGATTGAACACAGCATTGCCCTGTCACGCGCCAGCGGCGCGACGGTTCATGTCGGTGCCGTCGTGTCGAGCGCGTTGTTCTACGACCCGCGCCCCGGGATGATGCAGCGGTGGAAGGAGCGCGGCCATCTCGCCGTCGAGATGGAAGCCGCGGTGCTCTACACGCTTGGCGCGATTCACAAGATCGAGACGCTGTGCATGGTGACGATCAGCGACGTGATCGCTGCTGAGGAAGGCACCTCGCAGCGGATCAGTGAGGACGAACTGAAGCAGGGTGTCGACAAGATGATGTCGGTTGCCTGCGACGTTGCCATCGCCGATCTGAGCTAGATCAGATCAGGCCGAGCTCCTTCACGGCATCACGTTCGTCGGCCAGTTCTGCAACCGAGGCGTCGATCTTGCCGCGTGAATACTCGTCAATGTCGAGGCCTTGCACGATCGAATACTCGCCGTTCTTGCACGTGCACGGGAACGATGAGATCAGGCCTTCGGCGACTCCGTACGATCCGTCGGAGGGAATGGCCATCGAGGTCCAGTCACCGTCTGCGGTGCCCAGCGTCCAGGTGCGAATGTGGTCGACCGCAGCGTTCGCCGCCGACGCCGCCGACGATGCGCCACGCGCCTCGATGATTGCCGCACCGCGTTTGGCCACCGCGGGGATGTAGGTGCCGTCGACCCAGGCGTGATCGTTGACCAACTCATAGGCGTTCTTTCCCGACACCTTGGCGTGGAACAGGTCTGGATACTGGGTCACCGAGTGGTTACCCCAGATGGTCATGTTGGTGACGTCGGTGACCATCGTGCCGGTCTTGGCGGCAAGCTGACTGACCGCACGGTTGTGATCGAGTCGCGTCATCGCGGTGAACCGTCGCGGATCAATATCCGGGGCATTGCGCATGGCAATGAGCGCATTCGTGTTGGCGGGATTGCCGACCACCAGGATCTTGACGTCTTTCTTGGCGCTCTTGCTGAGTGCAGCACCCTGGGGCTTGAAGATCCCGCCGTTGGCACTCAGCAGATCGCTGCGCTCCATGCCCGCCTTGCGCGGCATCGCGCCGACCAGCAGAGCAACGTCGGCATCGCCGAAGGCAACGTTGGCGTCGTCGGTGCAGACCACTTCGCGCAGCAACGGGAAGGCACAATCATCGAGCTCCATCTTCACACCACCGAGCGCGCCGAGGGCTGGCGTGATCTCCAACAGCTGGAGGATCACCGGGGTATCGGAACCAAGCATCGAGCCGGACGCGATCCGGAACAGCAGGCTGTAACCGATTTGACCGGCAGCACCGGTGACGGCAACGCGAACAGGTGTAGTCATGCGGACGAGCGTAGGTCGCCGATCGCGGACGTCAAAAGCCGCTACGTCGGCAAGCCGAGCGCCTCGAGAATGATGTCCCTGTAGAACTGCTTGGCAGTGTCGTCACTCAGGTGCACCCCGCCATCGACGTTGTTCGACAGATGGTCAGAGACCTCAGCTGCGCGCGTCTGCCAGTCGAGCACCACCACATTGGGATGCGTCGCCGGCAACGAACGAATGATCTCGTTGTTGCCGTCGATCCAGGGTTTGGGTGCCTTCACCGTCATCATCACGACGCGCGGCACATCCGCGACCTCGGCCAACACAGCGTCGTACTGCGCCTGGGTCACCGTCCCGTTCGTGCCCAACTGGATGACGATGCCGTGCGTGATTCGATACTTCGTCTTCGCGAGTTGGATCTGCTCGAGTTCCCAGTCGGGGCCTTTCGAGACCTCCGCAGCGGTGGTGATTCCCCTGGCGTCGAGCACGGGTTTGGCGCCCAGCATCACCGACTCTCCAACGGCGAAGTAGGGCTTGTCGATCAGCACGGTCGTTGGTGGTGCTGTCGGCGGCGGGATGGTGTGATTCGTCACGGTCGGCGTCGCAGGGTCGACGACTTGTTGGATCGTGGTGGATGGCACCGGCACCGGCACCGAGTCAGCCGTCGGCACTGTCGCGTCGACGGCCCGCCCGGCTTGGCTGTCACACTCGATCTGCCCGACACACTGATTGCCGGCCATTGCGATGCTGACACCGGCGAATCCAACCAGTGCAGCACTGGCGATGCCCACGCCGGCGAGGCGCTGGCGCCGTTGGTACGCGGCGGCGGTGCGTGGGCGACGATCGCCGCGCAGCCATTCTCCGAACCGTCCCTGTCGAATCGGAAGTTCTATGTAGCGATAGCTCGCCTCGGTGACCGGCAACGTGATGGCCATTGCCAGCAACCACTGCCCCGCACTCATTGCCACACCGGCCTGCCCGCGGATGACCTGATAGATCGGCCAGTGGTAGAGGTACATGCCGTAGCTGCGCGTGCCGACCCAGTTGAAGACGCGGTTGCCCAACAGCCTGCCCATCATTGCCCGCTGATGAGTGACGGCAGCAATCACCATCAGTGTCGCCAAACCCGTGAGAAAGAAGCCTCCACGGAACAGCCATGGGTTGAAGCGAGTACCGGTCGAACGCCCGTCACCCGACAGGGTCAGGTACCACACCAGCAATCCGAGCCCGGCGAGACCGAACGTGGCCAACAAATCGAGATAGCGAGCCTTCTCGCGAGCCGGTCCGCGCATCAGGGCCATCGGCCTCCAGACCATCGCGAACGCCGCTCCCAACATCAATCCGCCGGCGCGGCTGAACGTGCCCAGGTACAGCGCCTCGTTGACGTTGATGCACCGACCGAAGAGCATCCAGTACCCGTTCATCGCCTCCGGCGCGCATGCCGTGGCGACGTCGCCGTTGGCGAACAACAACCCGACCATGAACGAGATCCAGGCACTGATACCGAACAGCCATAGCGCGACGCGCGGCAGACGGTTGCGCCCGAGCCGCAGGATGCCCACCATCACCACTGGCCAGATCAGGTAGAACTGCTCCTCCACAGCGAGCGACCACAGGTGGCGAAAGGGCACGAACGCCTCATTGGCGGTGTAGCCCTGCCCGACGAAGATCTGGTACCAGTTGCTGATGTAGAAAAGTCCGCCGAGAAAGTCGCCTCGGGTGCGGCCCTGCGGCTCACGCCTGAACAGCGCCATGTAGACGGCAACGACACTCATCAGCGTCAGAACGGCCGGCAGCAAGCGGCGGAATCGCCGCATCCAGAACTTGGCGAGGTTGATGCGACCTGTGCGCTCGTGTTCGCCGATCAACAGCAAGGTGATGAGGTAGCCGCTGATGACGAAGAACACCTCGACGCCGAGGAAACCGCCCCCCAGCCAACCATGGTTGGCGTGGTAGAGCATGACGGCCACAACGGCGAGGGCCCGCATGCCGTCGAGGCCCGGCAGATAGGGCACCCGGTTGAGCTGGCGCTTGGGCGCGCTGAAAGAGCTCGAGACGCGGTTGACCGTCCTTGTGCTCATCGAGTCTCAAGTATCGCTGACGCGGTACCTCCGCAGGTGTGCACATGCCCATTCGCGACGCGTCGTACGCAGGCGACGTTGTCGGGTTCCCCACCATTTCGTGCCAGGCTTTCCCGGAGCGAAGGGGGACGTCATGTCACAGCCAGCGAGATGGTGGCCCGATCCGTACGGCAGATTCCAACAGCGCTACTTCGACGGGTCGCTCTGGACTGCGCATGTCATCGACACGAACGGGATGCAAACCGTCGATCGGCTTGGCACGACGGTCAGCGTTCCATTTGTGACACCGACGGACAGTCCACTCACCGAACCACTCACCGAACCACATGCTGCTGCCGCGGCCACGACCTCGGCAGCCGCGCATTCTCTGACGGCGTATCTCGGCGAGCTCGGCCCCGATGCTCGTAACCGGGCGGGGGTGCGCCTCACGATCGCGTTGGCCGGCGTGGGCGGCGTCGCAGTAGCGGCCGGGATCGCGTCGGCGCTCATCGGTGACAACGCAGATGGCCGGCCGCGGAAGATCGCGGCTGCCGCCGTGGTGGTGGCCATCGCCTACGCGTTGCGGCTGGGGGTGAAGTCACAACCGGAATTGCGAGCGGCGGCGGTGGGCGCCGCTGCCGTCGGCATACCCGGTCTGGCGGCCGCTATCACCAACGGCGATCACGTCGGCGCAGCACTCGTGCTCGCTGCAGCGCTGCTGATCGCGGCGTGGGCGCTGCCGGGCATGCGTGGCCGACCGCTGCTGCTGGGCGCCGGCGCCGTGGCTCTCGTCTTGGCGTTGACCACCTTCAGCAACAGCACCGCAGGAGACACGCAGCTGTTCAACCTCGGCGTCGCCGATTTCATCGGCGGCAAATCCTGGTTGTTCGTGATTGCCGCAGTCGTGTTGCTCGGCCAGGTCTGGTGGCTCGATGCGCACGGATACTACGGACTTGGTACGAGTCTGATCGTCGCTGCCCTGCTCGCCACAGCGCTCGCCGTGTTCAAGGTGGTCGAGAGCCTTGGCTCGACCGGCGCGGCGTTGCTGATCGCGTTCACCGGTCTCGCTGTTGCAGTCGTTGGCGACCACGGGCAGCGTCGAGCGTCGACGTGGTTCGGTGTCGCGGTCGCCGCGATCGGGACCGTAGCCGTGTTCGCATCGTCTCTGAAACCCAGCTCCACCGGTGACATTGCGACGACACTGATCCTGTCGGGTGCTGCACTCGTCGTCATCCCACTGGTGGTGAAGAGGATGCGCGAAACACGAGCGGCGCCGAAGGAGACGAATCCTGTGCCTCAGTGACGGAAGTGGCGCTCGCTGGTGAACACCATCGCGATCCCGTGCTCGTCGGCTGCAGCGATCACTTCGTCGTCGCGCACGCTGCCGCCTGGCTGGATGACTGCGCTGATGCCCGCAGCTGCGGCTGCATCGAGGCCATCTCGGAAAGGGAAGAAGGCATCGCTGGCGCACACCGCGCCGACAGACCTTCCCGCTGATCGCTCAGCAGCGATGCGTGCCGAGTCGAGCCTGTTCTGCTGACCGGCGCCGATTCCGAACGCCTGGCAATCCTTTGCATACACGATCGCGTTGCTGCTCACCGCGGCGCAGACCTGCCAGGCGAACCGCATATCGGTCCACTGGGCTTCGGTCGGCGTCGTGCCTGTCACGACACGCCATGTCGTCTGGTCGAGGTTGACGGTATCGACGTCTTGCACCAGCAGACCACCGTCGATCGAACGGATGTCGAGTGCTCCCCCGTACGGCGGTGGGCCGGTGAGCACACGCAAGTTCTTCTTCTCGGTGAGGACCGCGAGGGCGGCGTCGTCGAACGATGGGGCGATGATCACCTCGGTGAACACGCCTGCGAGGGCGTCGGCCAGCGCGGCCGGCACGGTGCGATTGAGGGCAACGATCCCGCCGAACGCGCTGACGGGATCGCAGGCGTTGGCCTTCACGTACGCGTCGGTGATGTCATCGCTCATCGCAACACCGCACGGGTTTGCATGCTTCACGATCACGCACGCCGCATCGTCGAAATGCTGCACGAGTCGCCAGGCAGCTTCGGTGTCGAACAGGTTGAGGTAGCTCATCTCCTTGCCACCGTGCTGCACGGCGTCATCCCACCAACTTCGCGCACCGTCGAGGCGATAGCGAGCACCCGTCTGGTGCGGATTCTCGCCGTAGCGCAGCGGTTGAACCTTGCGCAACGAGAGATGCAAGTTGTCGGGCAGTCCTGCGGCTGTCTTCTCGTCGAACCAGGTTGCGATCTGCGCGTCGTATGCAGCAATTCGGGCGAAGGCATTTCGCGCCAGACGCAACTTCGTCGCTGCACCGATCGCCCCGTCGGCGCGTAGCTCGTCGAGCACCACGCCGTAGTCGGACGGGTCGACGACGACGGCAACGAACTGATGGTTCTTGGCAGCGGCGCGCACCATTGCCGGCCCGCCGATATCGATCAGCTCGATGCTGGGATCGTCGGCGAATGGGTACAGGTTGCACACCAGCAGATCGATTGCATCGATTCCATAGTCGGCCATCTCCGTCCGGTGCCGTTCGTTGGTCGGGTCGGCGAGCAATCCACCGTGAATCTTTGGATGCAGGGTGACGACGCGGTGGTCGAGGATTGCCGGTACGCCTGTGATCTCGGCGAGATCGGTGACCGGGGTCCCGGCTGCTGAGATCACGTTCGCGGTGCCACCACTGCTGACGATTCGCCAACCGAGTCGATGAAGGTCTTCCGCGAACTCGACGATGCCGGCCTTGTCGTACACGGAGAGCAGAGCGGTGGGCATGCCCCGACAGTACGCGACAAGGGGTATTCCTCGATCGGAGGCTTTACAAGGTGTACGGTGCGCGTGGGGCTGAGTTCGTTCCTACATGGAGGCAGATGTGGATCTGAGTAAGTTCAAGACATCCGACTGGTTGAAGGTCGGCGGAGCCATTGGTTTCTTCATCTTTGGGTTCTTCCATTGGCTGAAGTCGGACTTCGGCGGTGGTAGCGGAACCAACGTCTTCGACTTCTTCTGGACGGGCACTGTGCCGTGGCTGCTCGTCATGGCAACGGGTGTCATCACCGTTCTCCTCGCCACAGGAACCATGAAGGCCGGCTCACTTCCTTGGCCACTGATCTTCCTCCTTGCCACCGGACTCGCAGCGCTTTTGCTGCTCATACGGTTGATCTTCAATCCCATCGGCTGCCCGATCAATGATTGCGGCATCTCGAGGGGAATCGGCATGTACCTGTCCGTGATCTCGGGCCTCGTCGCCTTCGCCGGCGCGTTCATGGGCTTCAAGGAGTCTGGCGGCGATTTCAACGACCTGAAGGACATGAACAAGCTCAAGGGTGCGTTTCAAGGAAGTGGCAGTAGCGATTCCGCTCCGCCCCCACCCCCGCCCCCCGGGATGACACCTCCTCCTCCCCCTCCGCCACCAGCCTGATCCAACCGGCATCTGAGAAAGAGCCCCGTCCCGCGGCGGGGCTCTTTCGCGTCACGGGTCGAATTGAGACGCCGCCGTGGCTCTCTGCGAGCGATCAAAGCGTCCGCGGCTCTGGTCGCTCACGCAGACCGACGAGCACCCGTAGCGAGAGCCGCAACGATGCTTTCCACCACATAGTTTGGCTGCTCGACGACGTGGCTGTACGTGAACTGCAGCACTACATAACCGTTCATGGTGAGCCGGTTCATTCGCTCGGAATCGATGCGCATCTGGGCCCCGGTGCGGTGCCAGCGGTAGCCCAAGGCCTCGACGACCAACTGTGTTCCCGGAAATCGGAAATCGACGCGGATGAGCCGGTCACCGCGTCGACCCAGCACCTCTTGCGTCTTGGGAGATGGAACATGTGCAGCATCGAGCAAACGGAGCACTTCTCGCTCCAGCCAACTATGAGCTCCGCGAGTGATCTCGACTCCCTCGATCACGGCAAGCAAGTTTGGGATGCCGTGTCTTCCCTTGCCGCGCAACGCGTGGATTCGCTGGTGGAGGAAGTCCTCGGAGATGAGCCCGTCGCGCAGCGCTCCGTCAAGGGCGGCCGTCAGCACATCCCGGGGTGCGATGCCTGAAAGGTCGATCAACGTTCGAGCCGGCGCGGTCACCGGCAAGCCGCCGACTGTTTCACGGTCGATCGGATCGAGTCGTTCGGATGTGTGGATGACCACCCCGACTCGCCGAACGTTGCGCTCGCGCGTTGTCACGAGGTGATAGGGCGGAGACAGTCGAAACCCGTCGAACGGGTGGAGTGCCGCGGCGGTTGGCGCGCTGAGCCAGCATGGCTGCCCGATATCAGCGATCAGAGCGGTGAGTGCGTGACGGTGATCTACTTGGAAGCCGCTCTGGTCCCGGCTTCGAAACTCTTGGGTGAGTTGACCGTTGATGACCGCCGGCCGGCGGTGCTGTGTGGTCACGCGCCGGAGTCAATCCTCGATATGTCACGGACACAACGCGGGGACTCTGCGCGTGCATACAGAGGCGCGGAGCTTCTGGACGCTCACATAGACATCCGGGGACGCGATGTGAGGGTCTCGCTGAACTCGACGCGGGTATCTGTGCGCGCGTTCAGAGCCGCGGATCGTCTGATCGCTCACACAGACACTGGAACGCCCGACCACCCGATCCCGGAGTCAGGCGACGAGGGCTACGTGAGATTCTTGAGGATGGTCGCCATCAGTTCGCCGGCTTCTGTCGGGTTGAGGCCGACGTGCACGCCAGCGGCGCGCAGTGCATCCATCTTGCCTTGGGCGGTGCCTTTGCCGCCGCTGACGATGGCGCCGGCGTGGCCCATCTTCTTGCCGGCGGGCGCAGTGACACCGGCGATGTAGGCGCTCATCGGTTTGGTGACCGACGACTCGATGAACGCTGCGGCCTCTTCCTCGGCCGACCCACCGATCTCGCCGATCATGATGATGGCGTGGGTCTCGGGGTCGGCCTGGAACTCGCTGAGACAGTCGATGAAGTTTGTACCCGGCACCGGATCACCACCGATGCCAACGCACGTCGATACACCGATGCCGAGTTGCTTCAACTCGTACAACGCTTGATACGTCAACGTGCCCGAGCGCGACACGATCCCGACGTTCGGGCCATCGGGCGATGGCAATTGGGCGATCTCTCCGGCGGTGATACCGATGTTGCACTTGCCTGGGCTGATGATGCCGGGGCAGTTCGGGCCGAGCAGCCGGGTGTTGGAAAAGTCGCGGACGAGGGTGTTGAACACCTTGGCCTCGTCCTGGGCCGGAATGCCCTCGGTGATACACACGATGAACCCGATGCCAGCGGCGGCTGCTTCGAGGATGGCGGCCGACGCGGCCTTCGGCGGCACTGCGATGAACGACGCCGTTGCGCCCGTTGCAGCTACCGCTTCAGCAACGGAGTCGAACACTGGTATGCCCTCGACGTTCTGGCCGCCCTTGCCGGGAGTGACGCCACCGACGACCTGAGTGCCATAGGCCTTGTTGCGCAACCCGTGGTACTTGCCCTGCCCGCCGGTGAGTCCCTGCACGACGACCTTGGTGTCTGCGTTGACGAAGATGGCCATCTCAGTTGCTCCTGTTGGCAAGGGCCACAGCAGCACGAGCCGCGTCCAGCATTGTGGGTTCTGAGGTCAGCTTCGACGTGGGGATGCCGGCATTTTCCAGAATCTTGCGTCCCTCCTCGGCGTTCGTGCCGTCGAGGCGGATCACGATCGGCGCACGAAGATCAACCCTGCTCATGGCCTCGACGATCCCCTTGGCGACTTCTTCGCCGCGGGTGATGCCTCCGAAGATGTTGATGAAGATGCTCTTCACCATCTGATCGAAGTTGATGACCTCGAGCGCAGCGGCCATCACATCGGCGTTTGCGCCCCCGCCGATGTCGAGGAAGTTGGCGGCGGTTCCGCCGACCTGATTGACGACGTCGAGCGTGCTCATTGCCAACCCGGCGCCGTTGGCGATGATGCCGACCGTGCCATCCAAGCCGATGTATTGCAAGTGATGTTCACGGGCCATCTTCTCGCGCTCGTCGAGCTCTTCGGTCGCCCTGTACTCGTCCCATTCTGGATGACGGAATGCTGCGTTGTCGTCCAGGCTGACCTTTGCATCGAGCGCGTGCACGCCACCGTCGGGGCGCAGGATGAGCGGATTGATCTCGGCGAGATCGCAATCGCCCTCGGTGAAGCAGCGGTAGAGCTTCACCAAGATTTCACCAGCGCCGGCAATCGCAGTCCCGTTGAGGTGGGCATCGACACATGCCTGTTGCGCTTCGGCGAGCGACAGTCCGTCGACCGGATTGATGTGGCGCATCACGATGGCATCGGGGTTCGACACGGCCACCGTCTCGATCTCGACGCCGCCCTGCGACGACAACATCAGCAAATGCTTCTTGGCAGCGCGGTCGAGGGTGAACGAGGCGTAGTACTCCTCGGCGATGTCGCTGGCCCGTTCGACCCACACGCGCTTGACGAGATGACCCTTGATGTCCATCCCCAAGATGTTGGATGCATGCAACCGCGCTTCAGTGGCATCATTGGCCAGCTTGATCCCACCGGCCTTGCCGCGGCCGCCGACCTGGACCTGGGCCTTCACCACGACCGGATAGCCGGCGGCGTCGGCCTGGGCAACCGCTTCGTCGACGGTCGTGGCCACTCCGCCCGGCGACACGGGGATGTCGTAGCGGGCGAAGTACTGCTTGCCCTGGTATTCGAATAGGTCCACCTAGCTCTCCTTGTCGTCCAACGCCGCTTCCAACCAGGCACTGATGCCCTTCAACGAACTTCCCGGTCCGAAGATCTCGGCCACACCCTGCGACCGCAACGCACGGGCATCGGCGTCGGGGATGACACCGCCGCCGAACACCAGAACATCGTCGAGCCCGCGCTCACGAAGTTCATGCATAACACGTGGGAACAGCGTGAGATGAGCCCCGCTGAGCAACGACAGCCCGACAGCGTCGACGTCTTCTTGCAGGGTGGTCTCGGCGATCTGCTCCGGGGTCTGGTGCAGACCCGTGTAGATCACCTCGAAGCCATGGTCGCGCAACGCCCGGGTAATGGTCTTCGCCCCGCGGTCGTGACCATCGAGACCGGGCTTGGCAACCACGACGCGATAGGGGCGCTTCACGAAACCCGAACCATACGACCACTGCGCTGGTTGGCTCCAATCGCTGTTGGCAGGCACACTGTGGCGGTGCGACGACCACAGCTGCGTACTCCACTTGCCCGAGCAGTGGCACCCGTGCTGGGTGGAATCGGCTTCTTCGGTCTGATCGCGCTGGTGTTGTGGGGCATTGCCAGCCTCGTATCGCAGAACGGCAGCGGGGCAACAGCAAACTTGGCGAGCAACGTCTTTCGGCCGGGTTCGGTGCAACGCTACGCAGCGATCATCCAACAGGACGGCCCCGTGCTGTTTCCCGACCTGTTGGGAACCGATGGCGACAAGTCGGTGGTACTGGATCACGTCGGTGCCAATCCGATGGAGGGCTGGCGGATCTACCTCGGCCATCCTGCTGATCGACCGATCTCGTGCAAGGTCACCCAGGTCCAGCACACCCAGCGGTTCACCGATTGCGGAGGGCGAACCGTCGCCGTCGGCGCACTGGCGTTGCCGCCCGCCGGTATCGCGCCCGTCGTCAGTGCCGACGGCATCTTGACGCTCGACCTGACCCCCGACTGACGTGTCAGATCTGGTTGTCGGACTCCAGCACTGAGCGTGCCAACGCCGCATCTTGTGCTGGAACGAGAACCGTCACACCCGCCTCGCCGTCGACAGGCAGCATGCCGCCCTCCACCTCGTCGACGATGAACGCCTCAATATCGTTCGCAGCGAGGTGGGCCCTGGTGACCTCGGCTTCGCCACGATCGGGGTATGTCGCCACGACAACGGGCTCGGGGTGCTGATCGGATGAATCGTCTGTCATGAACGGATCGTAGGTCGAGACGGACCTTTGAGCAGGCCTGCTCGCTCAGACGAGCTCGTTGGAACGCTCGACCAGGCGGGCAGCGAACTCCTCGGTGTGCTGCGGCAGCTTGGCCCGGTGCAGCGCCAAGCCACCGAGAACCTCGGCGCCGAGGGAATCGAGCACCGAGGTCATCTTCTGCAGCGACTTGCCCGGGTTCAACGCGTAGGTGCAAAAGGCCGCCGCCATCTTGCCCTTCATCACTGGAAGCTTGGCCAGCTCGCCGAGTGCCCACGGGGTCTGGCCGACGACGAACAAACCGTGGATCCACGTGCCGACCAGCACCATGTCGGCTGCCTGCAACGCGGCGTAGTCGGGCTGGCGCACACGCGACAGCCCGCTGATTCCCCAGCCGGCTTGCTGCAACTGGCCGGCGATCATCTCGCCCGCCTTCCAGGTGTTACCAGTCAGGCTCTCGACGAGGATCGCTGCTTTCATTCCGCAATTCAAGCATGACCGTGGAGAACCGACGCTGCTTCGAGCAGCGCCGCTCTCTGGGCGCGTCCCTTGCGAATCTTGCGCACGATGGTGACGACGGCAAGAGACATCATCCCGATGATCACCAGGAACAGGATGACGATGACCTTCTTCGGCAACGTGCGCGTTCCCTCGAAGATGTAGATATCGGGAACCAAGTACGCAACGAGCGAGACGGCGCCCCACTTGATCGCCGACCTGTAGCGATCGTCGACGAATCGCAGCACCATCCGCGGTGTCGTGACGGCATCGATGGTGGAACAAATCAGATCGATGCCGAGATAGATCCACGGGTTGAACCCGTATGAACCCAGCGCGGCCCAGACGATGATCGTGCGGATCACGGACCACCCGATCACGAGCGTTGCCCACGCCCGCGCCAGCCGCTGCCGCTTGCGCAACGTCTCGGCGCTGTGCTGAATCATCATGACATCGTCACAGCTTCTTCAACGGCGCCCAGGCGAGCGAGAGATGTTTCGTGCCGGCGTCACGGAAACGGATGGTGGCTTCGGCCTTGTCGTCCTGGCCGCGGATGTCGATGATGACGCCCTCACCGAAGGCTGGATGTTCGACATCGTCGCTGAGCCGCAACCCGATCAATTGCGAGTTCGACGGTGAAGGTTGCTGTGCCCGCTGACCGGCCACCAACGCCGCCTCGACAACGCGCTCGCGGTGGCGCTCGGCGTCTCCGTTGCCGTCGCGATCGACGCGGCGATACGGCGGCGGGTCGGACCACTCCTCGCGCACGCGATAGCTCTGGCGGCCGTATGTGGTGCGACCCTTGACAGCACCGATCTGATCGATCAGTTCTGCTGGGATCTCATCGATGAAACGCGACGGCGGGTTGTAGTTGGTGCTGCCGAACAACTGCCGGCTCCACGCGTGTGCCAGGAAGAGCCGCTGTTGAGCGCGGGTGATGCCCACGTATGCAAGGCGACGCTCCTCTTCGAGCTCGGTTGGCTCGGTGAGGGCTCTGCTGTGTGGGAACACGCCCTCTTCCATACCCACAATGAATACCGCGGGAAACTCCAGTCCCTTCGCTGAGTGCAAGGTCATGAGCACGACACGGTTGTCGTCGTCGAGATCGTCGGTGTCGGCCACCAGCGCAACCTGTTCGAGAAACTCGTCGAGCCGGGTGAACTCGCGGGCCGACCCGACCAGCTCACCGAGATTCTCGATGCGGCCGGCGGCTTCGACAGAACCTTCGGCCTCGAGCTCGGCGAGATACCCGCTGTCGGTCAACGCCGCCTGCAAGAGATCGCCGGGGCCATCGTCGAGTCGCAGTGCAAGATCGTCGAGCAGTCTGACGAACGACTCGACACCCCGCGCTGCGGATCCGGTGAGACCCGCATCGTTGGCGTGACGCATCGCCTCGACAAAGCTGACCCCGTTGCTTGCCGCCAACGCGTCGAGCTTGGCGACACTCGACTCGCCGACGCCGCGCTTGGGCACGCCGAGCACTCGCTTGACACTGATCTCGTCGGCTGGGTTGGCAACAGCGCGCAGATACGCCATCGCGTCCTTGATCTCGCGGCGATCGTAGAAGCGCGTGCCGCCGACGACCTTGTAGGGAATGCCGAAGCGCATCAACGACTCTTCGATGACACGGCTCTGCGCGTTGGTTCGGTAGAAGGTGGCCATCTCCTTCCACATGAACGAGGCGTCGCTCTGCAACGTCTGCATCGTGCGCGCCACCCAGGTGGCTTCATCGCCTTCGTCTTCGGCGTGATACCGCGTGATCCGTTCGCCAGTGCCCAGTTCGCTCCACAACTGCTTGTCTTTGCGGTCGGGGTTGTTGGTGATCACGGCGTTGGCGGCATCGAGAATGGCCTGCGTGCTGCGATAGTTCTGGTCGAGCACGATGGTCGTGACGTTGTCGAACGCCTCCTCGAACTGCGAGATGTTGCGCAGATCGGCACCGCGGAAGCGGTACACGCTCTGGTCGTGGTCGCCGACGATGGTGATCTGTTCGTGCACGGCGGCCAGGGTGAGGGCAATTTCGTTCTGCGCCATGTTGGTGTCTTGGTACTCGTCGATCAACACATGCTGAAACCGTTGTTGATAGTGAGCCAGCACATCGGGATGGTCGCGGAACAGCTCGACCGTCTTCATCAACAGGTCGTCGAAGTCCATCGCCCCCGCCTTGAGCAACCGAGCCTGGTAGTCGGTGTAGATGTCGGCGTGCTTGCGCTCGAAGATGTTGGCCGCTCGTTCGACGGCCTGCTGTGGACTGATCAGCTCGTTCTTCCACAAACTGATCTGGCCATGCGCAGCGCGGGGTGGGAACCGCTTGGCGTCGAGGTTCAGATCGCGAACAACATAGCCGGCAAGACGCTGCGCGTCGGCTTGGTCGTAGATGCTGAAGGTGCGCGGGTAGCCGAGCCGATCTGCGTTGGCCCGCAAGATTCGAACGCACGCGGCGTGAAACGTGCACACCCACATCGCCCGTGTGACAGGCCCGACCAGATCGGCGACGCGGTGTCGCATCTCCTCGGCTGCCTTGTTGGTGAACGTGATCGCCAGGATCGACGATGGCGGCATCCCCTCGTCGATCAAGTGGGCGATGCGTTGCGTGAGCACCCTGGTCTTGCCGGAGCCGGCTCCAGCGACGACCAGCAGTGGTCCGCCACGATGCACGACGGCGTCGAGCTGGTCAGGATTGAGCAGGTCGAGGTCGAACCCACCACGCTGATCTGTGGCGTGCTCGGTCGGCAAGTTCATGGTGAACCCATTCTACGTAAGGGGTGTCACCTTGAAGTCGCGATCAGGTCGCCGGCCCTCCGTCCAACCGCCTTCGTAGCTCTGCCTCGCCGTCGGCACGGACCACTGCGGCAACGACATCCCCAGGTTGCAGCGTAGTCTCGGGACGCGGGGCGATCAGTTGGCTGCGCCGATCGATGCTGAGGACGAAGCTTCCCAGCGGCCACGGTGCCGTGGCCACCGTGGTGCCGACGAATGGCGACGTTTCGGCCACCGCCGCCTCGACAAGCACCGAGCTGCCCATCCCCCCTGCGAGGAGGCGCAAAGAGCGTCGAAGGGCGCGTTGGTTCCCGGCGATGATCTCGTTCATCGCGACGATCCCGACGACCTTGCTGAGGTCGACGACGGGCACCCACCCGGCACCGCCCGACACCATGACGTCGAGGGCAACGTCGAGACCCTGATCGGATGGAACGCTCGGATAGTCGCGATTGGCAACTGAGCCCGCAGTCCTTGCGGGTTCGCCTTCGCTCGAATGCAACGACATGACGCCGACGAACGCGCCGGCGTCGTCGACGACGACGGCGTCGGATCGACCACTCGATTCGATCGCGCTCCGTGCTTCATCGACTGGCGTTGCCGCGTTGAGCACGAGCGCTGGAGGTGTCATAACGTCGGCGATCGATATAGAACTCAAAAGGGGCAGTCCTACAGCGGCCCGATGTGCCGGCGCGTCGGCGCGGCTACGGAGTTGGCTCTCGTAGATCGTGTGATCGCCGACGACCAGCGTGGCCAGCCCGACGGCCACCATTGCCGGAGGCAGCAGGGCGAGGCTGCCCGTCATCTCGGCGACCATCAGCATCAGGCCAAGTGGCGCGTGGGCGATGCTGCCGAAGCAGGCGATCATCCCCACGACGATGAACGGTGCCGGCAGGGCGGGCATGCCGGGAGCCGCGTCGTGCAGAACACGCCAGAGCGCGAGGCCGACGAAGCCGCCGATGAACATACCGGGCCCGAAGATTCCCCCGGAGCCGCCGGATCCAATGGACAGTGATGTCGCCAGGATCTTCACAAATGGAAGGGCGAGCACCATCCACAACGCCATGTCGGGTAGGCCGCTCTGCATCCCCCGTTGCAGCCAGCCGTAGCCGGTGGCGAGCACCGCTGGGAAGGCGAGACCGATGAGCCCGACGGCGATACCGGCGATCGCCGGCTTGAACATGTCGGGCCCGGGTAGCTTGTGCCTCAGGCTCACCACGCTGTAGAAGCCTCGCGAGTACAACCGACCGACGAGGCCGGCGGCAATCCCGAGCACTGCGTAATAGAGCAACTGAACGGGCCGATCGAACACGGCGCTTTTCAAGGTGCCGAAAATCGGCTCGAAACCCTCGACAGCACCGAAGACCGAGAAGCCGACGATCGATGCCACCAACGAGGGGAACAGAGCTTCGGGCTCAAGGTCGTCGCGGTACAGGATCTCGGCCCCCAGCACGGCGCCGCCCAACGGGGCGCGAAAGATTGCCCCGATGCCGGACCCCACACCAACCGCCACAGCGATCCGCGAATCCTGGGGGCTCAGTTGCAACCGTCTGGACAACAGTGAACCGAACCCGGCGCTGATCTGAGCTGCAGGCCCTTCGCGACCGGCAGACCCTCCCGATCCGATGGTGACCGCCGAGGCGACGAGCTTGATGAGAGTGACCCGTCCGCGGATGCCCTTCGGATTGTGGTGCACCGCGGCGATCGCCGCGTCGGTGCCATGCCCTTCGGCCTCGGGTGCGAACCCGAACACCAAGACGCCAGAAACGAGTCCGCCGAAGCCGACCACCAGCGGGATCGCCCACGGCCGGGCGAAGCCGCCGGCGGCAAGGCGATTGCCCTCACCGATCGGCAGTGGAGGCTTGTATCCGCCGATGGTCTCGAGGAGGAGTTTCGAACAACCCTCCAGAGCGAAGATGAATGCAATGGCCCCCAACCCGGCGACGACACCGATGAGAGCGCCCAGCACCAACCACTTTCGAAGATAATTCCAGTCCTTGAGTCGGGCGATCAGGTCAGCCATTGGGCACGGCCAATTCGTCCGCAATATGGTGCGCCCACCCGAACTGATCTGTTGCGGGCAACTCACCCGCCGCGGCGGCAAACGCGGCGAGACCGGCGAGCGCATGCTGGCGATCTTTCCGTGACATCGCCGAGGCGATCACGGCCAGGTCGCGACGACGGCGTTCGGTCACCCGAGCAACCAACCGTCTCCCTTTGGCGGTGAGATTCACCTGCGTCTCTCGGCGATCGAGCGACACCCCCGGGCGCCGACGAATCAAGCCCTTGCGATCGAGGCGGTCACACATCCGCGTCGCCGTCGAGGAATGGATGTCGAGCGAGACTGCCAGATCGCTGACGGAAACGGATGCCGGCCCGGTGAGCACAACCAGAACTCGAAATTGCGGAAGCGTGATGTCGCCCGCATCCGCGAGCGATCGCGCCGCGACGCCGACGAGCGCCCGGGAGGCGACCAGCAGTGCCTCGGTGGTGGCCGCGAGGTCTTCGTCGGTTCTTGTCATCACAACGCCCGAGCATAGCTCGTCAACAGCAAATAGATGCACTGTTACACTCACTGTACTACTACATGCATATGAAATGGCGCGACCTGCCGCCACGTACGGCTATGCTTTGCAAGGCGATGGAGCTCGCCATAACCGCCCGACCCCAGGTCGAGCTGATAGCCCCTACCGAATTGACGAATTTCGTTGTTTGTCGCGGTTAGGGCTGCCCGTGTACCCGGGTCGAGCAGTTCCGACGGATAGCGAGCACTGCCGGGCGGAGGTCTCTCGTGTCGAATCCAGAGTCTGCACACGGCCCCAATCCAGGCGCGCGACCCGGCGGACGCGGGGCATACGAGCTTGTCGGCGACCTGGTCCGCGTTGACTTCGCCGAACAGTTCCGGTTGGTAGTGCATCTGCTTCGTTGGATCCTGCTCGGCGCAGTGGTCGGAGTCCTTGCCGGGCTCTCGTCGGCGGCATTCCTGCAGACCTTGACATGGGCGACGGATCTGCGGCTCGATCACGGGTGGCTCATCTTCCTTCTTCCGCTCGGCGGCCTCGTTGTCGGCCTCGGGTACCACCACTTCGGCGGGGCGGCGGACGGAGGGAACTCTTTGATCATCGACGAGATCCACGAGCCGACCGCGTGGATCCCGCGTCGGATGGCGCCGCTGGTCTTCCTCGGGACCGTGGTCACACACATCTTCGGCGGATCCGCCGGCCGCGAGGGCACCGCCATTCAGATGTCGGGGAGCCTGACCGACGCGTTCTCGCGCCTCATCCGCCTCGCTCCCGAAGACCGCCGACTGATGCTGATCGCTGCCATGGGTGGCGGGTTCGGCGCGGTGTTCGGCGTGCCGATCGCCGGATGCGTCTTTGCATTGGAGGTTCAAGCGGTCGGCCGAATGCGGTACGACGCATTGCTTCCGGCTCTCTCGGCATCGTTGGTCGGCGACCTGGTTGTGCGCGCTGTCGGTGTGAAGCACATCGTTCAACCGCCACTCGGCGATGTCCACGTCACCGCCGCGCTTGCCGGCAAGGTGGTTCTCGCTGGTTTGGTATTCGGGGTGGCGAGCATTGCCTTCTCGGAGCTGGTGCACGGCCTCAAGCGGGCTTTCGCCTCGGTCGTGCGGTGGGCGCCTGCCCGCCCGATGATCGGTGGTGCCGGCGTGATCGGCCTCGTCTACCTGGTGCGGACCCGTGATTACCTCGGCCTGTCCATTCCCCTGATAACCAAGGCCACGGCCGGAGGTGGAGGCATCATCGCCGCCGCATTCGCGCTGAAGCTGCTGTTTACCGCGTTCACCCTCGGCACGGGTTTCCAGGGTGGGGAGGTGACACCGTTGTTCGTGATCGGCGCGACGCTGGGCGTGACAATGGGGCGGCTGCTCAACGCCCCGATTCCGTTGATGGCCGCTGTCGGATTGGTCGCCGTCTTCGCCGGGGCGGCGAACACACCACTCGCGTGCACGATCATGGGGGTAGAACTGTTCGGTGGTGGTGGGGCGGTCATCTTTGCCATCGCGTGCGTGGTGTCATACATCTTCTCGTCGCATCGCGGCATCTACGGCACTCAACGCATCGACAGCCCCAAGGGACCCGCGGATCTGATCGACGGCCCCTTCGCGGATATCACGCTTAATCATCTCGTGCGCCGCCGGCGCACCTGGCTACCGACGCGAATGAAACAGCAGTGAAGTCTGTACGTCAGCCGCCACGAAATCGTAGACCCGCACGTCGGCGCACCATCGTCCAGTCGTTGATGACTATTCGCCGCTTGCCGGTCTCGAGGATGCCTTCCTGACGAGCCTCGTTGAGCACCCGGTTGGTGAGCCTCAATCCAACGCCCGTCATCGATGCAAGTTGCTGCTGGCTGATCGGTATCTCGGCGCCGATGCGGCGCTTCTCGAACACCTCGCCGAGCCGCCACAACTGTCGGTACAGGCGCGTCGGGCCATCGAGCTCGGAGAGCTCGCTGACCTGAACGGTCAACCGTTGAA
>JANMQX010000041.1:0-3961 GCA_031370745.1 Ilumatobacteraceae bacterium
CCGGTGCCGGCCGACACCATGCAGTAACGACCGTTGTAATCCAGGTTCGCGGTGTGCAACGCGAGTCGGGCGAACTTGCCGACGAGGTAGCTCTTCTCGTTCGTCAGCGACACACCGGACAACATCGCGAACGCGTCGTCACCGTAGATCGTTTGGATCCGCTTGATCTCGGTCACGACTCGTTCGAGTGCCTGATCCCAGGTGATGTTGCGGAACCCGCCGGGTGCGGTTTCGTCGCGTTCCATCGGGTGCAGCAACCGATCCGGGTGACCGCCCTGCAGGTAACGCTTCACACCTTTCGGGCAGAGCTTGCCTTCGTTGAACGGGAAGTCGTACCACGGTTCGAACCCGACCACCGCATTATCGTGGACCTTGAGTTTGATTCCGCACTGTTGGCCACAGAAGCAGCAGTGCGTGTTCACGACCTTGTCGATCTGGAGGCCGGCATCCCAGCCGCCAGGCGGTGCCTCGTTGAGGTGTGGCCCGTAGCGGGCGATCAGTTCCTCGTCAGTGATTGGTTGTCGTGCCATCAGCCGAACCCTCCGACCCGCGACGATTGAGCGAGGGTGACCTGCGCGCGTCGGCACCTCGGACACGTGTCCTGATAGTTGCCGCCACCCTCGATCGAGTAATCGAACCCGACCTGGGGCAGCACTTCTTTGAGATCTGCCATCTGCTGCGCGCCCGCGAACGCCTCACCGCATCGCCGACACAATGCCGGTTCGCCTTCGGCATTGGCGCGCTTGTAGTAGGCGACACCGAGGTTGCCCGGACGCTGGAAGATGTGGAACAGCTTGCCGAACGGCAGGTACATCAGCCCGAGGATCACCGTCAACGCGTGGATCGTGTTCAACGCCGAGTAGAACCTGCCCTCCAACCACATGCTCGATACCGTCAAGAACAAACCGGAAACCGATACGGCGAACAGCCCGGCGAGAGCGAGGAAGTCACCCGAGCGCTCTACCGCCATCGCGCCCGGGTCGCGCAAGCGGCGGCGCAGGAAGATGAACACCCCGGCCAGCACGAGCACCGCAGCGACATCGAGGGCGTGAAACGTGAGCCAGCCGATGATGCTCTCGGCATCGAACTTCAGCGTGCCAACACGCGAGATGTACACCTGATATCGGTCGGCGCGTTGGCCGACGCTCTCAAAATGCAACAAGCCGAGCGTGAGCGGGATCGTCACAAGCCCGGCGAGGATGCACCCCCAGAACACGAGTTGGTGGGCGAGCCATCGCGACCGCGACCGGCGCCGGATGAACCCCTGCGTCAACAAATGTGTCGCGACGAGCGCAGGCAACGCCGCGACATTGCGCACCTTGCGTTGCCGGAACGCATCCCAACCCCGGCGATTGAGCATCGCCGTCGGCGGACGACGCAACCACACGGCGTACCGATACACCACACCGAACACGGCGAAGATCACACCGAACAGGTAACCGACGAGCGCCGCGTCGAACCACACGAGACGATCACTGCCGATGAACGTCAGTGCGATCACGACCGCAACACCAACAACACCCCACACCAGCCCGCGGCGATCCAGATGATTCGGAGAACGGCTCACGCCGACACCCTAGATCCGCCCTCAGCAGCGGCGTTGCGGGTCGCGCCACGCACCACCAACTCGCCGCCACATCGGTTCGATCGGCACCGCGCCACTGGCCGACACGCCCGACAGCAGACGTTCCCTGGCCGCCGCAATCTTTCGTCCCGCCCCTTGGCGATCTCCGCGCGCGGCCACTGGAACGACGCGTCGATGGTGTCGCAGAACAGCTCGATCCACCGCTCGTAGTGCGAATGCCACAGCGGTGTTCGCGCGTGGACAGGTTCGTGCGCTCGGATAGGTTGCCCGTCGTAGCCGGGCTCCCCCAGCAGCTGCCAGGCCCAAAAGTCGATCAGCGTCGCGATGTGCGCGTTCCAGTTCACGTGGGCGGCTTCGAACACCGGCCGAGCACGTCGTCCATCGCCGCGTCCCGGTAGAAGTTGCGCACCAACAGCTCGATGTCGTCACGGTCGACGATGTCGTCACGGGTGTCCTCGAACACGCAACTCCAACAGGGTGGATCACCGCCCTCGGCCGGTGGCACCAGGTTTGCGGTTCCGATCATCCGTTTACCGTCGCAGCCTGTTCGGGTTCCAGCTGCGCCACCATGGGGAACAGCACATTGTTCTCTTTGTGGATGTGCAGGTGAGTGTCGGCCTCCAGCGCCGCCATCGTTGCGAAGCACGCCACATACGAGGCGCACCCGTCCGCTGGCGGGGTGTAGCCATCGGTCAGCCGGTGCAGTCTGGCGAGCAGGTCGCCGACAGCGTCGTGTTCGCTCAACATCACCGAGATCGGATTCCGCAGCGACCCGCAGTGGAACGACGGCGTCCCTGTCGAGGTCGCGAGTTCGCGGATCATCGGGAACAGCATGCGCTCCTCTTTCAACATGTGTGGTTCGAGATCTGCGCGCACGTGCGCGAAGCACGCCGCAACCTCCACGAGCTCGGGATGTCGGGCACCGTGGACCGCCACGACCTTGTCGATCAGCGCGGTGACCCTGGGCATCTCGTCCCACAGATACCGGTGATGGGTGGCCTCGAGGTGATCGACGAGCACGTCTGCCGTCATCGTCGTCCACTCCGCGGAGCCCGACGAGTTTGCCGCTTTCGATAGCTCGGCGACGGTCGCCGCCGGGTCCAGGCCGATCAGCGCACACGCTTCGCCGAGCGTGCGGCGACCGCCGCAGCAGTAGTCCAAACCGCGACGCTCGAACTCGCGTGCAAACTGGGGAAACGCGTCCACCGCCTCGGCCAACGTCGTCGACACATCGATCTTCACCACTTGCTTCTCCTTCTCGAAACACACGTGCGAGATCGGTTCACCAGATCACACCTGCAGCAGTAACCGCGACCAGTGCAAGCCCCATACCCATCTGTCGCAGGCCAACCTGCTTCGCCGGTATCGGCGCACGACGCACCCACACGGACTGTGCCGCCGCCAACATGACGACACCTACGAGACCGAGCAGCAGCCGACGATCGGCGATCACCGCAGCCGCCGCCAAGGTCAGGCTCACACCCTGTGCCAGGTCGCTCTGCCACACCGGCCCATGAGCGCGGCGCAGGCGCAGGATCTGAACCCGAACGAACGGGATCGCACCGACAGCGCGAGCGGCCAACACGAGCCAGACACCGGCGGCGAGCCCGTTGCTGCGCCCCGCTGCCAGCAGGATCGACGCCGCTACCGCAGTCATGCCGACTGTCCCACACAACTCGGGCACCAGCCGGCGGCCGCGGCTTCGAACGTCGAATGCCAACTCGATCGCGACCAGCGGCCCCGCAACAACCAGTGGAGCCAGCCAAGACCACCCCGCCAGCGCCACAGCCACAGCGATGGTCGATCCGAGCACGATCAGCTCCACGATCGAGATCCGAAGCGCCAGGCGAGATCTGTCGAGCCAGCGCCCGCGTCGAAGGTCGACCGCCACGAACTTGAGCGGCGTCCGTACCAAGAACGCTGTAAACGCCGCATATCCCAACGCCACACCGGCACCGGACCATGCAACGACGAGGCCGAGCAACACCGGTTCCAGGGTCAAGCCCCAGCCACCATGCTCACTCGGCACGGCCACCGCACGCCAACCAGCGCGCACGCCCACATCACGACGCGCCTGCATCGTTGACATCACAGCACCGCCGATTCGACACCCGACATCGGCATCGACTGCAACACCCCGACCAGTTCAGTTCGCGCCTGAGCCCACGCCACGTGCAACACACACCGATCAGCGGCCTGGCACAGCCGATTAGCAACCACACACCGCCCGATGTCGGTCGCCCCATCCACAGCCTCGATCACCTGCACACATTGACCTCGCTCAACGCGACCCGGCAGCGGTAGCCGCCAGTCGGCCCGGGATCGGACTGCACCCACCCTGCCCTCACCAACGGACCGAGAACCTGCGGCACGAAC
>JANMQX010000070.1:0-16171 GCA_031370745.1 Ilumatobacteraceae bacterium
TGAGCAGTTGCGACTCGGCCCGAACCCAGAACCGCGGTGCGGCCGAGATCAACGGCTTCGTGCGCAGCTTTCTCGGGGCCGGCGCGGCGACCGTTGTCGCCAGCCAATGGTCTGCCGATGACAACGCAACGACAGCGCTCATGAACACCTTCTACCACCACCTCGCCAGCGAGCCCCCGGCTCGCGCCCTACGCATCGCCCAACTTTCGCTGGCCGAGGCCTGGGCGCACCCCTACTACTGGGCTTCTTGGACCCTGGCGGGCCGGCACGCCGGGTAACTGGTGGTCTCCGCCGGCAGCCCCGACGGCTCTTGCCAGATATGGCTCGATCGAGTCGCGGCTATCGTCCGGGACACACCAACCAGAGCCAACTCGCAACGAACGACCGGCCGAAAAACACACAGTGGCTAGCGTGAGGACGTGATGTCACACCTCCCAGAATCTGGCTGCGAGATCGACGTGGTGCTGGCCGAGTTGCAAGCCAAACGCCACGCAGATGTCGACTGGTCTGCCGGTCGCTCGTTTGGCATGGTGTACGACGGTGGGCCATCGGTGCACGACGTCGCGGAGCGCACCGCCGTCGCGTTCCTTCATGAGAACGCTCTGAACACGAAGGCGTTTCCGTCGCTGGGTTCGATCCAGTCGGAGGTGGTGCGCTGGACGGCGGGGCTGCTCCACGGCCCTGCCGGTGCGTCCGGGTTCCTCACAAGTGGTGGTACGGAGTCGATTCTCTGCGCCGTCCTCGCGGCACGCGAGCGTGGCCGCATCGAACGCGGGATCACCGCTCCGGAGATGGTGATCGCCGAGAGTGCGCATGCGGCGTTCCACAAGGCTGCGCACCTGTTCGGTGTGACCGTTCGCAAGACAGCCGTGCTCGCCGATTGGACCGCTGATGTCGATGCAATGGCGGCAGCAGCCAACGACAGCACGGTGCTCATCGTCGGCTCGGCTCCGCAGTATCCGCAGGGCGTGGTCGACCCGATCCCAGCTATCGCGGCACTCGCCCAAGAGGTGGCGGCCAACTGTCATGTCGACGCGTGCATGGGCGGATTCGTGCTGCCGTTCGCCGAACTCCTCGGCCGGCGCGTGCCGCCCTGGGATTTTCGAGTCGACGGCGTCACCTCCATCTCGGCCGATGTGCACAAGCTCGGTTACGCACCAAAAGGAGTGTCCGTCATTCTGTACGCATCCTCCGCGTTGAGGGCGTACCAGACGTTCGTCTTCGACGATTGGCTCGGCGGGTTCTACGCGTCGCCGAACATCCAAGGCACCCGTCCCGGTGCGCCAATGGCCATGGCTTGGGCAGTGATGCGACATCTCGGCGTCGACGGATACAAGACGTTGACGGCAACAGCCCTCGATGCTGCAGACCGCCTCCGCCGAGCGATCACAGAGATCGACGGAATCCGAGTGCTCGGCGACGGCACCTTCCACCTCGTTGCCATGGCCGGTGACCCCATGGCCCCAGGCGCCCCGATCGACGTGTTCGCGTTGGGTGACGCGCTGCAGGCACGCGGTTGGTTCCACGACCGCCAATCCCCGCCCGATTCGCTGCACTCCACCGTCTCGAACGGCAACGCAGTCGTCCTCGAGGAGTACATCACAGCCCTCGTTGCGTCCGTCGTTGACGTGCGCGGCACCGCAGCCGCCGACCGCTCCACCAACTACGCGACACTCGAATGACGACGCTGGAAGCCGCCGAACACTTCGCCGCCGGCGAGTTGTCGAACGCCGCACCTCGCTGATTCCACAATTCGCTTGACCTTCGAGCTGACATGAAGGTTTACACTGCGTCGGTGGGTACCACCTACCAGATCAAAGACGTGGCCGACCGCAGCGGGTTCAGTGCCGCGACATTGCGCTACTACGAGGAGATCGGACTGTTGCCCGAGGCGAGCCGCACTCCGGCCGGTTACCGACTGTACGACGCCCACATCCTCGAGCGCCTCGCGTTCATCTCCCGGGCGAAACAGCTCGGCTGCACCCTGGACGAGATCGCCGATCTGACCGTCGCCTGGGACGGCGGTCGCTGCGGACCGGTCCAGGATCGTCTCCGCACCGTCGTGGCCGACAAGCTGCTCACCGCCCAGCAACAGATCGTCGAGTTGATGACCTTGACGTCCGACCTGCAACGGGCCGCAGCGACGCTCGAAGCGCACCGCCCCGACGGTCCATGCGACAACAACTGCGGGTGCGTCACCGACAGTACCGACACCACAGAGACCGCCGCACCGCAGCCCCTCGCGCTCGGCAGAAAGTCCGACCGTTCGGAAGTCGATGCGCCGATCGCCTGCACGCTCGAGTCGAAGTCGATGCGCGACCGACTCGACGAATGGCGACGCCTTCTCGAACACGTCGAGCGCCGAGAACCGATCGACAACGGCTTGCGAGCAACATTCGGGCCGGCAACACCGCTCGACGAGCTGATGCGACTCGCCGCCGCCGAACAGGTCTGCTGCCAGTTCCTCACCTTCGCGATCACTATCGACAGCCGCGGCGTCGCCCTCGAAGTCTGCGCACCCCAGGACGCACGCCCCGTGCTCCATTCACTGTTCGGCAACCCCATATGAGGACCAAGAAGGAGAACGTGGCCGTCGTCGGTGTCGGGGCCGCCGCATGCGCGGCATGCTGTGCCGGACCGATCCTTGGATTCCTCGCCGCGATTGGTCTCACCACCGCGGCAGGGTTCGCACTGTTCGGCACCGCTGCGCTCGCAATCGCCACACTCGCTACCGTCATCGTGCTGCGCCGACGACATCGACGAGCCGGCGCGTGCGTCACCACGCCCGGCCCGGTGGCCGTTGAAATGCGCAACGTGCGGACACACCGATGACCATTCGCCAGCTCTCCCAACCGAGCTGGCTGCTCACTTCCCTGCTCATCGCCGGTGGTGCCCTGTTCGCCATCGGCATCGCAGCAGAACGCAACGCCAGCGCCCATCACACCGAGACCGGCACCGAGGCCGCGAACCCCACAGAAACCACAACCGAGCAGACCGCACCCGCCGGAGAAGTGGTCGGCGACGAAGCCACCCACACCGACAACACCACCGGTGAGGGGGCAACCCGCACCGTAGTACCCGGTGGCGAAACGACCGCGCACTCAGAAACGTCGGGAGAGACCGTCCTCGGTATCAAACTCGAATCCAACGCCCTCGTCGCGGTCGCCGTTGCCGTGTCATTCGCACTTGCCGCGCTCAACTGGCTCCGCAACCGACGCAACCTGCTGTTCGCCACCATGGCCTTCGTCCTCGTGTTCGTAGTGTTCGACATCGCCGAAGTCGGCCACCAGCTCAAAGAATCGCGAGCCGGACTCGCGGTCCTCGCCGCAGCCATCGCCCTCGTTCACCTCGCCACCGCACTCGTGTCCGAACAGCGCGCCACGGCCGCACCGGCATAGCTCCTCCACGTAAGCCGGAGCTCGTCGTGCGGCGAGCGTTGGCCTCTGCAGGGCCAGAACCGACTCGCGCCCGGACGATGGTACGTTCGCAACCGTGCATGGAGCAGACCGATGAGCATCGACCCGACCCCGACCGGCCCCCGATCGCTGGACGGCGATCTGATCACACACCGAGCAAGGTCGTGCCGCCGGATCGCTGTGGTCGCCGCCGGCGCAATCCTCGTCGCAGCATGCAGTAGCGAGGCGTCGTCGGGCTCCTCGGACGAGACATCGTCATCGCCGGTCGCGACAGCAATCGCCAGCTCAACGGCGGCCACAGTCGCAGCGAACCTCACCAGCTTCACTTCCGAGACCTACCGATACACCCTGACGCTGCCGGCGGGCTGGACCTCGGTGCAGGCGTCGAAGACATGGGACGGCAAGACCGGTCTCAAGTCTGATTCGCCCGAGGTCGATCAGTTTCTTGCGCCTTCCGCCGTGACCTCGACGGGGGTCGCTGCGCCGTCCGATCAAACACTCGCGGCGTCTACCGAGGCCGTGATTGCCGCGACCGCCAAATACCACGGCGATACGTGTCCGCCGACGCCGGAGGCGCAGGATCCGATCACCATCGGCGGCGATCCCGGGATGCTGGTCGCCTGGAACTGCGGCATCCTCATCAACATCGCCGTGACCGTCCACAACGGTGTCGGTTACCAGTTCTTGTGGCGCGACCCGGCCGTGAAGGCAGCCACTTCCCCGACTGATCGAGCGGCATTCCTTGCCGTGCTCGAGTCGGTCCAGTTTCCCGTCTGACTATCATGCGAAGGAGCTGTTCGGACGCCTCGACGACGGCCGCAGACCGAATTCTGGCGTCCCCGACGGTTGCGCCCCCGGGTGGATTCGAACCTACGACACACCGGGGTCTCCGCGCCTCGTGAAGGGTTCGAGGGCGGCTGCGATTGCGAGCAGACGCATGTCGTCCCATCGCCGGCTGATGACCTGAATGCCCACGGGCAGTCCATCGGCGGTCCGACCGATCGGGAGCACGATGGAGGGCTGGCCGGTGAGGTTGTAGGGCACGCAGAAGTTCATGAAGCTCCAGTAGTCGACCTCTCGATCGTCTATCGGTATTGGCTCACCCCGGGTGGATTGGTGTCGGAAGGCTGGGCCCGGAGCGACGGGAGCGATGAGAGCGTCCCAGCCGTCGAGGAACGCCTCGGACTGGGTGATCGCTGCGTCTCTGCTCGACAGTGCGACAGCAAGGTCATGGGCCGAGTCGCTCTCGTCGGCGTTCTCGGGTTCGGTGGCCGACATCGCCATGAGCGTGAACAGTCCCAGCCACGTTGGATGATATCATCGATGTCGCTCCCCCAGGGGTCGGCCTCATCGAGGTGCGCTCCCGCTGCCGACAACGATGTGAGGAACTGTTCGAGCAGGAGCGCGGTGGCCATATCGGTGACCTCGGCGCCGAAGTTCGAGCACCATCGCAGGCGGATCCCCTCGACCGTCGGTGGCGGCACCGGGTCGAGGCTGATTGGGGGGACCTCCCAATCTCGCGAGTGCGGTCCGGCGAGGATGCGCGTCAACAGTTCGAGGTCGCGCACCGAGCGAGCCAGCGGCCCGATCGAGACGCATTGGCGGAACACTCGCGGAGATCCCGGCAGCTCGGGGATGTGCCCGGCCCAGGGGATCAAGCGATCGGTCGGTTTGAACCCGAGGATCCCGCAGAAGTGCGCTGGGACGCGGATCGATCCGGCAGCGTCGGACCCGACCTCGAAGGGGGTGAGTCGGGCGGCCACACCAGCGGCCCCTCCTCCCGTGCTGCCGCCGGGGGTGCGTCGGAGGTCCCACGGATTGGAGGCTCTTCCGTTGAGATCGCTGTAGCAATCAAGGGCGCCCGCCAGCTCGGGCATGTTGCTCTTGCCCATGAGGATTGCGCCCGCTGATTTGAGGCGAGCGACGACGACCGCGTCGTGGGCGGGAACGTGATGTTCGAGCGGCCGATGGCTCGAAGTGGTCCTCACGCCGGCGGTCTCGAACGCATCCTTGATGGTGAACGGGACGCCATGCAGTGGACCGACGGCGTCGCCACGCTCCAATGCGCGGTCGGCCTCGGCTGCGAGAGCGAGCGCGTCATCGTCGTGCAAGGTGACGACGGCGTTGAGAGTCGGGTTGTAGCGGTCGATGCGCGACAGATGAGCGCTGACGACGGCCACCGCGCTGAACTGGCGGGAGCGGATCGCCTGGGCAATGCCTACCGCGTCCAGCATGGTCGGGTCGTTCACGTCATCTGCCATCAGTGAGTCTCGCACGGACCCGCCGACTAGAACTGCAGCGAACACCGCCGCGCCGCGCCCGCGAGCGGGCGCGAGGTGGGCTCGCTATGGGACGACGCCATCGCGATGGTGATTACGTCGCCGCTGCGAGCGCAAGGTTTCCGATCGTCGTCAATTGCATCGTCGCCGGGGCGATCGAGGCGGATCGCCATTTCGCGTCGCGCCCCGCGAGGCGGAGAACTACCCGAGCTTCCGCCCCCAATTGGGTGGCTACGCTCCCCGTGATGGGAGTGGCTGAGCGTTCTGGCGCCCGTCGGCGTCGGCATTTCGATGCTTGTGACGCGCGGCCACGGCGATGTTCTGGAAGCTGAGTCGAATGACGGCGTCGTGACGGCTCGCCTCGGCGCGCACGACATCGCGGTGGTCGATTTCGAGCGGGCGAATGGCCAGGTCCTGTTCGGTTTCGTCCGCCGCCTCGGGGTCACGGACGGCGCCGCTGCAGATGTCGTCCAGGAGTCGCTTCTTCGACTCTTCGATGCGCTGTGCGCCGGGCAACCAATCAGGGATCTAAAGGCGTGGACGTTTCACGTCGCGTACCGGCTGGCGATGGACGAGCATCGCCGGTTCGCCCGACGCCTGCGGCTGGACAACATCCACAATCACCACACAGCCAATGGGGATCCGGCCGCCGACCTCGAGCGCCAGCAGGTGTGGTCCGAGGTCGACCGCTTGCCGGAGCGCCAGCGCGCCGTGCTCTACCTTCGCTTTCGGGCCGACATGGCCTTCGAGAACATCGGAGCGACTCTGGGCATCACCGCCAGCGCAGCACGGAGTCATTGCACGCAAGCACTTGCCGTGTTGCGTGACCGCCTCGCCACGGAAGTCCTCTGATGGACGAGCAACGGATCGAAGCCGCGCTGCGTGTCGCACCGCCAGATGAACCAACATATGAACGCGACGTCGCTGACCGGCTGCGAGCACGGACGGCAGCCGCCCACGAGCAACCGCCCACAAATGTGGTGGAGCTCGTCGAGCTGGCACCTCGCCGACGCTCGTTGCTCGCGATCTCAATGGCTGTTGCCGCGGCCGTCGTGTTGATGATCGCGCTTGCGGTCGTTGCCCGATCCCAGCAGCCTCAGCTCGCAACAACACCAACGACGATCACCCCATCACCGAGTTCCTCGATCACTCCTGGCAGCCAGCTCACGGAACTCGCCGGGCGTTGGGTCGGAGCGACGCCAACTTCGGTGACGACACCGAACCCGTCGGCGTCGGCATTTTTGGCCTTCAGCGAGGATCGCGTGAGCTTGGAGCACCTCTCCGGCGGCATCGTTCACGACTTCAATTCTCGGGTCACGGTGACCGGCGTCGGCCAGCTGCGGCTGACTCTTACCGACCAGTTGGGGCGGTGCGCTGGCGGGGCCATCGGTGAATATCGCTGGACACTTTCGCCGCAAGCAACGACGTTGACGGTGGTCGCTGTCAGCGATGAGTGCGCGACCCGCGGCGAGGCCCTGGCCGGCACGTGGACGCACACCGTATGCCCGGCGCGGGGAGGCGACTGCCTCGGGCCATTGGAGGCCGGACGCTACGCCTCGGTGCATTTCGACCCATTCGGCAGCAACTCGTACGGTGAGGTCGCCTACGACGTCACCGACGGCTGGGCCTCGACGTTTGACGACAAGAGCCGGCTGACATTGCTACCACCCGGTGGTGACCAGTCAGAGATTCATGGGTTGTATCTCTTCGCCGACGTCGCCCCGGCCAACGCCGACTGTTCTGCGACGGCGAGCACTGTCACCGACTCGGCTGCGGCGGTTGCCGCCGCGCTGGCAGCTATGCCCGGGCTTTCGGTGACGGCTTCCGAAGCAACCATCGGCGCCTACCAAGCTCAGGCGCTCGACCTCACCGCCGCAGCAACACTGCCGTGTGCCGGTGAACAGCCGCTGCTCACCTCCAAGTCGGGTAGCTCGACGTCGTGGACGTTGGCCATCGGCCACAGTCAACGGATGCGGATCTTGCTCGTCGACCTTCCCGGCGGCCGAACGATGGCGATCGTCGTCGCCAGCGACCGATCCGCCCCCGAGTACGCACAGCTGCTCGATGCCTCGACCGTCGTGATCAATTCGTTCGTCTTGTCAGCGACGCACTGAGCATTTTCGGATCCGCCGGCGTCTGCTCGTTACATCCATCGTGGAGGTAGATGACATGCCCTGCAGAGCGACACGAGCACTATTCGCCGCCATCGCGATCAGCGGATTGCTCGGCGCATGCGGCAGCGACGCCAAGACAGCGACCACGGTGGCAGAGTCCAATGTCGCGACGTCGACAGAGGCGACAACAGCAGCTACGACGACCGCAAGTACACCGGCGGTTCCGTTGATCGCGGCCACCGCTGCGACCTCCCTTCCGGGAGGCACCCCGAGGGAGCTCGTCGACCGTTGGGTCGGGCCACCGCGCACGATCGGCACACTCGGCACCGGCACGTCGGCGGCCTTCGTCGACATCTCCGAGGGTTTCCTCGTCTTCAACACCGGGATCGCCGAGAATCCGAAGGCGTTCGGCTCGGACCTGGCCCCAACCGGCGGCGACACGATCGAAGTGAAGCTTGCCGGCGACGTCCTTGACTGCTTCGACGGGGACGTCGGCCACTACCGGTGGAGCCTGTCACCACAGGCCACGACGCTGACCCTGACCGCTGCAGATGATGCCTGTGCAGCGCGCCAGGCCGCGCTGGAAGGCAGTTGGACGCACACGGCGTGCATGGTCGAAGGTCGCGACTGCCTCGGAATCGTCGAGGCCGGCACCTACTCGACCAACCGTTGGAATCCCTACGGCGGGTTCACTTATGGCGAGGCGACCTTCACCTTGCCCGACGGATGGGCCGTGGGCTACGACTCGCAGGCCGCGCTCTTCCTGCGTAGCGCCAAGGACTACGCCAAATTGGGCAATGATTCGGCGTGGGGGATCAGCGCCTGGGCCGACGTCGCCGCTGCCGTCCCGGACAACCCCGACTGCAGCGGCGGTCCCCCCGACAAAGCCGACGCCAGCGTCGGGTCAGGGGCGACAAACATCGCCGCCTGGATGGTCTCGCTGCCGAGCCTCAAAGCGACGCGCTCGACGATGATAATCGGTGGGCTCCCGGCCGAGGTGGTCGATGCCGAAATCGCTGAAGGCGCAAACGTGTGCAACGGGCTGAAAGTCTTGATCGCCTCGCGGACGTCGAAGCCCGACCCGTTCAACTTCGGGATCGTCGTTAACCAGCACATGCGCATCATTCTCGTTGACGTCCTCCCGGAGCGGACCGTGGCGATCTTCCTCGACGACAGCCAACACCCCGGATTCGCTGCGCTGGAGAAGGCGGCGATGCCGATCGTCGAGTCGTTCGTCTTCTCCCCCACCCCACCGACCGCCTGAAGACAATCACACACCCGCAAGGAGAACATCATGCGAACACTCTCTCGTTCGACTCGGGCCGGCACCGCTTTCATCGCCGTCCTCAGCCTGGCGGCCGGGCTGGCACCGGCCTCCCCGGCATCCGCCACCCCGCCGGGGACCAACGGGCGCATCGCCTTCATGCGCCACGACGCCGGCGGACATTGGCAGATCTGGACCGCGAACCCGGACATGACCGCCGTCGACCAAGTCACCGCTGGCCCGTACGACAACGCCTTTCCGGCCTGGTCGCCCGACGGGACCCAAATCGCGTTCGGCAGCACGCGCACCGATACCGCCGGCAGCGGGGCGATCAGCGACGTCTTCGTGATGTACGCCGACGGCTCGGGTGTCACCCAGTTGACCCATTCGATCGGATGGAGCAGTGAGCCCACGTGGTCACCGGACGGCCGCCTGATCGCGTTCCACTCCGACGCCGGCAATTGGCCCACGTCGCTGGGCCTGTTCGTCATACGCCCGGACGGCAGTGGTCTGCGACGTCTCACTACGCTCTCGCCCGACCTCATCGATCAAGGCAGCGCGCGATTCTCCCCCGACGGGCGCAAGTTGCTCTTTACGCAGCTCAACGGGACATTTGTGCAGGGTGGTGCGGCGCTGAAGGGCATCAATATCGCCCTGTTCACGATCAACCTCGACGGCACCGGTATCCGTCAGCTGACGCCGTGGGGAATCCACGCCACCGAGGGCGACTGGTCCCCCGACGGCACACAGATTGTCATCGGCACCTTCGTCGAACACCTCGGCCACACCAATCGCGTGATGATCATGAACGCCGACGGCTCGAACCTACGAGCCCTCACCAACGACCATGGGACCACCGGCATCGGCAAGTTCGAAGCGCTCCGCGTCGAGCAGAGCTACAACCCGACATGGTCGCCCGACGGCACGACGATCATGTTCAGCCACCTCGAACTCACCGCCGACGGACATTTCGTCGCCGGCCTGCAAGCGATCTCCCCCGACGGCGGCGGACAGCACTGGATCTCTCAAACCGACGAACACCAAGCCGACTGGGGCACCGCCCGGCTGCACTGACGCGGCACAGACCCACCCGGCCGAGGTCAGCAGTGAAAGCGCCCGACAGAGTCGGAGACGTTGGGTGTCGAGTGCACGCAGCGTGCCGGCCGCGAGCAGCGTCTTTTGGGAATGCAGGTGGCTGGAAGCTGGTTGGGACGTGACATGACGACATGGGGATTTATCGGAAGCGGCAACATCGGGACCACGGTCGCACGACTGGCCGTCGACGCCGGACACAACGTGGTGATGAGCAACAGCAGGGGGCCAGACACGCTCGGAGATCTCGTCAAGGAACTCGGCCCGAACGCCCGGGCAGCCACAGCGGAGCAAGCCGGTACCGCCGGTGACGTGGTGGTGGTGACAATCCCGCTGAAGAACTACCGGGACGTGCCCGTCGACGCGCTGCGGAACAAGGTCGTGATCGACACGATGAACTACTACCCGGAGCGTGACGGTCAGATCGCCGAACTCGACAACGAGTCGACAACCACGTCAGAGTTGCTTCAGGCGCATCTGCCTGACTCCAACGTCGTCAAGGCATTCAACAACATCTACTTCGAGCACCTCGCAGCTCTTGCTCGCCCGAAAGGAGCCGACGACCGCAGCGCACTGGCGATCGCCGGCGACGATGCCGACGCAAAGAACACCGTGACCCGGCTCCTCGATGACATCGGTTACGACACCGTCGACCTCGGCCCACTGGCCGAGAGCTGGCGCACCCAACGCGACACTGCGGCCTACGGTGCCATGTATGCCGCCGACTCCACCGACTGGTCCAAAGGCCCCGGCCGTGGCTCCGCCGACACGGTGACGGCAGCGGCAGCCTCAGCGAAGCGCTATCGCGACATGTGACAGCGGGCTGCGATCGACACGACACGACCAACCGTCCCGGATCCCCGATCTCGTGGACCCCGTTCGTGTACGGCATTTTCGTGTCGCTGTTCGTCTACTTCAACTGCTTCGCCGTCAATCAGTGGCTGCAGTACCGGCAACGGGGGACGGTGGAGCTCCACCACCGAATCGACGTTCCCGTCCAACTCGTCTGGGGAGAACAAGACCGTTTCTTCCCCGTCCAGTGGGCGCACGACATGGTCGCCAACTTCCCCAATGCACGCCTTGACGTCATCCAAGCGGCCGGACTCTTCGCTCACGAGGAACGACCCGCCCAAGTCGCTGTGGTCCTCCTCCCATTGCTCACCGGGCGCGCGGCCAGCCCCCATGTATGACAGTCCCCTCGTGACCTTGAACACGAGGATGCAGAGTCATGGCATCAGGGAAGTCATCATGCGACCGACGTCCCAGGCCTGGGTCGCGCAGAACGCCTGCAACCTCATCTCCATCATCAGGTTGCGTTCAGCGTCGTCGAGCACGATGACTCGACATCCTCGACCCCCATCGACGATCGCGTCGGAGCTCACGATGCGATTGGTTCATCACGCTGGCGGATCCAGGCGGCGATCGCCTCGCCGATCTCGTCCGGGCTGTCCTCCTGAACGAAATGATTCCCCGCCACAGTGACCTCGCGCTGGTTCGGCCACATTCGGCAGAACTCCAGTGGGGCGCCGTTCAGGATCGCGCCCGGCTCGGCAGCGACCAGCAGCTTGGGCACCGTGCTGGTCGACAACCACGCCGCGTAGTCGGCGACGATCGCCACGACATCGGCGGGTTCGCCGTCGATCGGGAGCTGGCGCGGCCATGTCAGCGTCGGTCGGCGCCCCTCGCCAGGTTCGGCAAACGGGCGGCGGTACTCGGCCATCTCCGCGTCGCTCAACGTGCGCAGGATCGATCCCGGCAGGATCCGCTCTACGAACATGTTGTTGTCGAGCACCATCGCCTCACCCGCCGGCGACCGCATCGCCTGGAACACCTGGCGAGCGGCCTCCGGCCATTCGTCCCAAGTGACCGGCCGCACGATCGCCTCCATGTAGGCGATCCCGGCGACCTCGTTGCGATGCCGGTTGGCCCAGTCGAACCCCAATGCCGATCCCCAGTCGTGCACGACCAGCGTCACCCGCCCGCCGACATCGAGGCCATCGAGCAGGGCATCGAGATAGCGACGATGCTCGACGAACGTGTACGAGTCCGGTCCCGACTCGGGAACCTTGTCGGAATCACCCATCCCGATCAGATCGGGCACGATGCACCGCCCGAGCCCCACCAGATGCGGAACCACATTGCGCCACAGATATGACGACGTCGGGTTGCCGTGCAACAGCACGATCGGATCACCTGTGCCCGCCTCGACGTAAGCCATGGTGCTGCCGCGCACCTCGATGCGCTGCTTCGGGAACGGGAACTCTGCTGCGATCGTCATCAAACCTCCAACTCGTCGACGAGCGAACCGGTGCCACCCGCCACAATCGTCAGCAAACTTAACCATGGTGGGCGGTGAGCAGCCGTGTCCTGCTCGATCAGGCGGGTCTCAGCCAAAGGACTGCCAGCTGGGACTCGCGCAGTTGCAAAAATGCTGTGTATCGCAGGCATCGGTTTCATCAAAGATGCGTTCTTCGTCGACGTCGGTGCAATCTTCGACCTCGGGGACCCTCGCCCAGTCCAGAACCTGCACCTCGTCCCAACGGGCGCAGGGGCCGGTGTGAACAGCCTGCGCGGGTTCAATGTCCACTCGCTGGCGATCCAAGTCCCGATCGCCTCGCTGACCGCCAGTGGGACCAAGCGAACCGACGGAGAAACAAGGCGACGCGTAGGTCGAGCCGCACCGCCGATCGTTGCGGCGAAGCAATCCGTTCACGCGCGCTCAGCTTCACAACATCCGACGCGTCATTGGCGGGCAGTCACGGTCACGCGCTTGTACGCTTGACCAGCGCGACCAGCGCGACCAGCGCGACCAGCGCACCGAGCTGTACGCAACGGACACTTATGTCTGCGTGCATCCGCTGTTCCCGGTGCACCGGAATGGCAACTGCTGGCAGGCAACCGTTCTACCGCACGGCATGACGCCCGCGCGATTGCCGTAGCCACGGGTTACGTGGTCATTCACTCCGGCTTCACGTTGGAGAATCGGGCAGATGAAGATGGTTCGATGGTCACGGAATGCATCAAGCCCAATGAAGGCCTGCCGTCGACGAGCCGCTCGACATGAGACCGGTCGTCCTTAGCGCCAATCAGTTCGAGCACTTCTACGGGGGAGGCGGCGCGATCGCGAGGTTTCGGGATACCGAGTCGGCGCAACCCAAGATGCCGGAGGACTGGATCGCGTCGACGACGACGCGCTACGGCCAAGAACGGCTCGGCCTCAGTGAGCTTCCGGGCGGAAAGTTGCTCGTCGACTCGATTGCGACCGAGCCTCTACTGTGGCTGGGTGCCGAGCACTACGCGGCATTCGGGGATTCGACGGAGCTATTGGTCAAGCTGCTCGACGCTGGAGAAAGGCTGGTTGTTCATTGCCACCCGACCCGGCAATTCGCGACCCAGCACCTCGGTTGCGCCCACGGCAAGACCGAGGCGTGGCTAGTACTCGAGACGTCAGCCCGAGACGCGTCTGTCTATCTCGGGTTTCAGAAGCACATTCCGCGGAAGAAGCTGACCGGATGGGTCACGAACCAACAAACTGCCGAGCTGTTGTCGGCGATGAACAGGATCCAGATCTCACCCGGGGACGCGATTCTCGTGCCCGCCGGTTTGCCACACGCGATCGGCGGGGGCGTCTTCGTAGCGGAGCTGCAGGAGCCGACCGACTTCTCCGTGCTGCTCGAGTGGAAAGGCTTCGAGATCGACGGGGAACGGGACGGTCATCTCGGCCTCGGTTATTTGGTCGCACTCACCGCGGTGGATCGATCGGCGTGGAACTCCGAGCGTCTCGCAGAACTTCATGGACCCGTCGATCGCGGAACCGCTCGCGAGTTGGTGCTCCCGCGGGCGGCGGATCCGTACTTCCGTGCCGAGCGTCTGCGCGGTGGAGCGCGTTGTGAAGCATCCTTCGCCGTGTTACTCGTGCTCGACGGCGAAGGGCAGCTTGGCTTCAACAAAGAGACCCTGGCGATCCACAAAGGACAGACCCTCGTGGTGCCCTACTCCACAGGTTCGACAACCGTCCACGGGTCGGTCTCGGTCTTGCGATGCTTGCCGCCCAGACCGCCCGCCTGAGGACTAGCGGCTCTTCAGACTCCCACTCGATCAGGTCGGTCTCGGTGACCACCAACGCCGGATCGCGAGGGATACGAAAGGTGCGGATCTCGCACGGTGCAAAGGTCGCTCCGACGCGCAGGAGACCACCCCAGGCCCATCAGCACTGCATCCTTCTCGGGGAAGCGCACCAGTACGTCGCGCATTCGCGAGTGCTCGGGCATTGACTCGAAATGAGTCATGTCATCCTCCAGTGATGGTCAGGTCGTCGACGAGGGCACTCCATCCACCGACGATCGGTGGTTTCGAGCCGCTTCGCTCCTTGCGACGGACCACGCCTGACGATGGCGGAGGACGCGTGGTCGCCGGCGAGCCCGGACTGGGTGCGTATCGTCACTGACGATTCATGGGGGACCGTGATCCACTATGTTCGCCGGGGGTCTTCACATGGATACCGAGGTACGAGGAGTCGACATCGCTGCCAGAGCAGGTGGTTGGATAGACGCGCAACAGGGCGACCTGTTGGAGATCATCGACGTCGAAGGTGTCCAAGTCGCGGACATGTTCGCCGTCTCCACCACTGATCCGACGGAGTGGTTGAGCGCCGGCAACACGAGGGCTGCCAACCGTCGTCTGTTCCCGGCAGTGGGCGAGCCATGGATGACGACACGCTTCCGGCCGATCCTGACGTTCGTCGAAGATCGCTCACCCGGTGTCCACGACATGCTGTATCGATCGTGCGATCCGTACATGTATGCGTTCCGCGGTGCCGTCGGCCATCACGACAACTGCCACGACAACTTCCTGACAGCCGCCGCTGATGCCGGCTGGCCGATGACTGCCGTGCCGGATCCGGTGAACTTCTTCCAGAACACTCCGATCGATGCCGACGGCAAGATCCTGCCGAAGCTCGGTGTGACCAAGCCCGGCGACTCGGTCGTGCTGCGTGCCGAGATGGATCTGATCATGGTGGTCACCGCGTGCTCGATGGATCTTTCGCTCATAAACGGCGGTGGCTGCACCGGCATCCGCCTCGAGGTGCACTCGAAGCCGACTACCTCGGCGTGAGCCAGTTCTCCCTGGCCCGCTCGCCTAGGTGACGTGACCTTCTGCATGAGACGCTGAATCCTTGTCGACGAACCGATCCCAGGGGTCGCAGGCCACCTATCCCGCGCGCCCCTACAGCTGCTTCGCCTCGGGCTGACGCAACCCAGCTTCAAGCGCGAAGCGGCGGACGCCGATCGCCTCGGCTACGCGTTCCAACTCCGCGAGTATCGCGGCACCGATCTTCTTACTGCGCCCAGCCAAGGTGACGTACATGCGCTTGATCTCCGCCGAGCCTGGCATGTCGTCCATCACCCGGAACGCCCCACAACCAACTGGCTCGCCATCGAGTTCCGCCATCAACAGGGTGCCGACTCCATCGACGAGGTCGACGGAATCGAGGCTGAAGACCGGGCTCGGGTTTCGGCTGTACAGGTCCAGGTCCAGTTCAGCTTGAGCAGTTCGACGTGGGTGAGGCCGAGCCACACGCGCTCGATCGACAGCCTTTTGCTGCGGCTCCATGGCGCGATGCGTAGGCCGAGACGCCATGTTCACGAAGAAACGCGAGATGGCTGCATGCCTCATCCCCGGTGGGCTAACGCTGATCAGCGATCCACCACGCGACGCCGGACTTGTCGTCCGAGACCGTGACGAGTTCGCGCAGCGGGTCCGAGTGCCGGCGACCGCGATCTCGTTCGACGGCTTGAACAAAGCGAGGTATACCTCGCACAGGTACGAGCGAGCTTCGCGCATAAATCACGTCCGGCGCAGTATTCGCCCGCCGTTCACATTCGTCCTCAGCAAATGCGTAGTCCCACGACCTCAGCCTGGAGCTTTCTGGCCCCGCATGTCGAACGGCTCCCGAAACCGTCCGCTTTGGCCACTCTTAGTACGTCGACGCCACGTTCGCCCGCG
>JANMQX010000075.1:0-6482 GCA_031370745.1 Ilumatobacteraceae bacterium
TGGACCGACGACGTTCTGCTTTCCACTCCGCTCGCCGAATTGATGGCGAGTGCCCGAAGCGTACGCGATGCGAACTTCGGAACACGAGTGACGTACTCACCGAAGGTGTTCATTCCTCTGACCCAGCTTTGTCGGGATACGTGCGGGTATTGCACGTTCGCCCAACCACCGGCGCGGGTCGCAGCTCCGTTCCTGTCGCTCGATGACGTGTTGGCCATCGCCACCGCCGGCGCGGCCGCCGGATGCCACGAAGCATTGTTCACCCTGGGCGAGCGACCAGAGTTGCGCTACACCCAAGCCGCCGACTGGCTGGCAGATCACGGCTACGCGTCGACGCTCGACTATCTCGCCGCTGCTGCTCGGGTGGTGCTCGCGGAGACAGGGTTGCTACCGCATGCCAACGCAGGCGCGCTCCATGCGGACGAACTGGCCCTGTTGCGGCCGGTGTCGGCCAGTCAGGGGATGATGATCGAAAGTCTCAACGGCGACCTCGAATGTCATCGGGAAGCGCCCGACAAGTTGCCGGCACGACGGCTGGCGACCCTCGAGGCGGCGGGAGAACTGGCGATCCCGTTCACGACTGGCATCCTGGTCGGCATTGGCGAGAGCAGGCAAGATCGCCTGGACGCGCTCCGCGCCGTCGCCGCCAGCCACGCCCGTCACAGCCACGTCCAAGAAGTGATCGTGCAGAACTTCTTGCCCAAACCCGCCTCGGGGATGCGGCACGCGCCGGCGTGTCCTTCCGACGACCTGCTCTGGTCGATTGCTGCCGCCCGCCTCGTGCTCCCGCCCGACGTGCACCTGCAGGCACCGCCGAACCTGACCGACGACTTCGGGATTCTGCTCTCGGCTGGGATCGACGACTGGGGTGGTGTCTCGCCAGTGACGCTCGATCACGTCAACCCCGAACGGCCATGGCCCGACCTCGACCGCCTGCGCGACGTGAGCGACGCCGGCGGACACGTGCTCGCTCCACGACTCACGATCTACCCGGAATTCGCTCAGCAGCCCGAGCGGTGGCTCGACCCGGCGATGCGCTTCGCGGTACTCGATCGTGCTGATGCTGAGCTGCTCGGGCGCGACGACCCAGGCGCACACTTCCCAGAGAAGGTATCCGGCACCCGCGACACCGGCGACGGCGCCGAAGTCATTCTCGTCGGCCATCGTTCGACGACCTGGTATTCGGGCGCATCCGTGTCGCCACCGGTACTGCTCCCTGCACCACTGAGACCGATACGCGGCCCGGTCGCCGAAGTGCTCGCCGGAATCGAATACGGTCAGGAACCCGACATCGCCGAGCTGGTCACCTTGTTCGAAGCGCGCGGCCCCGAGGTCACCGCTGTCGCCGCGGCAGCCGATGCGCTCCGCGCTGCGACCGTGGGCGAGACAGTCACCTGGGTCCACAACCGCAACATCAACTACACCAATGTGTGCACGTTCAAATGTCGGTTCTGTGGCTTCTCCAAAGGCCCGCTCTCACTCAACCTGCGCGGCAAACCATATCTACTCACCCTCGATGACATCGCTGCCCGCGCCGCCGAGGCCCAAGCCCGCGGTGCGACCGAGGTGACTCTGCAAGGCGGGATCCACCCCGACTTCGACGGCGACTACTACATCGACGTCTGCCGAGCAGTGGCCGAAGCCGCGCCCGGGATCCACATCCACGGATTCACCGCCCTCGAAGTCACCGAAGGCGCCAAACGCCTCGGCGAACCGCTTTACAACTACCTTCGCCGCCTGATCGAAGTCGGTTTGCGCTCCCTCCCAGGCACCGCCGCCGAAATCCTCGACGACGGCATCCGCGCCATCATCTGCCCCGACAAGATCTCCACCGAAGAATGGCTATACGCCCACGAAGTCGCTCACTCCGTCGGGCTTGCTTCGAATGTGACGATCATGTTCGGCTCCGTCGAACAACCCGTGCATTGGGCCCGCCACCTGGTCGCAACACGCGACCTGCAAAAGCGCACAGGCGGGTTCACCGAGTTCGTACCCCTGCCGTTCGTACACATGGCTTCACCGATCTACCTGCAGCGCAAATCCCGGCGCGGACCCACCTTCCGAGAAACAGTCCTGATGCACGCCGTCGCCCGCCTCGCCTACCGCGGACACATCGACAACATCCAAGCGTCGTGGGTCAAGATCGGCATCGACGGGGTCCGCCAGCTACTCAGCGCCGGGGTCAACGACCTCGGCGGCACACTCATGAACGAGAACATCTCCCGGGCCGCGGGCGCCACCCACGGCCAAGGCCTCGAGCCCGACGACTTCGCAGCCCTCGTCGCACCCCTCGGCCGCCCTCTCGCCCAACGCAACACGGTCTACGGCCGCACAGCTCAGCCCGCTTGATAGCGCCACCGGTTTCGGGACAGAAGTCATCCTCGCCGTACCCGGCTTGAGGCGCGTGCAACGCCAAGTCGGCTTCCGAAGCGCCGTTGACCAGGTGGTTGTATCCGGGGACGGACGGGGTGTCCAACCCCAAGGATCGATCCGGCACCCAGATCGCCCCAGCTCAGCGATGGCCGATTGGGTTTCCCGTACCGATCACAGCCAAAGACCGCCGGGTCGGACGGAAAGCGCTCAGAACTGCACGGGAAGACATGCCCATCGTGGCCCGGCTGCCCCAGCGGGAGGCACTGGTCCGGTGCTGGTCTCGTTGGCGTGGATCACCACCGACGCCGCACCACCAACAGGAATCACGAACGGCACCGTGGCTTCGGCCATGGCGGTCCCGTTGGCCGTGATGACGAAATCGAGCCACACCTCGTTGACATCGGTTGGTGTGGTGCCGGTGCTGTTGTAATGCCGACCAGCGGCCGCACCATTGCCCATCACACACGACCCCACATGCACATGAGCACCGAGCACCATGCCTTCCGCACTGTGGTCGAGGCCCTGGACCTTCAACAGGACCGTCGTCGACCCGTCGGATTCGACAACTACGACCTGCGCCGTCGCGTGATCGGTCGGTTGCTCCGTCGCCGTCTGGAGATCTCGCAGCTCGCCGGCGCCACGCGCCCTCGTCGGTGCCGCGCTCGCCGGCGTGGCTATTTGCAATGTCAGCGCGGCAGCCGTGGCCACCACGATTGCGATACGTCCCTGCATCAGTTGCTCCCTCGTGTCGTGGTGTCCCTGCTTGTCGCGGTCAGTTCGTCGAACGGTTCACCGTCTTGATACCTACACAGACGATCGCTTCGTCGACGCGGGTGACATCAACCACTTTGAGCTCTTCGCCGACACGAACGAAAGTCGGCAGCAATCAGGCTGGGCCCTGCCGGATCAGTTCGTTCTCGGTGGCGCCGTTCTGGCGGGCGTAGTCGAGGTGGACGGCCAGTTGCTCGGTGTTTTGCCGCTCGTCGTGAGGCAGGCGATGGTGATCAGGCTGCGCTCCTTCGCGGAGAGCTTTGTGCGGGTCCACACCTGACCGAGCAACACGTCGTCGCGGAAGCTGACGAGGGCTGGCGCGAAGTCGCCGAACATTTTTTCGGCGCCGCTGCCCGCCACATCGTCGGAGCGATCATCGGTGCGATCATCTGGGTCCAGATCGGTGATCTCGACGGTCGAGGAGCCTTCGGCGGGGTACAAGGAATCAAGGAGGAGATTGATAGCGCTCGTGCTCAGGTGAGGCCGGTCGAATCGCATCAGATGACGAAAGGTTGTCGTCGTCGGATTGCGGCCCGGCGACTGCGGTCGCCTGCAGTTGCAGCTCCTCGATCCATGCGGCGTGGTGGGCCCGAGCCCACGACTCGGTGACAAGACCAGTGCGCATGCCTCGACGCGACCCGGCGTCGCGGACGGCGTAACGGATGTGGCCCAAGACCAGCAGGCCCAACGTCAACGCAAACCAGTCGTGCACGAACGTTGCCCCGGTGCGCCATGACAACCTGGCCAGGTGCGGGAAATACATGAGCGCCCCCGTTGCCAGCAGAACGGCGATGGCTCCGCCGCTCAATGCGCCGTTGAGCTTTTGGCCGGCGTTGAACTTGCCGACCCGGATCGCTCCGTCACGCCGGCCGCGCGTACGCAACCATCGCCAATCCGACGGAGAAAACCGGTTCAGCCGCCGCATGTCGCTCCGATAAGCAGCCGATGCGATGCCGAGCAGGATCGGTATCGGCAACGCGAAACCGCAATACACATGAACGAGTTTGACCAGCCTACGATGGCCGACCGGCGCGGACAGGAATCCGTTGTACAGAATCGCCGCAGTTGCGACACAGGTGATCAACAGCACCGCGACGGCCCGATGTACCGCACGCTCGGCGCGGCTGAAACGGGTGACAAGGACCGTGAGCGACGCCGGATCAGTCGACTGGTTGATCGTCTCGCCCGTTCGAATCGCCGATCCATCCGTCGACGTCGTAGTCGCCGGCGCCCTCCCAATACCCCGGCACCACGGCGGCCGTCAGCTCGATGCTCGACAGCCATTTGGTGCTCTTGTAGCCGTACATCGGCGCCACATACATGCGCACCGGTCCACCGTGATCGTGTGTGACGGGGCGGCCGAGCATCTGCAACGCGACCAGGACGTCGCTGCGCCGTGCCTGCTCGAGAGTGAGGCTCTCGGTGTACGTGCCGTCGAACGATCCGAAGCGAATTGCCGTTGCGCCGGCGACGGGGTGCACGGCATCGAGCAGATCAGAGAGCCGCACGCCGCTCCAGTGGACCTCGGGAACCCGCCACCCGGTGACGCACTGAAAGTCACGGACGAGTGTTGTCTGGGGCATCGTCTCCAAATCGATCAAGCTGTAGGACTTCGGCGTGCGGACGAGACCGCGAACCTCGAGTCGATAGTTCGACGCATCCATCGACGGGACCGATCCGGTGACGGAGTAGTAGCGGAACGTCGCCCCGAGCGGCAACAGCGATATCAGCCCAGTCGGATCGCGATTCTGGATCGGCGCGATCAGTCTGGCGAGACGATCCTGGATGGCACGCCCGCCAAGAATGCCGGCTGCGCCGATCGCGCCGAGTCCGAGCATGACGCGGCGACCGACCGGCGATCCAACGCCAGTCGGCGGGGCGATGGCGTGCTGTTCGCCGTCGCCTGATTCGATCACCTCGTCACCGAGGGGATCTCCGCCGACGCAGCGGGAGCCGACCGAGCCCTGCGGCGATGACCAACAATCCGCCGATCGCTAGTACCGGACCGGCCACCGCCCAGAAATTGGACCCGGTCATCGCGCTGCCCTTCACGTAGCCCAGGCCCTGGAACGTGAACAGCAGACCGAGCAGCGTCAACACAACGCCCACAGCGACCTTCGCCGGACTCGTCATGCTCTCGCCCTCGTCTTGGTGACCATGAATCGAACCATACCCCTCGATGTCGCCCACGACGCTGCGACCGTCGTACCGAGGCCGGGCCTGTCGCAGGCGTCGTCATTAGCGAAGCGCTCATCGCGCTTTGGCAGCGGCGCCTGCGACCGGCCCCCGATCTCAGGCGAGGTCGAAACGATCGAGGTTCATCACCTTTCCCCAGGCGGCAACGAAGTCATGCACGAACTTCTGCTCTGCGTCGTCGGAGGCATAGACCTCGGCGAGGGCTCGAAGCTCGGAGTTCGACCCGAAGATGAGGTCGGCGCGGGTGCCAGTCCAGCGGCGATCGCCGGTAACGCGATCGCTACCCTCGAACACGTCCTCCGATTCGGAGGTCGCCTTCCACGCTGTTCCGATGTCGAGCAGGTTCACGAAGAAATCGTTGGTCAGCGTTTCAGGTCGGTCGGTGAAGACCCCGTGCTCGATCTGTCCGGCGTTGGCGTTGAGAACGCGCATGCCGCCCAGCAGAACGGTCATCTCGGGAGCGGACAGCGTCAGCATGAACGCCCTGTCGAGCAACAAGTGCTCCGCCGCGAGGTCGTGACCCTTTTGCAGATAGTTGCGGAACCCATCGGCCTTCGGCTCGAGTACTGCGAAGGCCTCGGGATCGGTCTGCTCCTGCGTGGCATCGGCGCGGCCCGGCGTGAAGGGGACCTGCACGTCGTGGCCGGCCTGCTGTGCCGCTCGCTCGACCGCAGCGCAACCGCCCAACACGATCAGGTCGGCGAGCGAGACCTTCTGCCCGCCCGTCTGGGAACCATTGAAGTCGTGCTGGATGCCTTCGAGGGCGGTCAGCACCCGCGATACGCCGGAGGTCACATTGACATCCCACTCTGCCTGCGGCGAGAGGCGGATCCGCGCCCCGTTTGCTCCACCGCGCTTATCGGTGTTCCGGTAGGTCGACGCAGATGCCCACGCGGTCGAGACCAGCTGGGAGATGGTCAGCCCGGAGTCGAGGATCTTGCCCTTCAGCGCGGCGATGTCTGAGTCATTGATCAGCTCGTGCGTAACCGCTGGGACTGGGTCCTGCCACACCAGCTCCTCGTCGGGAACCCACGGGCCGAGGTAACGAACGACCGGTCCCATATCACGGTGAAGCAGCTTGTACCACGCCCGCGCGAACGCATCGGCGAGCTGATCAGGGTTCTCGAAGAACCGCTTCGAAA
>JANMQX010000094.1:0-5155 GCA_031370745.1 Ilumatobacteraceae bacterium
AGCCTCGTCGAGAGGGCGGCCTTCGTCACCTCCTCGACGTCATCACCGAAGCTGCCGGCAAACGCGTCGGCCCGGACCCCCAACCGATTCTCTGCGCGGAGTTGCCGACAGATCTCGCCTACGAGCAGATCTCGTCGCCACGCACCAGTACATCCGATGCCGACGGGGCAGCCTTTGCTGTCAGCGACCTGCCCGACGACCACACGCAGAACGCGCGCCGCTGGAATCCCGCGCACGACGGGAACCTCCTCGTGATCGGAGGCTCTCCGACCGAGCGTTCCAACGCCTTGGCCACCCTGTTCGTGGCGGCCACCGATCGCACATCCCCCGATCGCCTGCAGGGCTATGTGATCGATTGCGCCACAGGTCAGCGCAACCGGCTCAGCGCCTTGGAATCGCTGCCCGCATGTGGTGCGGTTGCCTCGACAGACGATCCCGATCGCATCCTGCGAGTGCTGATGCGGATCGTCGACGAGCTCGAGTCGCGATCCATACGCGACCACTCAGCGGCCGAGACGCACATCGTATTGGTCGTCAACGATGCCGGCTCCTTGTTGCGCAGCCTGGAGCTCGGCGGAGAGTTCGAGCAGGGACGGGATCTGCTGGAACGCATCGTCAGTCACGGACCCTTGCATGGCATCAGCACGTTGATGAGCTCCGCAAGCGAACATGCGGCGCCTGCGAGGATGCTTGGCCAGTTTCAGCAGCGCATCATCTTGCATCTCGACGACAGGGCCGCGTACCGGGCTTTGGGCATCGACGCCGGCCGCATCCCGGTGCCTGTGCCGGGGCGGGCCATCACGCTGCCCGACCTCGTCGAGATCCAGATCGGATCGATCGCCGATCTGGATGCTGCCGTCGCCGAACGAGCCAGCCTCTCTGACGCCGCCCACGGCCCAGCGACCGTTGCCCGCACACCCGACAGCACCTCACTGTCCGACATCGCAGACGTCACCCAATATTCGCAGCATGGGTGGCGACTGCCGATCGGCCTCGATACCCGAACGCTGCACACCGCGACGCTTCAGCTCCACGGCCCTGGCGGGGCGCTGATCCTCGGCGACTCGGCGACCGGCAAGTCGACGGTTCTCACCAACATCGCTCGCTGCGCGCTCGCTGCAGATGCGTCGGTCGACATTCACGCAATCGCCTCGACGTGGAGCCCCCTGCTGCTGCTGCCGCGACTGACAAGCGCGACCACGTTGGCTGGGATCGAGAAGTGGTCCGGCGAGTTCTTCGACCAAAGCGAACGGCCACGCCTCGTGCTCGTCGACGATGCGGATCGACTGGACGGCGAGGTGTTCGAACGACTCGCCACCTTGAACGACCCTCTACTCGTCGTCATCGCCGCCGGTCGCGCCCGCGATCTCGAAGCGCCGTCCCATTGGACTGCCCCACTGCGTCGTTCTCGCGCTGCAATCATCCTTCGCCCGCTCGCCGGCGATGCGGCAATGTTCGGTCTGCACCTACGGGTCACCTCTTCGCATCTCGCGGTCGGCCGCGGCTTGTTGATCGACGATGACAAGATCACACCGGTGCTGCTTGCCCGCGCCGTCGAAGAGGTCGACGCGAACCCGACAGTTCAGGCGCACGGATCATGATGCGCCGCGGCGACGGCATCGGCATCGAGGTACTACCGGATTCCCTGCGCGGTGTGCGACTGCAACAAGATGCGCCGGGCCGCGTCGCCAAGGTTGCCGGTGTTGCCTGCGACACCAACAACGACCTGCTGTTGCTCGACGGTCTGACGCGCCTGCGCAGCCTGCTCGACGAGGCCGGGCAGCCAACTCGTGTCTGCATGTGGAGGCCGGACTCGTACATCCAATCACTCGACATAACCGGGTGGAGCACAACCGAGCTCAACCTGCATCGCTCGAAGCTCGTCGACGTGTCGGCGACGATCGAGATGTCCTCGAGCGCACGCCGACTGCTTGCTCATCTGCAGACCGACATGATCCGTCATCGCCGTGTCGAACGGTTCGTGCGCCAGGCCGGCTTCGACCTCGAGTCCATCGAACCGACCCCTATCGCGATCGCTCGTTTGGTGCCTTCGTACACAATGCGCCTCATCGGCAGCAGAGGCGACGCCCAGCCCTGGATGGCCGTTGTTCATGATCATCTCGTCCTGGCGGCGGCGCCTGCCACCGAGGACAAGTTCGAGACTCGACGCACCGAACTGTTGGCCACCAGTTGGTCGGCGTCGATCGAGGATCTGCGCGACCGTCTGCTGGATCCGACCCAGCTATCGGCAACAGTCAACCAACCTGCCGGCATGGCCGTGTCGATGGGTTTGAGCCTGGTGGGCGACGCCTACCCCGAGTTTCCCGACACCCACCCGGCATGGGGTCCTCGCTTGGCCGGCGCATTGGGTTCGGCCGTCGCCGCAGCGGGGCTTGCCGGACGGGTCCACCACGTGCAGCCACTCGTCGCCCCCCACGCCTTCAGCGACGACGGCGGGGTGTGGGTGATCGAGAAGATCGGCGATGTTGCGCCGAGTCCGCAGTTGCCCCCACCGCGAAAGCGCTGGCGACGCTCGCCCGCCCCATCACTGTCGTAACGGCTGCGAACTAGTTGGCGTTGCTCACCGCGAGCGCCACGATTTCGTGCACGAGGTCGCCGGTCAGCTCGTCGTGCTCGCACAGCGCGTCGGCAACGGCCAGCAACGCGCCGCGGTGCTCGAGCAACATGCAGGCCGACTTGTCGGCTGACTTGTTCATGATCTCATCGGCCTGGACTCGCGAACGATCATCGGCCAGGACCTTGGCGGCCATGTTTCCGGCCATGTGCATCTGCGCGGCTTCGAGGCTCAACAGGCTGTCTCCATCGCCGACCAAACCGATCAACTGCGCGGCAATGTTCGTTGCCGCAGCCAGATCCGAGGCAATTCCCGTCGAGGCCTCGCCGTACTCCTGCAGCTCGGCTGCCCTGCCTGCGAGTGCGACGACGATGAGGTCGCGCAACTCCGATGGTGTGCGCAGGTGTCGCTCCTCGCTGTCGTCGTGGGCAACAAGGCCGAGCGAGGAACTGCGGCGCAGGATCGAAGCGACGCGCACGTCGCGACCGACCAGCACCGCGATCACCGCATGCCCTGCCTCGTGGATAGCGATCCGTCGACGCTCGTCGGGCTGGTAGCCGACATCTTGGGCGAGACCGACCTCGGTGATCATCTGTGCTTCGCCGAGATCCGTGACGTCGAGTGCCTTGCGCCCATCGCGCAGGGCGACGATCAGGGCCTCGTCGAGCAGTCGCTCGATGCGCACCGGTGTGTAACCGGCAGTGCGTTCGGCGATGAGGACTGCATTGACGGACGGGTCGTGCGACTTCTTGTTGAGGTAGTACGAAGCGATGGCAATGCGATCATTCCGCGGCGGCAGATCGAAATGGATCGTGCGGTCGAAACGACCCGGGCGCATCAGCGCAGGGTCGAGACCTTCGGCCCGGTTGGTGGCTGCGAAGACCAGCACGTTGGCGAGCTTCAGCTTGGGTCGGGAGAGAGCGTTCGCGGGTGGCAGCAGCAGGTTGACCCGATCGATCAACTTGCTCTTGAACTTGTTCCAGCCGGTCGGGAGATCGAAGCTCGACATCTGCACCAGCAGCTCGTTGACGATACCGGCCGCGCCTTCACGCATTCCCCCCGTTCCCATGCCTGAGCGGGCCATGCCGATGGCGTCGAACTCTTCGATGAAACCAATTGCGCCGCCTTCGGCCCGTGCCGCCTGGCGAAGGGCTTTGAAGAATTGGCGGATCTTGCGGTTGGTCATCCCATAGAAGTGCGACTGGAACTCGCTTGCCGATACGAACAAGAACGGCACTTCTGCCTCAGCAGCGATTGCCTTGGCAAGGTAGGTCTTTCCAGTGCCCGGGGCACCTTCGAACAACACTCCGCGGCGGGGCGAGCCGCCCATCTCATCGGCAAAGGTCTCGTGATTGAGGAAGAGATTCAATGTGTCGATGGCTTCGCGGCGGGTGGCATCGGCACCGACCACATCGGCAAGACGGATCGTCGAATCGCTGGGCCGCAACATGGTGTGCGGCGAGCGGCCCGAAGCGAGCATGGGGATCAGCATCATCCCGGCAATGAGGACCAGCATCAACCCGAGGAAGACGAGCTGCGGGTTGTCCTGAATGACCGCCGGCATTCCGAGGCGGATCGGATTGCCGCTCAACTGTCGATACCAGAACCACACCAGCGGAATGCTCAGCACCACGAGCAGGCGGGTCAGGCGTTGCTGTCGTTTGCGTTCACGATTGGCGCTGGCGTTGACCTGGTGACCACGCAACAAAGCCCCATGCTGCATCTGAGTGATGTCCATCATTGCCGACTCCCATGTGTCGTGTGCGCCAGTGCGGTCACAGTACAGGTTCGACACAGAGTGCGCAAGCTGCTCACTCTACGTGGTGAAGGGTTGGACCTTGTGCATTACCGATTGACGACTTCTTGAGGTTCGAATCGCCGGTAGACCTAGCCTGAACTGGTATTATTCGTCGACCGATGGTCGCCGCCTTCCATGCTTTCGCTCGGCAACGTGCCGCTTGGCCGACAGCCGTTTGCGCACCGCAGAAGCCGATGGGCGGGTCGCTCGACGTGCAGGAGGCGGAGGCTTGGCCGCCTCATCGAGCCGTTCCAACAGCGCCGCCCACGCCGCGGCCCGATTGCGGAACTGCGATCGCGAACCGGCCGACGAGGCGGTGATCGTCGGCCCCGCCGCGGCCAGGATCCTGTCGCGAACCGTGGTGCTGAGCCCGGCGCGTTCGACGTCGATGGAGATTGTGACCGCAGTGTCGGATGTGTTCGCGTGCTGCCCGCCGGGACCACCCGAGCGCGTGGCGAGCCACGACACCGCATCGGCGGCGATCAGCAACCCACGCGGTGTCGTGTACACGCCGTCGACTGGATCCACCGCACCATTGTGGCGGGTCGATCTCCACGACGCCGAACGTATTCGATGCGGGCGCACCAGCAGTATGGCAACGGTCGACGCACAGCATTAGCGTCGGGATCGTGAATCCCTGGGAACAGTTGCTCGAAGGAATCGAACTTCCCTTTCATCGCGACCTTTCGGTACCCGAACTCACCGAGGTCGCGCTGCCCATACCTCACCCCGAGGCAGTTGCCGACGTCGAGGCAACCGCCCATCAGCAAGTTGTCGAGCGA
>JANMQX010000095.1:0-29079 GCA_031370745.1 Ilumatobacteraceae bacterium
AGAAGTGCAGGAACGGGATGCGCGTATCAAGTGTGGCGGCATGAGCCACGGCGGCGAAGTCCGCTGTCTCCTGCACGCTGCTCGCGCACAGCATCGCAAACCCCGTCGTACGGGCCGCCATCACGTCGCTGTGGTCGCCGAAGATGCTCAGCGCGTGTGTCGCGATCGTCCGCGCCGCCACGTGGATCACCGTCGGGGTGAGCTCGCCGGCGATCTTGAACATGTTGGGCAGCATCAACAGCAGCCCCTGGCTAGCGGTGAACGTCGTGCCAAACGCGCCGCGTGTGATTGCCCCATGGAGCGTGCCAGCGGCTCCGGCCTCGCTCTGCATCTCGATCACCTCGGGGATCGCGCCCCAAAGGTTCGTCCGCCCTTTCGCACTCCAGTCGTCGGCGAACTCGCCCATTGGCGACGCAGGCGTGATCGGGTAGATGGCGATCACCTCAGACGCGAGGTGGGCGATGCGGGCTGCGGCCTCATTGCCGTCGACCACGTCGCGGGTACTGCTGTGTGGAGGTGGAAGTTGCGACTTCTCGGTCTCCGCGCTGGTAATTGTCATTGAGACCTCGGCTCGTTCCCTCGGAACGGTATGACCGACCCTGTCCCGTCGCCAGGGGCTTTCGTCATGAGTATGTTTGTGACGTTTGGCTCTGTTGGAGGATGCCGAAATCCAGTGCGATGAGCTCATGAACACTGCTGACGTCAGATCTCCTACAAGCACCTACGGGTGGACCGCGGCGGAGATCGAACTCTTCTCGCACCTCTCCGGGCATGCGGCGCGCGAGGGCGCGATGCTTGACGAGTACGTCCAAGCTGCTGCGGCCACACAGTCCAAGGCGCTGGCCTACCTCGTCGAGATCCTGATGGAAGATGAGCGCAGGCATCACCGGTGGTTTGCCGAACTCGCCTCATCGCTGGAAGCGGACGCATCGTTCAGCGGAACCGAGCCGGCCGTTCCGAGAATGGACTTCCATCGCGCCGACCGGACCGCCGTACGTGGCGTGACCGATCGCCTGCTCGACCACGAGCGGGCCGACGAGCAGGAACTCAGGCGGCTGCAGAAAGAGTTGAGAGACGTCAGCGGAACCACGCTCTGGGGTCTGCTCGTCGAGCTCATGCAGCGCGACACCGACAAACACATTGCAGTCCTCACATTCGTGAGGAAGCACCTGACCGCTTTCGACTGATCGCTCAGCCGTGTGCTGCCCGACAACATGACTTCATGACAGCGATCGCGTAGATTCGACCTCGCCTCGCGCGCTGTTCAGCGGATCTGCTCAGGACTTCGCTGTTTTCGAAGGTTTCGACTTGCTCGAAGTGTTGAGGGCCACCGCTTCGCGAACGAGCGCCTTGAAAGCGGACTCGTCAATGTCTTGTCCTTCGCGGATGTCGATAGCGCGGCGGACGTTTCCGTCGAGGCTCGAGTTGAAGAGTCGGGCCGCATCCCCCAACGACGCGCCCTTCAGAAACGTAAGCTTCACCACCGTCTTGTACGACTCGCCCGTGCAGATGATGCCGTCGTGCGACCAGATCGGAGTGCCCTTCCACTTCCACTCCTCGACGACGTCCGGGTCTGTTTCCTTGATGAGCTTGCGCACCTTGCTGAGGGTTTCCCCGCGCCAGTCCCCGAGTTCGGCGATTCTCGCCGAGATGAGCTCCGACGCCGAATCGCCTTGGCTCTCGCCCGACCTTTGCATGTTCTCATCCTAGAAGTTGCAGAGCTACGCGAATTCCGCCAAAAAACCCGGCGCAGAACTGCTTGCTCCCGTTACAAGCGAGGCCGCTCTCTCAGCAGAGTTGCCCGGGTCACAGTGCGACCACCGTCGCCACGGGCGCTGGGAGCGTCGTCGCGACTTTGCGGACACCGGCGTGTTGGAGGTTGGAGAGGGTGGCGTACAGGCCTCCCTCGCTGACGAGGCTGGAGTGGGTGCCTTGTTCTGTGATGTGGCCGTGGTCGATGACGATGATGCGATCGGCGCGGCGTACGGTCGAGAGTCGGTGGGCGATGATGATGGTGGTGCGTCCGACCATCAGGTTTTCGAGGGCCTCGATGACCAGGCTCTCGGCTTGGGCGTCGAGGGCGCTGGTGGGTTCGTCCAAGATGAGTATGGGGCTGTCGCGCAGGATCGCCCGGGCTATGGCAACGCGTTGGCGTTGTCCACCAGACAGGTCAGCCCCTCGTTCACCGAGCACCGTGTCGAAGCCGTCGGGTAGACGGTCGACGAACTCGTCGACGCGGGCTTGGACGGCAGCGTTGGCGACCTGTTGGGGCGTGGCCCCGGGCCGTCCACAGGCGATGTTGTCCCACAACGAGGTGCGAAACAGAATCGAGTCTTGGAGGACGAGGCCGATTTGAGGGCGGAGCGAGGCGAGGGTGTAGTCGCGGATGTCGACGCCGTCGATCCGGACTGCCCCTTTGTCGGGGTCGAAGAAACGAGGAATGAGCGCGGCGAGGGTGGACTTTCCTGATCCCGTTGGACCGACAATGGCGACAGTCTCACCAGCGTGGATCGTGAGACAGGCGTCGACGAGAACGGGGTCTCTGCCGTACGCGAACGAGACGTGATCGAAATCGATCCGGCCCCGAAGCAGGTGAGCGGCGGTAGCAGTCGGGCGATCGGCGACGTCGGGCGTGCGGGCGAGGATGGCGTCGACTCGTTCTCCGCAGGCTTCCCCCCGACTTATGTTGAAAGTGAGCTTGGAGAGCGCCTTGACAGGGACATACAGCTTGGTCAGATATGCGAGGAAAACCAACAGAACGCCCACGGTCATACGACCGTCGAGCACGCGTTGGGCGCCGACGGCGATCACCACGGCACGGGCCACGGCACCGGCGACATCGACAAGGGGGCCGAGGCGTGCTTGGTGGCGGATGGCGTCGAGGTTGGCCGCCAGGCTCTCGTCGGTGCTGTGCACGAACGCTGCGTTGGTTTTCTTCTCGAGCGAGAAGGCCTGTACGACTTGGATCGCGGCGAGACTTTCGGCCGCGATACCGGCGACCTCACCATCTTTGGCTCGTGCTTGGCGCGAGGCACGCTTCATCTCGTGGGTCGAATGGTAGATCGACCACACCATCAGCGGCGCGACCACCAAGGCCAACATCGCAAAGACGGGGTCGACTGCAACCATCACGGCGAGCATGCCGATGACCAACAAGACGTTCGGGACCAACACCGCCAAGGCTTGGACCATCAGGTCTTGCAGACGGTCGACGTCTCCGGTGACGCGGCTGGTGAGGTCGCCGACGGTTTGCCGATGGTGAAATCGAAGTGAGAGCCGCTGGAGATGAGCGAACGTCTCGGCGCGAATGTCGTTACCGATCCTTTGACCGGTCCCATCCATCAATCGCGTCGAGGCGAAGTCCGCCAATGCGCTCAAACCAACGAGGGTGATGAGAGCGATCACTGCCGTGATGATCAGCGCGGTAGCCGACCAAGTCGCCGGCACGACAGCCGCTATGGGGCTAGATCGGGCTCCGCGTTTGGGCGCCAGGACATGATCCACCACCAGCGCCAGCGGCCATGGCTCGGCCAACCCGATCACGATCTGCACGATCGCCAACGATGTGCCAGCCGTGAGACGCCACCGGTATGGCCGCACGAACCGACCGAACCGGCGAAACGTGGTGATCACGCCGCGATCTCCCGCGCGGACGGAAGCGAGGCCAACACTTCCTGATCGCGCCGCTTGGTGAGCAACTCCATCGCTTCGCCATATGGGGCCCACTGCAATGCGTCGACCTCTCCCGAAGCGACGGCCTCACCCTCAGCCGCGGCCATGGCCCAATAGCGAACGTGCTTCGCTCGTCCATTTCGGTCACGGTAGGTGACCTCGATGAGTTCGTCGCCTGTCTCACAGATCAGACCGGTCTCCTCCGCCACTTCTCGAAGCGCGCACGCCTCCGCTGACTCGTCTGGTCGGCACTTTCCCTTGGGAAGTGACCAGTCGCTGCGATTCAGTCGATGTACCACCAACACCTGGAGCTCGATCCCATGGCGCCGCCACACCACCCCGCCCGCCGCCTCGATGACGTACTCTGCGGGCGGGGTCACCGTTGCTGCCTCCGATGCAGCCACCTTGGCCACAAGCGCCGGCAACCGCCGACCAACCTTGGCCGATCGGCACATCGCCACTTCTGTCAATCGATCGAGCACCCTCACATCGACGCTCGCTCCGGGTCGCGACTCCAATACTCGCCGCGCCACCAGCGCCGACCTTGCCGGCCACAAGGCGATGGAGAGCTGCCGGCACGACGACGCAAGCTGTCCGGCCGCTTCACCGAGCACCGGAACCGACGCGTCGGCGGCGAAGGCCGCTTTCTCCGCCCATACCGCTAACTCTTCGAAACCGTCGTCGCGCGCCGTGGCCGCGCTCGCACACACCAGGCGCCAATGGCGGCGCAGGAACCCGGGCACGACGGTGGTGGCAGCGAGCTCGGCGGCAACTCCGACGTCGCAGTCGATGTCGCCATCAGCGAGCCTGACGAGACTGCCGTTGGGTGCCAGCGCATCGATTGCCGCCGATCGAAGGGACGCGGCCGCGTCGAGACGCGCGATCCACATCTCGAGCCTTGCGCGGTGAGCACCCTTCACGGTGTCCGACCACGCGGTCAAAGCAACGTGATACGCGTCGACCAGCTCAGCGGCCGTGTCGAGCTCCAGAAGAAACATCCGAAGATCGTCAACCCGTACACGGTCGAGAACCGGACGAAACGTGCGCAGATCGGCTCGCAACCGCCGCGCCGAATGCCGCAGAACAACGACCGCCTGAGGACTCTGCCCACCGTCGCGCACCGACACCAAAGCCGAAATCACATCGATGGCATCGGCAGCAATCACCGCCACTGCGAACTCACCCGCCGAACACCCTGACTCGGGTTGGCGCGCGAGTTGACCCGCGCGCCTTGACACTTCCGTCCCTAACATGATCCGTCCCATCCGCGCCCCTGCCTTCCCGTGTCCGGACCGGGGAATCCACCGAACACATTGGGCAACCCACGTACTTCATCGATGTATTCGCCGACGAGGCGACCCGAGATACGGCTCGACAAGATCTTTGAGTCGCCCCCGAACGGCGTCCTCGAGCGAGGTCTACGCTCCCGTGTCAGGTGGGGCATTGTCGCTCGTTGTGGATGTCGTCTCCCCATCGCCGTCGGGCGGCGGGCTCGGCGGATCGATCGCAGCCTCCGGTGCCGGCTGATCCGCTGGCGTGGTTGTGGTCGTGTCGCTGGCCGGGGTTGCAGAATCGTGCGGAATCGCGGGTATCTCCGCCGGTGCGCTGCTGTCGCCCGAGCCGGCCGGCGATGGAGTTGGCAATCCGGTGGCCGCGTCGGCGGGCGTACCCGGCGCTATGCCGGCGCCCGTCCCGATGTGCGGGTCAGGCAACGTCGTCGCCGAGCCGCGGCTCGAGTCGTGACCCGGCGTCGGTTCGATTCCATCTCCCGACAACGTCGACTCAACCGTCCGCGGGTTCCCTGCAATCGGGATTTCGCCAGGCGTGGGCGTGGGCGGGTCGAACCGATCTGGCGATGAAACGACCACGTGCACGGGATCTGGACGGCTGTGATCAACCCCGGGCATGCGCAACGCCCCCAATGCCTGCCCACCGCCCGTGACAGCGAGGGCAACAGCGGTACCAAGCATGATCTTGCCACCGAACGTGCCAACGAATGTGCCGATCCCGGCGAGCGCCCGCCGTCGCCCCTTGGGCATCGCCACCGGGCGCGAACTCACGTCCGTCGACCAACCCGCTGGCTCAGGCGCGATGGTCCACGCAGACACCGAAGAAGATCCTGCGATCGCCGCAGGATCGACGAACTCACTCAATGCCGCACCCACCCGTGGCAGCTGTGCGACCGTCAACTCGCAACGAATCGCCACCAACAGTGAGCTGACCTCGACAGAGTCAGATGTCACCACCCCGCACAAAAGTCTTTCTGTAGCGTTCTCATTGAAACGACTCACGCAGTCCTCCGTGAGGTGTTCGCCGTTTCACCCGACAGAGATACGGGCCCGCGGCGAAATCGCTCTCTGCAGCGTCGCGATCGCTCGATGCTGGATCGACTTGACTGCCCCAACCGGCTTTCCCAGGGCAATGGCAACTTGTTCCAAGGACAGATCAGCGATGACCCTGAGCATCACCACGTCGCGCTGATCCTGCGTCAGCACCGCCAAGCTCCGATGAATATCAGCGGATTCAAGCGCCGTCAACGCCTCACCCTCAACGTCGCCCAAGGACTGAAACGGCGACGACGACGAAGGCTCCGCCAGCGGCGATCGACGACATTCGGCGCGACGCGAGTCGACCGCTTTGTGATGGGCGATCGTGAACAACCACGTCCGAAACGCCCCACCATCCCCAACGAAGGTCTTCAGATTTCGAAACGCGCCCAAGAACACATCGTTGACCACCTCATCGATCTCGTCGACGCCGAGGCCGCGCACATAACTCGCCACAGGTCCAGCCAACAATCGATACAAATCCGTGAAACCGCGGCCATCCCCGGCCATCGCCATCCGGACCAACGATCCGATCTCGCGATCTCGCTCCTCGTCGCGGGTCACCATCACTTATCGGCCTCCGACTGGAAACCTGAACAAATCGTCTCTGGCGTTCGTGTCTGGAGTTGCAGATGGCTTGACCAACGCGCAACAGGCTCACTGGGCGGCGTCGCGTGCCTTGCGCTCCAACGTTCATGGCGCGGCAACCACCTTGTTGCGGTGCTACTTGGTCGCCACTTACCGCCCATTGCTCCTCACTCCGCCCACCGTGAATCACCTAGAGAGTGAATACCATATCACAGGCTCAAGAATGCCTCGACTCGGCGCGCAGCAACAACGGGGGTGCGACGACCGCGTTCTCGATCCTGCCTCGAGAACCGGAACGAGTCGTTCACCCTCGGGCCGAGGCACGCCAGGCGTGAGCAATGGCCGCGACATGTCGATGGTCGGTGCCGCAGCAGCCACCGATCACCTGGAGGTTGGGCAGAGCCGAGCGAAGGCTCACGTACCGGGAGGCCAGGTCGTCAGGATCGCCCTCGTCGAGCTCCACCATCTCGTCGAGCTCGGCATGGCTCAGCTGCGACGCGTTGGCGCGCAGGCCCCCGATGCGGGCTGCCCATGATGAGGTGCCGTCGAGGACGTGTTCGAAGTGCGCGGGGTGGGCACAGTTGATCATGTAATGCACGGGATATCCGGACGTCGCAACGTCGGTGGCGTCGATCGCTTCGCGCAGCGACATGCCCGAAGGAAGCCTGCCATCGGTTTCCAACGTGAACGACACCACAACGGGCAGCCCAGCCGCTCGCGCGGCTCGAGCGATGCCCACCGCCTCGTCGGTGTAGCCCATGGTCAGCGCTGTCACGACGTCGACGCCTGCCGCCGCCATGCACTCGATCTGAAACGAGTGGTACTCGGCGGCCGTTTCGGCGTCCATCATCGAGTCGATGCGGTATCCGTCACCGCGGGGACCCACCGTACCGCCGATCAGAAACGGCTGGTCCGATGTCCAGCCGCTGCGCACCTCGTCAACCAAGCTCACGGCGGCCGAGATGAACTCTTGCAGAGCACCGCGGTCGTGGCCGAGCGTAGCGGCCCAGTCGGGGTTGGCGCGCCACGTCGGAGCCTCGAGCACCACCGCCGCATCGATGGACCGGGCGATCTCGGCGTAGTACCCGTAGTACTCTGCGAGCAACGCTCGACCTTCGCTCGTTGCAACCAGCGGATACGCGGCAAAGACGGGCAGGTCGATTCCATGGTGAAAGACGAGCCACGTCTCCAGCCCGGCGTCGGTGACGACAACGGTATCGATGGACGGCCAGGGTGTGGGCTGACGATGAGGATTCATGTTGCAACAAGACCACGAACTTCCGTTGCCCGCTCGTGGGCGACCTGAGGATTGTCTGAGGATCAGGTTCGATGCCGATCGATGAGATCGGCGGCCATCTGCACGGCTTGAGGTAGGTCGAGCAACCGGCCTTCGTCGGTCCACGCGCCGAAACCACCCGCTCCGACTCGCCTTTCGATGCCGTCGACAACGGTGGATAGGCGCACCACTTCTGGCCCGTAGCTCGGCCGCAGCTGTTCGCTCGACGTGGCCCCTACGAGCAAGGCTGCGGCGCGGTCATCGCCCAAGGTAACCAAGACTTCCACCAGATTGCGCAGGGTCGTGACGGCGTGAACGAAGTTGCCGTGGCGGACGTACTCGTGGAGACATGCGGAATAGGCGTCGAGGGCCTGGCGGAGTCGCCCAGCACGAGCATGCTCTGCAGCCAACGACATAGACGCCACGGATGTCACGAATGGATTGCCGATCGAGCGCGCCAGCTCGATCGCCGCGATGAATGTCGTTGTTGCATCCGCGCCCGCCCCTGCGCTCAGCGCCTCGCCGCGCGCATACATGATCCATGCGCGATCAGATAGGGACATCGCGTCCAGATTCGCTCCGGCGACGCGCGCCAGAGCACGGGGCGCGTCGCCGCCGTAGGTCAACGCCAGACTGGCGTCGACCGCAGCGATGGCCACCGCGTGCGAATCGCCGAGCTCATCACCGAGTGACCGGAGCTGCTCGGTCACCGAGGCAGCCTCCGAAAGGTGTCCGGCGTAGACCGCCACGTCGGCGAGGATCTCCAACGCGGTCAACCGCAAAGCTGGGTCTTTGGCAGCAGCCGCTGCCGTGGCGGCGGCGCGGGCGTCTTCGAGATCACCGCGATTCGTGGCTGCCGCAGCCACGACAAGACGGGCCCCACAGAGCTCATCGCCGGCCGCATCGGGGTATTGCGCCAACAGCGAGCGGCTCCATGCCGCTGGTTCGCTCCAGAAGGTCGAGTACGCGGCCAGGTGCAACGAGCCACTCATTCTCGAGGCCAGCTGCGGTTCGTGTCGCTGGGCCCATCGGTGCGCGGCCCGCACCTCCGCCACGATCGAGTCCAGCCGACGTCGACCCTCGGCCTCGTCGGGTGTGCGGATCTGACGATCGACGAGTCGGATCGCGTCAGCGAAGTGCTCGGCGTGGCATCGACGCACTTCGTCGGATGCACCCGACTCGTCGAGCCAACGTCCGGCAACGGCCCGTACCGTCGCGAGCATTCGGTACCGCGTCGTAGGCCCGTCGACCTCGGCGACGAGCAGCGATCGTTCTGCGAGTGAGGCGAGATCGAAGATCACCGCCGCAGGGTCAGGCGCAAGAACTGCCGCGGCATCGGCGGGCGTGACTGCACCGGCGAAGACCGAGAACGCGGTCAGTGTTCGTCGCAGCGATGCGTCGAGCATTTCCGCCGACCAGGTCACCAGCGAGTCGAGCGAGCGGTGCCGACGCGCTGGCGATCGGTGAGTCACGGGTATCCGCATCCCATCTCCGATGGCGGATTCGAGTTCGTCGAACGTCATCGATCCGAGCCGTGCGGCAGCCATCTCAATGGTGAGCGGTAGCTGATCGAGCCCGGCCAGGAGTGTGGCGACACGACGTGGTCCGGCGTGGTCGAGATCCCACGTCGGACTCACCGCGAGCGCACGAATCGTGAACAGTTCAACCGCATGCGCGGAGGTGAGGGGATGCACGATGAGCAACTGCTCGACACTGAGCCCGAGGCGCACCTGACTGGTTGCGAGCACGCGCACCCGGGCGCCGCCGAACGCCATCACTCGATCGAGCAACGACGCAACATCGTCGACGACATGCTCACAATTGTCGAGCACCAACAAGACGTCGACCTCCGCGATCGCTCGAACCGCGCTCTCAGACCCATCGCTGACAAGCACGATGTCAAGGGCGCGGGCCACGGCAGGCAGGACCTGATCGCCGCCGTCGAGCGTGGCGAGCTCAACCAGGCGAACACCATCGGCAAAAGACTTTGCTGCCAGGTCTGCCGCGGCACGAGCAAGCGTCGACTTGCCCACCCCGCCGGGCCCGGTCAGTGTGACGACCGGCGAATCAGCGAGAGCGGCAATCAACGCGGCCATCTCATCGTCGCGTCCAATCAACCGAAGCGGTGCCCGAATGATGGCGGGGGGACTCGCCAGTTTCAGGTCCGCCACGAAGCGGTAACCCCAGCCCCGAACATTCTTGATGGTGTGCTGTCGTGCACCGTCGTCTCCGACGGCGCGACGAATCTCTTTGATTCGGGTGGTCAAGTTCGCCTCGGAGATGAAACTATGTCCCCAGACTCGGTCGAGCAGTTCGATCTTCGACAACACCCGTTCGCGGTTTTCCAAGAGAGCGACCAGAAGGTCAAACGCCTGTGGTTCCAGGTGAACCGCCGTCCCGGCACGACGAAGCTCGCGACGAGGCACATCAACCTCGATCTCGTCGAACCGGAACACGAGACAATTCTGCCAGTTCCTGTCCGTTCAAGTCCCGGCTGCCTGCCGGCCGCCTGCGAAGGTGTCACACCGCCTCTCGGACGATTTGGGACGGCTAAGTGGACGCGTAGTTTGTACCGAAGCCGTTTCGGGTACGACAGCCGGGCGTGGCTCACGGCCACCCGATTGGAGATGGTGATGAACAACTCGCTCGTTGATGAAGCCGGGAGCGCTGGCCGACGTGACGGGGCAGAGGCGGAGCATGATCTGGCCGGCGTTGCCTCCACGTCCACGTTCACGTCCTCGTGACGCCGGAGCGGGAGCCAAGGAACAACTCGGTTCATCCGCCCGAGCGGTGGGCGACCGGCGTCCCAGCGATCGCCAGCACAGCGAAACGCACCGTCCCCAAGATGGGTGTACGACGTACCGTGAAGGCACTCGCGGTGATCAACCAGCCAGGCGGGTTCGACTGCCCTGGCTGTGCGTGGCCCGAGGCTCCACCAGGCGAGCGGCATCGCATCGAATTCTGCGAGAACGGCGCCAAGGCGGTCGCCGAGGAGGCAACCACCGCCCGCATCGATCGTGAGTTCTTCGCGCGTCACTCGATCGCCGACCTCCGTGCCCGATCCGACTTCTGGCTGGGCCAGGCCGGCCGGCTGACTTCACCGATGATCAAGCGCGTGGGCGGCACCCACTACGAACCGATCGAGTGGAAGGCAGCTTTCGTCGCAATCGCCGCCCAGCTCCGCTGCCTCGACAGTCCCAACGAGGCGATCTTCTACACCTCCGGGCGCACTGGCAACGAAGCCGCATTCGTCTACCAACTCATGGTTCGCTGCTTCGGTACGAACAACCTGCCGGACTGTTCGAACATGTGCCATGAACCGACCAGTTTCGCTCTCGGGCGTTCCATCGGCATCGGTAAGGGTTCGGTGCAAATGGACGACTTCGCTCGCGCCGACGTCATTCTGGTCGTGGGCCAGAACCCGGGGAGCAACCACCCGAGGATGCTCACAACTCTCGAGCAAGCCAAGCGCGCCGGCGCCAAGATCATCGCGATCAACCCGCTGCCTGAAGCCGGGCTGCTGCGGTACAAGAACCCCCAAACTGTTCGCGGGCTCGCCGGTCATGGCACTGACATCGCCGACATCCATCTACCCATCCAACTCGGCGGCGATCAGGCGTTGTTCCAGTTGTGGAACCGCTGGCTGCTGATCGAGGACGCCAAACGCGCCGGGCCGATCGATCACACCTTCATCTCCGCGCACACTTCGGGTTTCGAGGCACTCGAACGGCACCTCGCAGACCTCGCTGACGCCGAGCTCCTCGCTCGTACCGGCCTGCAACTCTCGGCCGTCGAGGAAGCGTTCACGATCATTGCCAACGCTGAGGCGTTGATCTTTTGCTGGGCCTTGGGCTTCACCCAGCTCCTCAACGCCTTCGTCACGATCGACGCGATCTCCTACCTCGCATTACTCGGTGGCCACATTGGCCGGCCCGGTGCCGGGCTCAGTCCCATCCGCGGGCACAGCAACGTCCAAGGTGACCGAACGATGGGGATCTTCGAACGACCGGAAGAAGAGCTGCTCGATTCGCTCGAGAAGGAGTTCGAAGTGACGATGCCTCGCCAACCTGGCCTCGACACGCTCGACGCCGTTCGCGCACTGTCCGCCGGGCAGGCCCGGATCATGATTGGTCTTGGCGGCAACTTCGTCCGAGCGACGCCCGACACCGACCTCACCGAGGCAGCACTCATGAGCACCGAGCTCTCAGTTCAGATCTCCACCAAGCTCAACCGTTCACACCTGATGTGCGACGGAACCGCCATCATCTTGCCCACTCTCGGCCGAACCGACATCGATCAGGGTGACGACGGGCGGCAGTTCGTCACCGTGGAGGACTCGATGAGCCTCGTCCACGCTTCGACCGGCTCGCTCGCCCCGCCGTCAACTGAGCTGCGCAGCGAAGTGTCGATCATCTGTGATCTCGCCGTCGAACTGCTCGGCCACGACCACCCCGTCGCCTGGGCTCGGCTCCGCAGCAACAACGACCTGGTACGTGACCACATCGCTGCTGTCGTCCCCGGCTTCTCCGACTTCAATACTCGTGTCCGCATTCCTGGTGGCTTTGCGCTCCCCCATCCGCCACGCGACTCCCGACAATTCCCGACCGACGATGGCAAGGCCCACTTCACCGTGACCACCGTACGGTCGACTGCCTTGACAGACCAGCAACTCATGCTGCAGACGTTGCGATCACACGATCAATACAACACGACCATCTACGGCCACCACGACCGCTACCGGGGCATCTCCGGCGACCGCCACATCATCATGATCAACCCGGATGACATCGCCAGACTTGGCTACGACGACGGCGACCGCGTCGACATCGTCAGCCTCCTCCCCGGACCCGAACGACGAGCACCCGGCTACCGGATCGTCGCATACCCGACACCACCCGGTTGCGCCGCCTGCTACTACCCCGAAACCAACGTTTTGATCGCACTCGACCATCACGGACCAGACGCACAAACACCCGCTGCGAAGGCCATCCCCATCCGCCTCGAGCGGAGTCTGTGATGACCAAGTTCAGTCTGAGGTTCCATGCCATGGTCGAAGGCCGCGCAAACTCGTGCAGAATCAGGCACTTCCGGGGGGCCATTGGGGACATGTCTGCTGGTACGTACCACCGATGTACAGCGCCCATTCGGCTTGGGTGAGGTTGCGACCGGCCAGTTCACAGGCGCGAGGACCCCAGGAGGCGGGGTCAAGGTTCCATACGACGACGTGTCCATCGTTCTGGGAGCCGGTGATCATCAGGTCGGCGTCGTAGGCGATCAGGGAGTCGGCGTAACCGTCGTGCGCTTGCATGGGTGGCCCCACCGACCGATGGGTCGACGCGTCCCACAGACGCAACGCGCCATCACGGCTCAGCGCCACGATCCATTTCATGTCCTTTGTGAAGCTGGCCGCTTGCAAAGCAGTTCCCCCGGCGAGGAGCGGGGCCCCGATCGGCTTGCCGGTCGTCGCATCGACAACGAACACGTCGCCCGATTCAGAGGGCACCAAGAGCAAGCTCCCGTCGGGCGACAACGTGGACCGACGCAACGAATAGCCCAACGGGACCAAGGTCACCTGACCGGACACGGTCCAAGTCGTGGTGTCGAAGATGCGCAGCGTGCCGTCCTGGCCGCCAGTGAACAGTCGCTTGCCATCCGCTGCCCATACAACCGTGCCGAGTACCAAGGGCACGGTGTCGACGTCGAGCGGACCCGCGATGACGCGCCCGGTTCGCGGGTCATAGACCCCTAGCTGCCCGTTGAGAAAGCCGACTGCCAGCGTTTTGCCATCCGGGCTGAACGACAGGGCTGAGACCGGGGCGAAGCCGGTATCGACTGATGCCACCGCGGAGAGATCGGAGAGCGAAAGAAGACGAATATCGGTGTGGGTGCCATCGTTCGTGGCGATTGCTATCAACCCTGCCGATGGTTCGACAGCGACGCTCTCGGTTCCTCCCTCGAGGTCCGAGGCCACCAGTTCAGCGCCGGGATCGGAGATCGGGCTGACCCGGACGCGAGCGCCAAAAGTAGTAACCACTTTGTCGTCGGCGACACCGACACCACTGACGCCGCTGAGATGATTGGTCGTCGAACCGATAGCCGTCGACACCTGAACGTCGGATTCCAGATATTGGCCGTCGGTGAGCGACGCCTCGACGAGACGATCCCGTCCGATGAACTCACCAACGAGCTGTCCGGTCAGACCCGTGATCGAGGTGAGCGGCACCGTGAAACTTCCGCCTGGGCCGCCCGGATCGGAATGAAACACGTAGTACACGGCGAGCGATCCGTCGTCGCCGGCCACTGCCACAAGACGACTTTCGGGGGAGAAGAACAGGTCGCTGATCCGACTCCCCCGTGTCGCGATTGGCCCTGCAGCGGCCTCAAAAGTCGAGGATTCGACAAGTACCGCGACGCCCGCGATTCCACCAGTGGCGATCCACGAGCCATCGGGGCTCACCGCCAAATCGGATATCCCTGGGAGCCTGTGAATCTCGTGGACAACCGTTCCGGCCGGGTCGGCAAGTGAGTACTCGGCAAGGCGATCGCTTCCCTGTTCGCCCACGAGCAGGTTGCCGTCGGGGAGAAACGCAGTGAAGAGTCCAGCGACGTTCGCGCTCAGCGCAATCTCCGCGATCGATAGGCCGGAGTCCACGTCCCACACGTCCGCGAACTGAAACGAAGTCGAAGCTGACGAGACCTGCGATCCGTCGTGATTGATGCTGACCCATCGACCTTCGGCCTCGAAGTTCGCCAGAGGTCGGCCCGAGGCAAGGTCGATCACATAGATGCGGCCGAGGGTTGAATATGCGAGCCGCTGGTCGTCGTTGCTGACGGCCAGGGCCTGCGGGTGTTTGAGTCCTGTCGCCAGCGGCTCGCCAACCGGGGTCCACGTCGAAGGGTTCCACCCTTGCAGCGTGCCCGACGCGGTCAGGATGTACAGCTCAGATCGGTCGGACTTGACGGCTACGTCGGCGATATCGGTGGGCAGTCCGTGCACGAACCCGATGTTGTGACGGGCGCCATTCAGCGCAGCCAACAACCCCGTCTCGGTATCGGCCGAATCGCTGCGGCGTTGCCCCTCGATCCCTAGCAGGAGACTGAGATCGACGTCGGTCGATGCTGTCGCGACCGCTGCTGACGCCAGGCTCTTGGCCTCGGCAATCGTCCGTTGCGCTTCGGCCGCGTCTCGTTGCTTCTGCGCCTCGTTCCGTTGGGTCGTCGCTTCTTCACTCTGCGCTCGCGCCACGTTGCGCTGCTGTCGCGCTTCGTCGCTACGGTTGACTGCGATCACTGCCGCCACGGCCGAGACGATCGCCAAAAGAGCGACGAGCGCCACGCCCGTTGTTGCCATGCGCCGAGCGCGGCGCTGCTGGCGAACGTCCTCGCCTTCGAGGTCCTCCTTGGCGATGCCGTGAACCGGAGCTGCCAGATCGGCCACTGCGGCACGGAATCGACCGTTACGCAGATCCAACTGATCCTCATTGCGCGCCCACCTCAGATCCAACCAGCGCGGCTCACTGTCCAACGCCTCGATCAGCGGCTCTGGCAGACACGTCGTTGCACTTCGATCGACACGACCATCAGCGGTGAAGTCGAGTTCGCCGTCGGTAACCACAACCAAGAGACGATCCGTGGGCTTGCGTTCGAGCCAGGCCGTCACCTCACGACCGACCCAGTGCGAAGACGCTGACTCCGGCGACGCTAGGAGCACGAACCACTCCGATCGATCGATCGCCGAAAGAATGGAATCCCACAAGTGGGGGTTCGTCGACAAGCCCGACTCGTCGCGAAACACCCTGAGCGCCCGCCTCTGAAACACCCGCCGGGCCAACCGCTGCAGGCTGCGCTGGAGCTCGGGCGCCAATCGACCATCCGCAGCGTGGCTGTATGAAATGAACGCGTCATACCTATCCGAAGGACTCATGACGCATTCCTTTGAAATGCTGGCAGGGTCCAGCGCGGTCGCGCCGATCTCGACGCCTTTGGTTTGAGGACGTAAATCGGCGCTGTCTCGAAATCCTTCGCGGTGGTGAGTATTCCAACATATTCGGGGATTGCCTGCGCATCCGTTTCAAGTGCCAACACGGCCGCAAACACGTGGGTTGCGTAGACCTCGCCGGGAGGTGTGCGGGGCTCGATCCGAGCCGCTCGCACCAGTTCTCGACCAAAGACACTCAGCTGATGGCGTACCGGGTCATCGATACTGATGACCGGTCCAATGTGCGCCGCCAGTCGCATGCGCATCTCCGGAAGCCCGAGCGACGAGAAATCGATTGTGTCGACCGTCTCTTGAATCGCCAGCGATGCCTCGGCCGCGGTTGAGGCGGTGTCGAGGGCAAGGAACAAGCCGTCGCCCCACGTGTTGCGGATGAGAACTGCCGCTCCGAAGTAGTCGATGGTGGCGGCGATCGGCCCGAGTACATGTTCGACGAAGGGAAGCGTCTCCTCGTCACGCAACGCGCTGAACCCGCGGAAATCACCAAAGAGCAGCGCCATGACGGGTCGACGCAGCATGTTTCCTGGAACTGCCTCGACCGGCGCTGGGCTTCCGGCGACGTGGATCACGTCCGTCTCGAGGCCGGCAGCTTTCCACGTGGCTACGTCGTGCGCGGTTCCCGCAGGGAGCCCGGTCGAGTGCCCGTCCCACACGGCAAGTTGTCGTACGGTCGACGCGAGACGGGCGCTCCGATTCAGCGCTTGGCCCATCGCCACCCGGGCGGCGAAACCAAACAGGTCATCGTCACCCAAATAGGCACTCTCGCACGTGATGGTGACGCTCGATGCAGTTTCGAGACATCGCATGAATCGTTCAGGCCATGTGTTGCCGGCGTCGCTCACAGAGACGCGAACGAACTCCTCTGCGGCGAACGGCAAAACGACGTGAAGCTCGGCGCCGTGCGCCAGCAAAGCCTCGGCGGCGAGGATGTCAGCACCTGCGGCCAGCGACCCATATGCATACCCGACGGTGCGGCCCTGCAACCACCGGTCGATGTCGTCGCGAACACGCGACTCGTCGCTGGCCAAAAATCGCCCGAGCATGTTCGACGCAGCGATGAGGTGACCGCAATAGTGGACGACCTGGGGATTGGCAATCGGCGTCAGTAGATCTTCACGGTCCAAGCCCAGCGCATCCAACAGCAGAATCATCTGCTTTCGCGTTGTGGCCCGCGCGCCATAGTTGTCGGGCGCGAACGATCCGGCGCGCGCCAAGCTCGCTGCTGCCGTAGGAAGGTCACCCACCACCACCGCCGCTTCGGCTTCCGTCGCCGCCGCCCAATACTTGGCGATCTCCAATTCGGCGGTCAAGGCGTCAGCGCGCGCCAGGCGAAGTGCGTGGCTCGCCAAGTCCCTCGCGCGGCCAACATCACCAGCCAGTTGCCAGAGCGTGGCGGCGTTCACGCACGCGTACGGCCGCCCGAATCGACGGTAGACGGCCTCGTAGTCCGCCGCCGCGACCGCGGCTGCAGCAGTTCGGTCCTCGCCAGACAGGGTGAGAGCCTTGTCCTTTGCAACCCGGGCCTTCAGTGCCCACACGTCCTCGTCGAGATTCGTGACCGACGTTTCGACCTCGATCAGCTGCGCGACCGCCTCACCAGCGCGCTCCGTTGCTCCCGTGCGGGCGAGCGCAAGAGCGCGCAGATACCCCAGCCGAATACGGACCCGACTGTCGAGCGATGTGGGCTTTGCGGCCTCGTCGGCAACGTCGTACGCAGCGAGATATTCGCCTCGTGCCATGAGCGCCTCGACACGTAGTACCCGCACGTCGGTGGACACGGCGTGAGGTTAGCAACGCCCAGATAGCGATGCGCACGGCCCTGAGGGCGGCGCAGCTCGATCTCGTCGACCGGAACCAGCCGGGCTGCCGCACGCAGCTCGGCTGGTTCAGCCCGCAATGCTGTGGTGCTGAAGATATGAAGCACCGATCGACCCGCGGGTACAACATGACTTCACAGTGGTCGATCCCGTTCGCGATGCGTCCGAGGTCAAGTTGGAATATGGCGGGCAGGTCGCTCGGGCATTGGTGCGGATCGCTTCGAGCACCTCGCGGCAACTGCCTACCTTGACACCGAGACCGACACGCGCCCACCGTCGGGCCCGACAACGGTGACATCGATGCGCAGCGGAGCCGCCAGCGGTACCCACACGACGTAGTTGGCCGTACCGGGCAGAGGGTGGCCGGGCCTGCGAAGGATTTGAATCCGCGGACCGGGTTGGAACGGCGGAACCCCAAGAGGTATCTCGTCGAAGGAGAAGCTCGCTGTCAGCTGACGGCCGCGAACAGGACCGAACCACTCCTGCGCCGGCTGGCGGAGCTCGTCTGCGATCTCGATACGGTTCACTGCGGCGACAGGTGGTAGTCGCCGACGCGGGAAGACGACGGACCGTTGCACGGCACGCACTTCGATCACATAGGGCGGCTCATTGGCGATCGGCGCGTCGCAGGCGAGTGCGAGGATGACCCCACGTCCCACCACCGGGGTGACCGCCACGATCTGCAGATCGACCGGTGGCGGTGCGACCCATCCGGGAACTGTGACAACGTGCTCCGTCGATCGTCCGAGAGGATCGACGAGACGCATGGTGACATCGACCGGGTCCGCTGCAACCGGCCGAGTGAACCACAACGCCAACGGGCTACTCCCCCCGGCGCGGGCGCCTCGTTCGAGCACCACCGCGGTCGCCGCACCAGGCGGTGGAGCGGTCAAGGGTGTTTCGGCGAGGTCTTGTATCGCAGTGATCGGCAGGCGCTGCGTGCCTGCGGTCGCACTGAGGCGATGCGATCCCAACGTCACAGGGCGCGCAGGCGCCGTCGTGGAACTGTGCACGACCACCCCTCGGTGATCGGCGCCCCACAGGTCGAACGTCAGCGCGCCGAGGTCGGGTGGCCCCGCCGGTGGGACAAGGATGGAAACTACGTCGCAAGCTTGCGACGGCAGACCGAGGACTCCTTCCACCGGAACCGAGTCGACGGGCACGGCCACAGCTCGGACCAACCACGCATCCCACTCGGTGGGGAACGCCAAGACCGCCGTCGCGGTGTACACGGGTTGGCCGGTGAACGAGTCGGTGGTGGAAGGTGTCGGCGAATCGACCGTCACGCTCGCGAACGCCGGACCCATCGTCTCGCGGTTGCGTGCCGCCGTCTCAGATCGGGTGCGGAACATCTTGAAGCCTGCGACCGGGATCGAGCTGGCGGCGTGAAGAACGATCGTCACCGTTCCATCGTCGGCGATGCTCGAGCGGAGCAACGGTGGCGAGGGCTGACGCAAGCGCGGCGCGATGACCGCCTGCAGGTGGAGGTGGGGCGCACCAGGACCCTCCGGCCATGGCGAGTCGACCCCGGTGGAAGTGACGGTGGTAACGACGAACAGATGGATGTCGGTCGACCCCTTCGGCAGCGTGAAGTCGAGGTCGCGAGTCGCGCCGTCGAGCTCGCGTACACGGCGGAATGCATTGCGTCGTTGCACCGGCGTCATCAAGTCGTAGGCGTTCCACAACGCGGCCAGACGCACTCCTGGCGAGTCTGCCTCCGGTGCTCGCGACGACAGCCCGCACCGTTGCCGCAGTGATGTCTCGGCAACTTCCCACACAACGTTTGTACGGACGTCGGCGCCACCCGGCAACGACCAATGCACCCGGACATGCGAGCAACCCTGCGCGTCGTTGGTGCTACCCAGCGGCACACCGGGAGGTGCCGGCGGCGGTAGCGGCACGACCGGCACAGGGCTGGCCGCGGTGGCGAGTGCGGGGTGAGCGTTGTCGGGCGCGTACGCGCTGGGGCTGGCGCCGACGAGCAGGCTGCGGCGGGCCCACAGCTGCACACCCCAACGCAGGGTGCCGCCGAAGTCGAGAACCGGCACGTCGGCAGTCACTTGATACCTGCGGCCACCGTCTCCCTGTCCGGGCCCAGGTGTCATCGGTTGATCGCCGTCCGCGCTGAGGCTGATGACGGAGCATCCGCTGCCGGTCGGATCGTCGCCGACGAACGTCAGACTGAGATCACGGCGGAAGCATCCCGCTGGGGCCGGTGCGGTCGGCGAGATGCCGATCGGAGGGGCGCTGGTCGCGAGCGCCATGGGAAAGAAGATGGCCACGACCTCGACAGCCGTTGGCGTGCGCTCGATCCACTCGACCGAGATCTCGCTGGTGAGCTTGGCCGGGCATGTCGTCGTGCCGGTGTAGTGAGACGACAGCTGTAGCGAGATCACCCGCGGCGGCTGTGGGGCCGGCTCGTCGCCGACGTAGGGAACGTCCTGCCACGACGACCAGACGCCGTAGACATCGCTTACAGCGACCGTGTAGCCGACCGTTCGTCCCCCACTGCCGATGACGATCTCGGCTCCTCCGTCGACCACGCTGACGCGATCGTTGCCGGGGTCGCCTGGCTGCCCGTCTGGTGTGATCACCAGCGGACGCCAGCCGCCCGAGCTGCGCTTCGGCAGCAAGGACTCAGCCGGGGCGCCGGCGGTCGGGGGGAAGCGGCCAATCGCCGATTCCGTGAGGTTGCCCAGAGCAGCGGTCACCGTCAGACGGTCCCAAGTCAGGCGTATGGATTCGCGCCATGGAGCATCCGGTTGCACTGGCGCGACCAGCCCCGAACGCTCGACGGTCAAACCGGTGGGGTCGGCGACAATTCCGTGCGGTATCGGCCGCGGGCAGTACGCCGCCATCTCCGCCGGACCTCTGTCGGGCGGCATCAGGTTCTCGTACTGCGCCGTCACCAGGAAGTCGGAGTTGCCGACGGCGATCTGGTCGGGTCCGAGCGCTTCGAAGCTGTACGCAGAACCGAATCCCATCGCCAGGTTGAGGAACGGATCGGTCAGCGCCGGCAGCAGCAGCAACGCCCACGGACTGCTGTCGAGCGACGTCGCCAGAGAAGATTGGCGAGCATCCTGTTGCGGCCCATCGACAGCGCGGCTGGTCGTGATTGCGAACTGTTGGTACTCGCGGGTTGCGCCGTCGTAGAGCGCTGCGATCTCACCGAGAAGATCGCTTCGTACCTCCTCGACCAGCAGCTTTGGATCGGGTGCCGACCACGGCGGGGCAGGATGACCGGACTCGGTCACGGGTGACCAGCCCACCATCGGTCCGCCGCGCAGCAACCGCATGACCGCGGCTTCGATGGGTGGAACGGGAGCCGCGACAGGACCTTGGTCAGCGGTGTCGTAGGCGGTCGGTGCCCAGGGTTGGTCGACGGGGAGGCCGACGATCTCGAGCGGCTTCCAATTCGGGTCATTGACCACATCGTCGAGTGGCGTGATCATCAGGGTGGGGTTGGCGCCGTTGACGAGCACGGCCAGTGTTGCCCCGCTGGTGTGCACACGCAGCTGCACCACGCCGGGTCCGACGGGTTGGATCGCCTGCGCAGCGACGGAATCGTGCAGCGAGGGCGCCGTACGGTACAGAAACAGCGCAACCGGCCTGCTCGGGTCGATGACGGTGCACGACACGCTGACCACCGCGGCCTCGATACCACCCCACCAGAGACCTAGATCGTTGTCCTGGCTGAACGTCACCAGTCGGGTGTCTCCCAGTTTGTCGCCGCTGCGCGGGCGGGTCCACACGGTGAATGGACCGCGTGGCACGCCGAGCTCTTTTGCGCAGGCCCATGTGAGGCGTATGTCACCCATCTGCTGACTCAGCGATTTCTGATCGTGAAACGCCAGCCGCCCATCGACATGTTGCTGGCGGTCCGACAATTTCTGCCGAGCGATCTCCTCCCAATTCAGGCTGACAGCCTGTGCTCGGAACAGGAAGCTGTCTGCTCGACGCGCCATCAGTCCTCCACCTCCCACGGTGCACGCACCAACGAAACATGCACGGCTGTCGTTCGCTGCTCGGCGGTCTGGGCCAAGGCATCGGCCGCTGTCACCAGATCGAGACGTGCTTCGCAGCCACGCGCGCTCGGACCGAGCAACACCACTGCCCGGGTGCTACCGGGACCCTGGACAATTCGTGTGATGGCCGCCCTCGGCAGATCGCCCAGCGATGGCGGTGTCGAACTCGCATCGAGCCGAAGCCAGTTCGCCGGACGCGCGGCCCACCATTTGTGCGTCGGGTCGGAGGCATCCGGTGGTGCGAACACCTCGGTCGGAACCAACCGCGAGCGCCACAATGCCTCACTGCATTCCACGACGATCGCGATCGGTTGTGGCACCTGCTCGGGCGACCACAACACCTCGACCGCGGGGTAGTCGGGTGTCTGCGGCGGACCGAGCCCGGCAGCCTGGAACGCAGCGTCGAGCTGTGCGCCCGTCGGATGATCGGGAAGGCTCGCCGCACTCTGTAGCGCGTTGGCATCAGCCAGCACCCGGTGGTGAATCGAAGCCGGCGCGATGTAGCCGGCCAGCTCCTCCACGCTCTTGAATCGCGACGTCGTGAATCCAATCCGGTGTACGAGCACAGCCTGATCGGGAGGTGCGGTGGGGGTCACGGAATAGATGTCGATGAGGTAGTCGGTCAGCGGCTCGAAGTCATACGGCAGCGTGATCGTGTAGCTCGAGTCGTCGGCGCCTTGCGCGTCAATGCACGGCAGATCAACGACCAGCTCCCCGACTACCTCCATCCACGGTGACAGCACACCGAACGACTTACCCTGCACGCCATACGGGAAGGTTGATGCGTCCACAGGAATGGTGAGGGCACCGCCAGGCGCCCCACCGCCAGGAGGCTCCGGATGCTTGCCCGATGCGGAACGAATGACGACCCGCAGTTCCTTGCCGTACGCCGCGAACAAGGCGACGACTTTTTGCGTGGCCAGTCCGATGCGAACTGGCTCGCGGCAGAAGATGCCGACGTCGTTCATGCCAGGCGTCGTGCTGAGCAACCACGGACCGAGGTCCGTCGGCGCCTTCGCTACGGGATCGGCCACGAAGCGGTACGACTGCGTGTGGTCCGGTGTCCAGTTGGTCGGTGCAGCCGCCGTTGGCTGGGTGTCCTGCTCGATCGATGCCGCCTTCCACGTGACATCGACGGTGTACGTATCACCGGGAACCAGCAGGGCATGGTTGTCGGGATCTTGGGTGAGTGCATTGGAGAGCGCTTGTTGGTCAGATGACGTGACGGTCGTATCCCACGACGCACGGGATCGCTCGCCGGCGGTCTGCCCGCTCATCCCGACGACCCAGAACGGCGGGGCCGAATCGTCCTTGAACGCATCACGATCCCAACCGATCACCACCTCGGCAGCATCGCCGGGGAGGTCGCGATCGTTGACGAACACCAACACCGTGGGAACCGCGACGGTGGCCGCCACCCGAGCAGCAATTCGCCCGGCACGCTCGACCGGATCCGCCCACGGACCGCCTGGATCGACCCACTGAACGGGCAGCGGGTTCGACGAGTTGACGATGTGGGACGGCGTGAGCCGGAACTCTGAGATCACGTTCGACGAGGAATCCTGGAAGCGCACGACGAGACGCTCGCCGAACGCCCGCTCGGGAACCAGCAGGAGTGCGGCAAACTGCGACAAGCCGCCGGCCACGTGCAGCTTCACGGCATCGCCAAGTTCATCAGGCTTGTGACCGAGACGATTCCACGCCCGATCCACTCGCTTGTGATCCTCGACGGTTCCACGCGGAGCCGGCTCGCGGCGGTCGTCGCAAGGCGACCGGAGGATGCGACCCTCGCAGCCGAGCGAGACACTGCCGCGTACCGCGCCGACAAACCTGGGATCCCACGATTGCCGGGCATGAGCCGCGGCGACATCGCCGAGCGGAACCCCCGAGGCGAGCATCGCCGCGACCTCGTCGACCGCTGCCCCATCACGGGCCAGCGTGCGACCGCTGAAGCTCAACGGTTGATCGGTCGACCACTGTTTCATCGGAGCAGCCGGATTGGTCTGCTTGCGGTGGTAGCACGGCACTGCGTCGCCGACGACGATTGCTGGCTGCGTTCCCTGCATCCGATCGATCGTCTGGTCGCCGCAACGCCACGGCTCGGTCACATCGATTTTGCCTTCGACCGCAGCGGTGCGAACCGTGCCGGGCGGGTCGGGCCACGCGATGCCGTCCAGTCGCCAACCTGTCGCACTCGGTCCGATCGGCCTGTGATCGAAGGTCCACAGCACCGCCGCCGGAGGCGCAGCCGGGTCGCACACAGTGCCCCACCTGTGGTGCACCTGGTTGGTGAGTGCCTCGCCGTACGGAATGGCCCGCGAGAACGGCGTCGGTAGCCAATCGAGCAACGCAAGTGCCGGACCGTCGGCAGGATCGGTAGGCGGCGCGCCGACCCACCAGGTGCTCGGCACTTCGCCACTGACCGGTTGCAGCCCACCGGTCAGGTTGACACTGACCAGCTCGTACCGCCACCAGCGGTCTCCGATGCGCGTCCACGGATTCGCGGCGGCTCCGGACTGGCCGAACGCCTTCTTCCCCATCACGATGTTGCCATCACCTGTCGGCGCAGTGTGGAACAACACGACCGGGATGACGTCGAGCGGAACCGATGGGAGCGGATCGGTACTGGATGACGTGGTCGAGCGGGCATCTGCGATCTTGCCGTCGACCGCACGATCCGTCGCAGTGCCTTCGACCAGCGCAGGGCTGCGACTGATCAAGGTGACACCTGCGACCAGGTCCTTGGGAATCGGTGTCTTGTCCGGCTCGGCGCCGATCGTCAGCGAGACACATCCCTTCACCGAGAAGAAGAAGAAATCGACCTCGCCACAGACCTCGCCATGTACGTAGGGCTGTTGCTGCTCGACGCCATTCACCAGCCGCTTACCGACCATCACGGTCAGCTCGGCGCTAGCACCGATGCTGACGATGAACAGGCGGAGCTCACCGCGGACGTAGATCTTACCGGCGATGAAGAATGGGTCGAAGCCGACAATCGCATCGAAGCCTGCAACGACTTCGAGGTACAACCCGACAGCCTTGCTGCCCATCAGAACGGCTTGGATGTGGAAGCCGGTGGCGATCGCCAGACCGTGCGAGACGGGCGGCAGCCCGGGGATCGTGATGCCGTTGCCGTGGACCATGAGATAGCCGCTACCGCTGATGACATCGAGCACTTCGACCGTCACACGGTCGGTGTAGTTGCCGAGCTCAACCAACCAGTTCTCCGGTTCGTTGGCGTCGAAGAATGCGGTGACCGGCACCCGGACCTTGAGGATCGATTCGATCTCGTAGGTCGCCACGATCCCGATCGTGATGGTGCCGCGACCGAAGTCGATGTCGAGGACCGCGAGGAAGGTCGCCGTTTGGTTGCTGTTCAGAACCGGTGGGGCGGAGAGCACATCGGCTTTCATCACCAGCAACAAGCGCGGGCCCGGGACCTCGATGATGATGATGCCCTTGAGGTGGACGACGAAGCCGCCCTCGAGCGTGCCCAGCAACACGCCGGCCGCGAACGCGTAGTGGCCGGGGGTCAGCGTCCAGCCGTCGGGATCCATCACGCCGCCGGTTCGGTTGAACTGGTGCTGCAACCAGTCCAGCGCCGGAACTTGCGCGCTCAGGTCTTCGTTTCGGGCGTAGTTGACGCCGACGCCACCCATCAATCCGAACAGTCCCAAACCGGAGTTGCCGAGAAGGATCGGCACGGGGAACTCGACCTCGAGCCCGACCAGCACCCCAGTCACACCGTTCTCGGTTTCGACTGCGAGCACCGCAGAACCACGTACGTTGACCGGGACGATCGTCAGGTCGAATGCACCCTTGAATCCCAGCGGCGTGATTGCAATCCAGCCGCTGCCGTGCAGCACGCCGGGGATGTCGAGGGTGGCACCGAGCTTGGTCAGCTGCAGATCGAGCGGAGGCCCGTCCAAACGGCCGCGTACGCGCACCGTGTCGATCTTGACGATGCCGAGATCGAGGCCGATCGCGACCTCGACCTCGAGGTACGTGGGATTGTCGCGACTGACCTTGACCCCGAGGATGCGCAGGATGTCGTCGAGGGGCGGGCTCGCCGTCAATGATCCCGTTGGGATGTCGAGTGAGTAGCCGCGACTCGGATCGAAAACCGGCAACGGCACGTACTCAACCCCACCCGGTGCAGCATTCGTGCCCCACTGCGAGCGGACGCCGACGGCTTTGTAACGCGTTGTGATCGGGTGGGCAGGATCGACCTTCACCAGCCCGAGATCGAAGGTGAAGCTGACCTCCACGTCCAGCAGGATGCTGACCTGCGTGCCCCGATCCGACACGGTCGTCGTGCCGTCTGCACCCAGGATGCCGTCGCTCACGACGAGCTCGCCGCCGCGGAGAATGATCGACTGAGTTCGGATCAGATCGCTTGCGCCCAATGCGATGCTGCCAAGCGCGACGAGGGCTCCGGCCGCAGGCGAGAGCTCGGTGGTGGCCGACGTCAACGGGGCGAGCACAGTCAGCGCACCGAGGACGTCGAGCGCTGTCTGATCTGCGTGCGCCGAATCCATCTTGGCGAGGCCGTCGAGATCCGCGTCAACGGCGCGGAACTCGGCCGTGATGTTCCACGAGTTCTGATCCTCGGCGATGCGAAGCCGTACGAGGAACGTACAGATGCCGTCCGACGGGTTGCGCGTACTCGGATTGCTGCGCAGCGCGGGCTGACCGCGTCGTTCGAGACTCGCTTCCGCCGCAGTCTCGATGTCGAACTCGCCGTAGATCTCGCCACGAATGAACGTGCCGCGCACCAACTCGACGCGAACGCCGATCTTGTGGAAGCAGTCCGGGCGGCCAGGATGTGGCGGCGTGGGATCAATGGTCTGCGGCACCGGCGCGGTCGGCCGTCGGAGCCGGCCTGTGACCGTTTCTGTCGACGACGCAGCCGTGGTTGCCCGCGCCCGCCACCACGCCGACGCACCTTCGGCTGGTGCAGGTGTGCTGGCGTCGATGGCCGTGTGATCGCGCGCCTTCGTATGCCCGTACGCAGTGCCCGCAGTGACCGAAGTGAAGCCGACGGCACGCAGCACATGGACCAACGCATCGCGTCGTCGCTCGCTGAGCAGTTGATTGCGAGCGATCTGGTCCGACGAGTCGTCGCCCTCGTACGAGGCGAAGCCTTCGACCGTCAAGGCCGTGCCAATGCCGACCTCTGTCACGCGCCCGGCCAGGATCGAAGCAAGCGTCGCTGAAGAACCCGGATTCGTGCGCGAACCGGCCGCGGCGATGTGGATGTTGATCTCGTTGTCCGCCCACGGCAGCGGCGGCTCCGGTGTCGTCACCGCCGGGCGAGGCTCAGGTACCTCACTCGGAGTTGGTCGGTCGAAGAGGTAGAAGGCTTCGATCACCTTCGGCGCGACTGCACTGAGTACCGCCGTGACGTCGACCTGCCCTCCAGCGCCGACCGGAACCTCGGCCGTCGTCCCTGTCGAGCTCCCTCCCGTCCAGGTCCACGTCGCCGCAGCCTCGGGCTCGAGACGCACCGTTGCCGCGGTTGTCGACTGCGACACCAGCACCATCGTGTGCGTGCCGGTCGATGTTGGTGTGACCGTCACGGGTGTTGCCGACGCACCCGCTGCGGAGACTGCAGCCTGACGCGAGGCCGTGATGGTGCGTTGCGTCGGATGGTTCGCCCCATCTGTCGCTGTGACCGTGATCGTCAACGCACCGGACGCCGGCGTGGTGATGGCCACCCGATCATCGGTCGTCACGACACCATCGACGCTGATGCTGATCGCGATCGGGGCAAGACCGCCTGCCGTGTCCACATACACGGTCGTGTGTTCCGGAAGTAGTGCGCTGCCCGAGCCGGGATCGCCGATCCACGCCCCGGTCTCGGTGAGGAAGCGAACCGAGATCTTCGGTGTGCCGCCGCGGTTGACGACCTCCGCCTCGAAGATGCCGGTGACACCCGCGTGAACCCCGATGCCGATCCACATGTCGCGGATGCCGGCACTGACCGCAATTCCCTCCAACCCACTGGGAGCAACGAACAGGCGGGCCTCTGGAAGGTACAGACCCTGCCAGTCACCGGGCATCGTCCTCGCTGTGGCCGGCACGCCAGTGGGGCCGGCCGTCCCGGAGAGGTCGAGCACAGCGGTTCGGAACGCGAAGCCGACGACATCGCTCGGCCCGACCAGCGCGTACGGCGGGTCCATCCGGATGAAGTCGTAGATCTGATCGACAGGTGGCCCGACCGTCGTCGCGGACAGCAACTTCACGCCCACTGACGCGCCCGCCAACTGCTGGACGCGAATCCGCAGAGCCGGGAGGGTGAACCGTACGACCGGGTTGCCCGGATCAGCGCGCAGTTGTCCTTGTCCGTCGAGCATCGCTCCGCGCAGGTATGGCAACCGCAACAAGACCGATGGCGCGCCGAGTGTGACTCTCCAACCGCCGTCCTTCGAACCGCCAGGTCCGGTCAAATGCACACCGAGTGCGACCGTCACCTTCGGATCCGGGAATTCGATCGGTGTGCCGTCGTTGCCGGCCGAGTGCGCGAACGCACCGGACTGAGGGTCGAGCGACAGCGGACCGTGCAGGTCTTCGGTCGCGGTGTAGACACTCCACGTACCGTCGCTGTCGGTCTCTTCTACCGGTCCGGAGCCTGTCAATCCATCGAGGAGCGGCTTGAGCGAGTCCAGTTCACCAGCGTCACGCAATGAAGCGGGCAGCTCGTCCCACAGAGAAATATCGATCACCTCCGACCTGACGTAGAGCGGTCAATTCACCACTGAGTTCGGTCCCCGCGATCCTGATACACGACGGCCGACTACGCAAGGTTCTTTGCACACCAGATGCGTCGCGTCGGTTGGGAGGCTCGCCCCGATCCCCATTCGCCGCGCTGTGTACGTGCCTTGTAGGTCGGCGACGACGTCCGCGGGCGTCGGGTTGTAGACGCAGCGCGCGTTGACGTCGAGGGATACGACGGACAGGTTCGCCGTGAGGGTCGGATCGTTGACGACCCTTGAGGTCGCCCGCTCGAGAAGCCGCCGAGATGGACAAGATGACGCCACAACAACGAGCTGACGCCGTCGACGCTTCAATCGTTCACGACTGGGAGGACGTCGACCCAGCCTTTCGACGGAAGTCGAACAATGCGCGGCAGAACTCGCCAAGACACTCGGCGCCGATGCCTGATCGGATCGTCCGATTCCTCCAATCCTTCTTCGATGATCTCGATAGCCAGCTTCCAGTCGATCGATCGGCTGCCGGCGAGCCGTCGGCAACAGACTTTCTGCTCTACGAATTACCCCGCCTTCGAGATCAGCTGGCGTCGGACTTCGTCGGCAATACGCTGTCGCTTCCCGGGCTCGCGCCGCTTCGGATGATGATCGCCTCCGGCACCCTTGTG
>JANMQX010000099.1:0-25077 GCA_031370745.1 Ilumatobacteraceae bacterium
CGGCGGGGATGGCGTCGGGAGCGGGCCTGACGAGTGGGGCGGATGGTTCGGCTGCAGTCGCGACGAGAGTGTGCCGGGCAGGCCCAAGGTGGCGACGCCACTTCCTCCAGCGGCCAACAAGGCATCAGTTGCGCCGTGAAAGTTCCCGTGGAAGATCACCAAGCGGTCGCGGCCGGTGTAGCCGCGGGCCAACCGCACCGCCGTGCTGGTGGCTTCGGTGCCCGAGTTCATCAGCCGAACCATGTCGCAGCTGGCGACGCGCTCCGTCATCGCTTCCGCCAACAGCATCTCGCCCGGTGTTGGGGCGCCGTACGACGTTCCATTGATCGCGGCCGCGCTGACCGCTGCCGTGATGGCGGGGTGGGCATGGCCGAGGATGATCGCCCCGTAGCTCTGCACCAAATCGATGTAGCGGCGTCCTTCGACGTCCCACACGTACGCGCCCTCGGCGCGTTCGACGACGTACGGCGTGCCGCCCACGGCCTTGAAGGCGCGGATGCTGGAGTTGACGCCACCGGGTATGACTTTGCAGCTGCGTTCGAAGAACTCGGCGTTGGTGCTCACTGTTGAGTCTCGGCAAACCAGCGCGCCAGGTAGGTCAGGATCACATCGGCACCGGCTCGCTTGATCGCAGTGAGGTGCTCGAGCGCCACGCTGTCGTGGTCGATCCAGCCATTGGCGGCCGCAGCCTTCAGCATCGCGTATTCGCCGCTGACGTGATACGCCGCGAGCGGGACGTTGACGTGGGCGCGCACTGCAGCGATCACGTCGAGGTACGACAACGCCGGCTTGACCATCACCATGTCGGCGCCCTCAGCCAAATCTGCGTCGATCTCGACCAGCGCCTCGCGGGCGTTGCGGAAATCCAGCTGGTACCCCTTGCGCGTGCCACCACTGGCGATGCGCACATCCACAGCATCGCGGAAGGGGCCGTACAGGCCGCTGGCGTACTTCGCCGAATAGGCGAGGATTGCCGTCGATGTGAAACCGGCAGTGTCGAGCCCGCCGCGGATGGCGCCGACCTGACCATCCATCATCCCGCTCGGTGCAACGACGTGGGCGCCCGCTGTGGCTTGGGCCACGGCGATGCGACTGTAGATCTCGAGCGTGGCATCGTTGTCGACCGAGGTGTTGGGATGGTCGGCTGGCCCGTCGAGCACGCCGCAATGACCATGATCCGTGTACTCGTCGATACACAGATCGGCCATCAACACGATCCGATCGCCAACTGTTTCGGCCAGATCAGCCAGGCACAATTGCACAATTCCCTCAGGGTCGAAGGCCTTCGAGCCGATGGAATCCTTGGTGGATGGAACTCCGAACAGGATCACGGCCCCGATGCCGAGATCGGCGAGCTCGGTGACCTCGGCGCGCAGGCTTTGGCGTGTGTGCTGCACGACTCCGGGTAAGGAATTGATCGGCTGCGGTTCGTCGATGCCTTCGCGTACGAACAAGGGGGCGACCAGATCGGCCACGTCGACACGAGTCTCGGCAACGAGGTGTCGCATAGCGGCCGAACTCCGCAACCGTCGGGGGCGTGAAACAGGGAAGTTGCCAGCCACGATCGGGAATCGTAGGCCCTTCGCGGGAGGATTCATCGGGTGATCGACGACAATGCACCACACGACTCACCGACCAGCGGTGCGCCGCTGTTGGCAGAGGTGATCTTCGCCGTCGAGCAGCTGCCTCACGAGGCCTCGGCATATCCGGCGATCTACGACTTGGCCGTTACGTGCGACCAGTCAGGGTTCTTCGAATCGTCGCTGGTGCTGTACGACCGCTGCCTGCGGATTGCGACCACCGACGAAGACCGCCAGGCCGCCTACGCGAACCTGACCGCGGCGTTCTGCGCGGCCGCCACCGCCGAATCCGACCCTGCGCGACGCAGCCGCCACCTGCGCGACGGCCTCTACGCCGCGACGGCAGCGCTCGATCCGGAAGGCAGTCAGCAGGTCGGGCCGACATGCGTTGCATTGGCTCACCGAGCAGTGCTGTTTGCCGAGCTCGGCCATCATCAGTCGGCGCTCGGTGATGCGCAGCGCGCTCGCGATATCGCGACCGCGAACGGGATGCGCCGCGAGCAGGTGATCGCCGCCGTTGGTGAGGTGATCGCTCGCTGGCACTCGGCGCTCGACACCACGGTGTTGACCCTGATCGCCGAGGCCAAGACCCTTGCCGAGGACCTCGATGTCGGCGATTGGCTGCGTCCGATGATGGCGATCGAAGTCGAGGTCCTGTGGAGCCTGGGACGACACGACGATGCCCGCGCGGTGCTGCAGGGGACCATCGAGCGGATGCACACAAAGCTTCACTCGCAGACCGCCGATCGATGGGACAACGTTCGTGCCGGTGTCGATCGGCTTCGTCACGCATGCGCAGATGAGGCTGACCTGTTGACAGGGCTGCCGAATCGGCAGTTCCTCGGCCGGTGGTTGCCGGAGGTGCTGTGTGACGACGCACCGGTGTGCATCGGAGCGTTGAACATCGACAGGTTTGGACAGCTCAACGAAGAGTTCGGCTACCAGGCAGGAGACAGCGTGCTCCAAGAGGTCGCTGCTGTTCTCGAACGTATCTGCCGCCGCGGTGACTCGGTGGTGCGCACCGGTGGCGACGAGTTCGTGATGGTGCTGCGCGACGCCTCCGCGGGCGACGCACGGGTCGTGTTCGAACGGATTCGTCAGTTGATCGCCGCCCGGTCGTGGCCCGGCCTGCCGGCAACGGCCCACCTCACGGCGTCGGTTGGCGCCACCGTCGGCAGCGGCGCGAGCAACTCGAGCAAGCTCCTGGCGACTGCCAACGATGCCCTACGTCAAGCGAAGCTTGCCGGCAAGGACCGCATCAGCTTTCGCTGAATTCGCTGGCTTGCACAGTGTGATCGAACCTACCGATTGCGGCGGTATTGACGCCCACAGCGAGGCCACCGCCAGTAGCGTTGCGGCGATGGCTGCTCAGGCATGGTTCTCGCGAAGCGATATCGAGGTCGTACCTGGCACCTCGGCTGTCTTCCAGCTGACGATTGTCAACCTCGGCGACACCACGGAGACCTTCTCGTTGGCGCCGGTCGGGCTTGCTGCCGGTTGGACAACGATCCGCCCGGGTTCGGTCACGCTGTTCGGAGGTTCACAAGAAGTTGTCGACGTCGAGGTGCAGCCTCCGCTGCTGCCATCAACCACGGCAGGCCCGACTGCACTGACTGTGCGCATCGTTCCCCAGAGCGATCCGGACAATGTCGGCGCCAGCGAAACGACGCTGCAGGTCGGCCCGACGTTCACCCGACGACTGCACATGCTGCAGCCCGCGCTACGCGCCCGTCGCACCGCGGTCTTCGAGATGATGCTCGAAAACCAGGGCAACACCCAGGCCTCGTGTCGGCTGCACCTGCTCGACCCAACAGGCCGCGTCGATGGCGACTTCGATCCGCCGGCCGCCGGAGTCGAACCGGGTGCCAGCACTCTGATCCGTCTCAAGGTGCACGCCAACCGACTGCAGTGGGAGCGCCGTTCGCGCACGGTGCAGTTCACCATCGACGCCGATCAGCCGGGTTGTCCGACGGCCAGCGCTCCCGTCACGTTCGTTCAGGCTTCGATGGTTCCCGAGCGCCTGTTCGCCCGATTGCTCGGCCTGGCGTTCGCCGTCGCGGCCCTCGGCTTTGTCTGGTTCGCAATCGTCAAGCCCGCCGTCCGCGATGCCGCCCACGATGCGGTCGCCAAGCAACTTCCAGCGGCCATTTCATCGACGACCGTGGTCAATGCAACTCCGATTGTGTCGAACGACTCGGTCCCCGTCAGCACGATCGTCGCCGTTGCACCACCGGCAGTCGATCAAGGAACGCTGTTCAGCAAGCTGTTGGCCCCCGCCGCACCGGCCGGGCAAACGGCCTCGGTAACAGTCGACGTGCCGGTCGGATCCACCTTTCAGCTCACCGATTTCGCGCTCCAGAACCCCGACCAGGATGCCGGCGTAGCCGTGTTGATGAACGGGACGACGCCCATCTATACGTTGCCGCTCGCCAACGTTCAAGGCGACAAGCGAGTCTCGTGGGTCTCACCGCCCGAGGTTCCGGGAGGCACCTCACTGGTCTTCCAAGTGACATGCGTCGGACCGGGTGGAGTCGCTTCGGGTGCCTGCACGGCCTCGATGCTCGTCTCCGGGCGCATGGTGCCAGCGGTAGTCGCCGCCCCCGCCGGATAACTGGGCGCAGACGGCCGATTTTGTTGGCGGCAATCGATGCAGAAGCTGAAACCGCAACGACGGGTGGTCAGTTGCCGGGCCAGTCAGGCGACGCGGCGTCGACCTCTTCGACGGGTCGGGCGATCACACGCAGCACCAGGGAAGCCGGATCGGTGCCGGTGCCGGGGGTTTGGGCGACGAGCAAACGGTCGCCGGGACGCTCGTTACCGGCGACCTGCATCGAGATCAGGAAGTTGCCCGCCTTGTCGGCGAGCACCGTGGTGCGTTCACCTGCGCCGTCGGCCCACAGCAACGTGATCGTTGCGCCCGGGGCAAATCCGGCGCCGCCGATGCCGATCTCTTTGCCGGCGACGACATCGTTCGCCGCTGCCACAACAGTGGGTGTGTAGTGGGAGTCTCCGTCGACCAAGACGCTGGTGTACTGGCCGCTATCGGTGCCGACGACGATGGTCGCCGAGCGGTGGCCGGCCTCTTTCGGGGTGAAGGCGACAGCGACCGTGCATCCGGCGGCAATCTGGAGCACCGCGTTGCGGCACGTCGTCTTGCCCACCTGGAAGTCCTTCGGATTGGCTCCCTGAACCGCGACCGTCGTGACCCATGCGGGTACGAGGCTGGCGTTGGAGATCGTGAACGTGTCGGGTGCGCTGGTCTCGCCCACCTTGCGCATGTCGAAATGGAAGTAGCTCGGCCGGTCTGCAACCAAGGCCGGCAAGCCCCCTGCACCGGTGATCTTCGACTGCACGTTGAGTGCGCCGAAGCCGGTCTCGGAGATCTTGATCGCCCCGCTCAACGGACCCTCGGAGTTCGGTGTGAGGATGACCGCCACGGCGCACGACCCGCCCGGTGGCACGGCGTAGCCATCGATGCATTCACCGAAGGTGATACCGAACTGAGGATTGGTCGACTCGACCTTGTTCGGCACGAACGACCCTGGCCCGGCGTTGTACAACCGAACGAACCACTCAGCGCCGGGCAGACCGACGGTTCCCGTACCGACGTTGATGTCGGCGATCGACAGTTGTGGCTGCTGGGTGATGCCCACGACCTGTCGCGTGGAGTCCGGTGTTCGCTCGGCGAGCGGGCTGTATGCAGCGCCAGCGAGCGTGTCGAAGACGATGACACGACCCGTCGCGGAGAGCTTTGGATGGGCGTTTGCTGCCGGCGCAGGCGTGACTCCGTCGGTGAGGATCGAAGCCCGGTAGACATCGGCGATATCGACGTTGGAGACCATGATGTCGCCGTCGGTTGCCGTGCCGCCGACCGCTGGCCGGGTGGCCATGAGATTGGTTGAGCGGGTCACGAAGGCCACTTGGCTGCCATCGCTGCTGATCGCTGGTTGGGTAGCCCCGAGATCGCTGCCGATGATCTGCGTGCTCAGGCTGGCAGGCACTCGGCTGACCAGAACGATCGTGCCATCGAGACGGTTGTAGCGGTAGATCTGCGGCGGGCAGGTGTCGACGCACGCCGGCAGCGAAGCACCGATGACGAGGTTGACTGCGGTGGAACTGAAGGCGACGTACGTGCCGTCGGCGGAGATGGCGGGCGATGAGGCGTCGCCGTTGGCGGTGCTGTCGGGACCTAGTGACGCTCGTTTGACCGAGGTCGTGGGGTCGGACCCGAGGCGGTCCCACACGTAGACCTGCGAGCTGGCGAAGTCGCCGGGAATCTGGCCTGAGCTCCAATCCGGCGTTTGCTTCGACGAGTTGGCGTCCGACGTGAATGCGACAAATTGACCGTCGTCCGACACCGATGGCTCGCGCTGCCCGGCGTAGCGGTAGCTGCTGTTGGGGGCCGCGATCGGTGTGCCCGCAACAGGCAGGGCGTGGCCAGGCTGGCCGGCCGGCTTGGTGAGATCGACGACGATGACGCCGTCGAGGCCTGGTTGGGACGAATCGAACTTGTGCGTGTATGCGATCACCGAGCCGGAACCGGAGACGGCAGGCGGGTAACCCGGATCGATATCGTCGGCGGCGACCGCGTCGTTGCCGCGGAAGTCGTTGGTGGAGATGAGCTCCCAACTGTTGAGGGTGCCGCCGCAGTTGGGCAGCTTCGTCCGGTAGACGTCCCACCGATCGCCGGTGTCGTCGTCGCGGAACAGGTCGAAAGGCATTTCCGTCAGCACGACGGCATAGCAACCGTCGCCACTGATGACAGGCATGGCGCTGTTGCCGATCTTTGCCCCTGGCAGCGGTTGGGTCAGTTCCACCTCGCCGCCGTTCGAGCGATCGCGCAGCCAGACAGTGCTGGTGCGAGTGTCACCCTCGGTTGCCGGTGGTCCGGCGAACACCACGAACCTGCCGTCACTGGACACCGATGGATTGGTTCCGGCCTGAGATTCCACCGCCACGGTCGGGCCCTGTGCGAGACTGGTTGGCACGCTCACCTGGGCCGACGCCTGGGTGATGCCAAGCGCGGCGACGAGCGCGCTCGAAGTGGCTGCAAGCAGCCACCGTCCCATCACCCGTGTATCCATCATCGTGCTCCGTACCGCTTCCGTCGACCCAGCTTGTACTGATGCTAGTTGGACTCGGAGAAATACCTGCTCAGGGTGACCAACATCCCGTACAACGAATGATCGGCAGATATAGCAGACATCTTGAGCCCGGCGCGTTCGGCAGCAGCTGCCGTTTGCTGGCCGATCGCCACCGCCACCGGTGGCGTGCGTTTCCCGAATGCCGCCACCCAGGCCCGTGCCGCCGATCCGCTGGCGAACAGCACGGCATCCGCAGCAAGCGCAGCGTCGCGCTGTTCGGTCGTCGGCGTCGCCTGCACGGTGCGGTAAGGGTTGATCACGACCACGCTCCAACCTCGTTCGACCAGACCCTCGACCAACGTCGGTTCGGCGTCGATCGCCTGCACGACAACGACCCGGCCCTGTCCCGTCGGAAAGACCTGCAACAGCCCCAGGGCGCTCTGATTGTCTGCCACAAGATCACAGCGCGGCAGTGCGGTGCTGGTTGTCGAACCGACTGCGGCGAGGCGCGGGGATGAGGTTGCGGAGCGCAAGAGCGGTTCCACGCGTCGGGCGCCGTTCGGTGAGGTGACGACGATCCAGTCGACGTCGGTGAGGTCGAGTGCGGCCAGCTCGGCTGAACCGGAGGGCTCATCGACGATCTCGATCAGCGGGACGAGGATCGGTATCGCGTCGAACGATCTGACGAGCTCTAGGGTTGCATCGGCCTGATCGGCGGCGCGTGTGATCACCACAGTGCGGCCCGCCAGCGAGTTCACTGCAACCGTCTGCGCACCGAGCGGGCCAGTGCGGCGCTGTGGGTCAGGGCGACGTGGTGCTCGCCGGAAAGCTCGATCGACTCCGTCACGTGCCGGACCCCATCCTCGGCGCCGAGAAAGACCGTCAGGCAGGCGTCGGCGGCATGAGCCCCAACGGGCATCGAGCAACCACTGCCGAGTTCGGCAAGGAATGCTCGCTCCACCTCGACACAACGGCGCGTCGGGGCGTGATCGATCGTGGCGAGCAGTGCGGTCATCTCGTCGTCGTCGACTCGGCATTCGACTGCCACACAGCCCTGCCCTGGACTGGGGACAAACCTGGCGGGCGGAAGGTAGTCGGAGATCTCATCGACCAGACCGAGCACCTGCAGGGCGGCCGCGGCCATCACGATCGCTCCACCTTCGGGCACCTTGCCGAGGCGGGTGTGGATGTTGCCGCGCAGCTCGAGGAAGCGGAGATCGGGACGCCCAACCTTCAACTGGGCGCGCCGCCGCACGGAACCGGTGGCAACGGGTGCCCCGTCAGCCAGTCCATCGAGCGTCGAACCGATCAGCACGTCGCGTGCATCGCGCCGTTCGCAGAACGCAGCGAGCGTCAAGCCCTCCGCAGGGAATGACGGCAGATCCTTGGCCGAGTGCGCTGCCATGTCGGCATCGCCGCGCAGCACCGCGCTCTGAACCTCTTTCACGAAGACGCCCTGACCGCCGATCGTGTGCAGGGGAACGTTGTCGCGCTGCGTGCGATCGCCCAACGTCTCCACAAAGACCAGCTCCACAACGCGACCCGGATTGGCGGCCATCAACGCATCGGCGACGGACTGTGCCTGGGTTCGTGCCTGGGCACTGCCTCTGGTGGCCAACCGCAAACTCCGGTTGCCGTCCATCTGTTCAGCCGAGGTCGAACAGGTCGCGGACCGTCGCTGCGTTGCGTTCGCCCTGAGGGGTGCCGGCGTCGTCTTTCAGCTTCACCGACGGAGTGTGCAACAGCTTGGCGACGAGGCCCTTCGTCATTGCCTCCACGGCGGCGCGCTGTGAGTCGTCGAGTGTTGCCAGTCGTGTCGTGAATCGTTCGAGCTCAGCTCGGCGGATCACCTCAGCGCGTTGGCGTAGTTGAGCGACGAGCGGTGCAGCCTGACGCGCAGTCGCCTCGACGCCGAACCGTTCGACCTCCTCCGACACGATGTCGTTGACACGATGTGCCTCCTCAGCGCGCAAGATCAACGCTCGGCCTGCCCAGTCGCGAAGGTCGTCGAGATTGAGCAATGTCACATTGGCGAGACGGGTTACTTCTGGTGCGACGTCACGTGGCACGGCAATGTCGACGATCAGCAGCGGCGACGACGAGCCGCGCGCTGATTGCAGCAGATCAAAATCGATCAGCGTGCCCCCGGCGCCGGTGCATGTCAGCAACACGTCGGCTTCGGAGAGTGCCGCCTCGAGATCGGTGAACGGCACGACTCGGCCACCGATGCGCGCCGCCAGTTGTTCGGCGCGCTGCATGGTGCGGTTGGCGACCACGATGTCGTTGGCGCCGGCGTGGATGAGTGCGGCGGCGATTCCTTCGCCCATCTCGCCGGCGCCGACCACGAGCACTCGTCGGCCCGCCAACGCACCAAGGCGTTCGGTCGCCATCTCGACAGCAGCATGACTGACCGACGCTGTACCCCGACCGATCGACGTTTCCGTGCGTGCCCGTTTGCCGGTCTCGATCGCATGGCGGAACAACAGGTTGAGCGTGGCCTTTGCGCCACCCTCGCCCTGAGCCAGTTCCCACGCCGAACGCACTTGACCGAGGATCTCGCTCTCGCCGAGCACCGCAGAGTCGAGGCCGGCGGCGACCTCGAACAGATGGGTCACGGCAGCGTCGTCGTGTTGGCTGTAGAGGTGGGGGTGCAGCTCCTCGGCGTCGAGGCCGGCGAGGTCGCAGAGGAAGTCGCGGATGTCGGCGTAGGCCCCGTGGAAGCGCTCGGCGACTGCGTAGATCTCGGTCCGATTGCACGTGCTGAGCACAACGGCTTCGCGGATGTTGTGTCGCGTCACCAGGCCGGTGATCGCCTTGCCCTGCTCGTCGGGCCGAATGGCGAGCCGTTCGAGGAGCGCCAACGATCCTGTGCGATGGCTGACACCGATGACGACGATCGACATGACGGCGGCCTACGCGCTTTCCGGGCGAGGCCCGACGGCATGGATGGCGCCGCCGGCGCGGCGCTGCTCGTGGTAGCTGAGGATCTGCAACTCGACGGCGAGGTCGACCTTGCGAACCTCGATGGCGCGTGGCACGGCGAGCACAACCGGAGCAAAGTTCAAGATGCTGGTGACCCCGGCGCGCACCAAGCGATCGGCGGCGTCTTGGGCCGCGCTGGCTGGAGTGGCGACGACGCCGATGCTGACGCGCTTGGTCTGAACGATTTGTGGTAGTTCGTCGATGTGACGGACGCGTACCCCGCTGAGCACCGAGCCGATCTTGGCCTCGTCGATGTCGACGATTCCGGCAACGGGAAATCCGCGCTCACCGAAACCGCCGTAACCGGCGAGTGCCTGGCCGAGGTTGCCGGCGCCGACGATCACAACCGGCCAGTCGTGGGTCAGACCGAGCTCGCGGCGGATTTGATACACGAGGTAGGCCACTTCGTAGCCCACACCACGCGTGCCGTAGCTGCCGAGGTAGCTCAGGTCCTTGCGAACCTTCGCGGCATTTACACCGCCCAGTTCAGCGAGCCGCTCGGACGAGATGCTGTCGACGCCTTCTTCGCCCTGCTCGATGAGAATTCGGAGGTAGACGGGCAGCCTGGCAACGGTGGCATCTGGGATGCGTCGGCGAGTGCGTTCGGGAGCCATACCTGACACAAACGTTAGGCACTCGTGCACACGTTCACAAAGCAGCAGGCCCGTCTCTGGCACAGTTTTTTGTCACGCCGCGACACCGAGGGAGCCCGAGGACTACCGTCTGGCAACGATGAACGCTGCCCTCGCCGTCGCTGCGACGCTGGTGGCCGTGGGCTTTGCCCTCAGCACGCTGGACCGATGGCTTCGGCGGCGACGTCCCCACGACCTGGCATGGTCAGTGTCGCTGGCGCTGTTCGCGGTTGGTGCCGGCGCACTGTGGTGGGCGCAGACGGGTGGCTGGAGTCTGGCGAGTTTTCGCGTCTTCTATCTCGCCGGCGCTGTGTTGAACGTGCCGTGGCTCGCGCTGGGCACCGTGTATCTGCTCGCCGGGCGAACCGTCGGCGACCGGGTGCGTTGGTGGCTGGTCCTGTTCAGTGGATTCAGCGCAGGCATTGTGCTGTTCGCTCCGACTCGCGCCGGTGTCGCCGGCAAGGAGCTGCCGACGGGCAAAGACGTTTTCGGGGTAGCTCCACGGGTGCTTGCCGCGGCCGGCTCGGGCGTCGCGGCGGTGGTGATCGTCGCCGGCGCGCTGTGGAGCGTCTATCGGTTGTCGCGGCGGCGTGAGCCGGCGGGGTCGGGCGTGGGTAGGGGTGCTTTGTCGCCGGGTCAGCTCGTCGTCGGCAACCTCTTGATCGCCGCCGGCACGCTCGTGCTGTCTGCAAGTGGAACGTTGGCGGGTCGGCTCGGCAAGGATCGGGCATTCTCGGTGACGTTGCTCGTTGGGATCGTGGTGCTGTTCGCCGGATTCCTGGTGGCTTCGACGGTGCGGCGCCAGAGGTTGGTTGCGTTACGTCAGCGAGCGGCGTAGCAACTTGCCGCTGACGTTGCGCGGCAGTTGCTCGACGAACAGGATCTTCGACGGGCTCTTGTAGCGAGCAAGGCGTTCGGTGCACCACGCGATCAGCGTGTCCTCGTCGACCGTCATGCCGTCGCGCACAACCACCCAAGCCTTGACCGCTTCGCCGGTGTGAGGATGCGGAACCCCGACGACACCTACTTCGGCGACAGCCGGATGTTCGGCGATGATCTCTTCGACCTCCGCCGGGTAGACGTTGAAGCCGCTGACGATGATGAGGTCCTTGGCGCGGTCGACGAGGAAGATGTACCCGTCGTCGTCGGTCACCGCGATGTCACCGGTGCGAAGCCAACCGTCTGGAGTCAGTACCCGTGCCGTCTGCTCGGGATCGTCGAGGTAGCCCATGAACACGTTGGGACCCTTTACCCAGATTTCGCCGGCGTCGCCTTCGAGCACATCGTCGCCGTTTTCGTCGACGATCCTCACAGTCATGCCGTCGAGGACCTTGCCGACCGAGCCGATCTTCAGCATCAACCCGGCAGAGCTCGTGACAACCGGCGATGCCTCGCTCAATCCGTAGCCTTCGGCAAGCTGCAATCCAAAGCGTTGTTGCAATCGGCGCGTCGCATCCTCGGGCATCTTCGCCGCGCCGCTCAATGCCAAACGAACGGTTGCGAAGCTGTCGGCTGGCGCCTGGTCGAAATGACTGAACGCCAGCCACAGGGGTGGGGCGCCGGGAATCACAGTGATACCGCGCTCGCGCACGGTGTCGAGCGCAGTCGACGGATCAAAACGCTGCACCAGCACAACCGTGGCGCCATTCGCCAAGCTGAGTCCAAGAACGACGTTGAGGCCAAAGATGTGGAACATCGGCAGCACGCCGTACACGATGTCGTCGGTGCCGATCACCGCCGCTGCGGACCGCCCTTGATCGATGTTGGCCAGCAGGTTCCCGTGGCTCAGCATCGCCGCCCGAGGGGAACCGGCAGTACCGCTGGTGAAGATCAGAAGTGCCAGGGTGTCGGGCTCGACCTCGACAAGCTCGGCGGGATCGGCCGCGACGAGGTCAGCAAAGCTGGCCTCGGCTTCCACGCCCCCGGCCTCGGTGGCGATGACGTGCCGAACCGACGGGACACGTTGACGATCGATACCGTTCCACGCAGCAGCGGCCGCGGGCTCGACGATGACCACACCTGCCCCAACGGTCGCGATCTCCTGCTCGATTTCCGGTGATGGGCTCTGCGGGTTCAGCGGGACGACGACGGCGCCGAGCCCGAGGACCGCAAGGTAGGTCTCGACGAAGTACAGCCCGTTGCCACACAGGAGAGCGACGCGGTCGCCGCTGCCGACGCCGAGCTTGGTCAATCCGCCGCGAAGTCGGGCAACTTCGTCGCCGAGTTTGGCGTAGCTCGTCTCAACACCGCGGCTGATGATCGCGATGTGTTCGGGGGGATGCCCATCGATGATGTGTGCGAGGTTCACCGCGACCTGCTTCTACAGACGAAGCAACGAGATGACGCCGGCCGTCAGGATGAGGATCAACAGGAGAGCCAACGTGAGCGTGGTCGCTGGACGCATCCCGTCAACCTAGCGGGCACGCAAGGTGACGGGGCTGGTCGTCCCTGCCTGTGCGGCGTCGGTCAGTGGGGCGAGCGTGATCTGATCGCCGGGGCCGATACCGAGATCCATTGCCGCCGAGCGCTGATCGAGCACCAGCGCCAACATGCCGCAACTGTCGACCACAAGACCAACCGCGCCGGTGGCGACGTCGGAGAACGTGTGCTGCAGGGTTGCCACACGTTGCGACTCGCCGAAGCTGACCTGCATTTGAGCACCCCACGTGGCGATCTCGTCGGGGAGATGTTGAGTTGGCAGTTGCCGAAATGATCGACCCAGAGCACTTCGCCGACCAAACCCCCGGCTTCTTCGCGAGGCAGTGGAACCATGCCTGGCAACAAGGCGTCGGCGTCGATCGGCTCGCCGAGTTCGGCGAGGTCGACGCCGTTGCACAGGTGGGCGGCGACAGGGGCGAAGATGTCGCGTCCAGCGAACGTGGCACCGTGCGACTGCAGGTGGTACGCCTCGTTGGTCAGCACCACGCAGCGACCAGCGCCTGCGGCCATCGCCACGGCCGGAGCCAGGAGACCGTTGTCGGGTCCGACCAAGACGGCCTCACCATCGGCCACCTCGATCGCGATCGACTTGCGGCTGCCTCCCACACCCGGGTCAACGACAGCGACGATGACGCCGCTCGGGATGTAGGAGATGCAGCGGGCCAGCGCAAGGCTGCCGGCGCGCACATCGAACGGGGCGATGTTGTGGGTCAGATCGATCGTCTGGGCATGCGGAGCGATGTCGCGGATGACTGCCTTGACGACGCCGACGAACTCGTCGACGAGCCCGTAGTCGGTGAGCAGCGAGACGTTGTCGTAGCGGCGGCCCATGAGCCACAACCTAGCCATCGCCGCCGAGCGTCGGCACCGGATCGGGCCCGAAAAATCGACAAGGGCCGATGCCAACCCCCCGATGGCACCAGCCCTGTCGGCGCATCCTTGCGGATGCGACTCCGTGTGAAAATCACGCGGCGGTCTTTTTGACCTGTGGAAAGGTTAGACACAAGGAAGCCACTGAGAAAAGAGTCACACCAAGAAATTTCCGGTTCCGGTGGCGTCCCGAGCGCGCTCCGTGAGAACTGCTAGGCGGGCTTGCCGAGCTCCTTGCTCCGTTCGGTCGCCGCGAGCACTGCTTCGAGCAGAGCAGATCGGGTGCCGTGCTCTTCGAGCACACGCAAGCCGGCGGCAGTCGTGCCGCCAGGCGACGTGACCATCGCCCGCAACGCAACCGGATCGCCGTATTCAGACAGCATCGCCGCCGAGCCGACGAACAACTGGCGAACCAGCGCATCGGCGACCGGCCGCGTCAGACCGGCAAGCACTCCCGCGTCGATCAACGCTTCAGCAATCATGAAGAGGTATCCGGGCCCGCTCCCTACCAGGCCGGTGACCGTGTCGAGCAGCGACTCGGGCAGCCGTACCACGGTGCCAACCGCACCGAGTATTGCTTCGGCCCAATCGAGATCGTCGTCGGTCGCAAATGGTCCGCCGCAGATCGCGGCCGCGCCCTTGCCGACCAGTGCGGGCGTGTTTGGCATCGATCGAATCACGGCGACGCCGTGGCCACATGCATCCTGCAACGTCGACAATGAGACACCTGCGGCGATCGAGAGCAGCCGCCGTGCCCCTGCCTCGACCGCCTCGGTCGCTGCGGCGGCAGCGTCGTACGGCTTGACGGCGATCAGCGCGGCGTCGCAGGCCGGCACCGTTGCACTGACGGCAATGCCGGGGAACATCTTCGTGAGGGTGTCGCGGCGTTCAGCGGCAACTTCGACGACCGCGAGATCGTTGGTCGCCCAGCCGTTGCCGACAAGACCGCCAACCAACGCTGCTCCCATGTTGCCGCCACCGACGACGGACAATCGGAACTTGGTCATGGCCGCAGGCTAATCACATGGCGCCGGAACGGATGGCGCTACGACATTCCCCGAAGAGAACCATCCGCCCGGCATAGACAGAGATGGCCGCCGAGGCCGCCGAAGCGGAAAGCGCGGCACACGAAACCTCAGTGAGCGAAGTGGCTGGCGAATCCGAGCCGGATCATCGCTGGAAAGCTTTGCTCGGTATAGGCGTAGATCGATCTGACGATCCGATCGACTTCGTCGGCACAGACGGCGGTCACCGGCAGTTCGCCACGCAAGAACAACGCGTCCTCGACACCGATTGCAAAATGGGCCCCGACCAACTTCTCGTTTCGTCGCAACGCCATCTCGTACACCTGGGCGGCGTTCTCTTGCGGCGCCGGCATGACGTACGTCTCGTAGCGCAAGGTGCGTTGGCCCAGCGTCAGCCAGATCGTGATGTGTTCTTTTTCGTCGGCTCGAAGCCGCACATACCAGCGGTGATCGTCACCGTCGCCTCGGTCGACGGCTTCGATGGCCGGATTCGCAGCGGCGAGCTGGGCGAGCCACACATCGATCTCTGCTGCGAGCGCCGACACGGTGGTGTCGTCGTACACATTGCTCACGCGCAGGCCACCAACTCGCGCACTGTGAGGTCGGCATAGACCCGGCGAAGGCGCGCCGCTGCGAATCCCCAGGTGTATTGCCGCGCCCTCACCGCGCCGCGCCGGCCCATCGCCGCTGCCTGCTGCGGATCATCGAGGATCTTGGCGATGTAGCGGGCATACAGCTGCGGATCGCGATCATGCACGAGGAACCCGTTGTCACCGTGGTCGACAAGGGTCAACAGACCACCGACGCCGCTGGCCACCACCGGGATGCCGCACGCCGAAGCCTCGAGCGCCACAAGCCCGAAGCTTTCGCTGCGGCTCGGCACCAACACGACGTCGGCGGCGCGGTAGTAGGTACTGAGGATGTGATGCGGCTGCGGTTCGATGAAGCGGACCTGACCCACAACGCCGAGCTCGGTGATGAGGTCCCGAAGGTGGTTCATCTCGCCGGCGCCGTCGGATCCACTGGCACCGCCGACGATCAGCAACAGAGCGTCCGGACGCTTGAGTGCGGCGAGAGCTCTCACCGCAACGTCGGGACCCTTCAGCGGCTGGATGCGGCCGACGAACAGAAGGACCGGCCGACCAATCGGGAGGCCAATGGCGTTGCGCGCCCCGGCCCGATCGCCAGGTGCGAAGAACGCGTGCTCGACACCCGGGGCGATGATCTCGATCTTGCCGGCCGGCTCCCCGTAGAGGCGAAGGAACTGGCGCTCCTCTTCTGTACAGCTCACGCAGATCGCGTCCGCGCAACCGATGATCTCGGCCTCAGCGCGTTCGCGCCATTCGGGCTCGAGATCGCCCCCTTCCGCTTTCACCTTGGCGAGCGTGTGGAAGGTGCTGACGAACGGGAGGTCGAGCTCGTGTTTGACGCGATGCGCAACGAGCCCACTGAGCCAATAGTTGGCGTGCAGCACGTCGGCGGGGAAATCGTTCTTGAGGTGGTCGACGACGGCATCGCCGAACTCGGTGAGCACCGAGGGGAGCTGCTCCTTGGACAGATCGTATGGACCGGCCGGAATGTGCACGACTCGGTGCCCAGGCTCGACCTGCACCACCTCGGGCAGGTCAGGGCGGGTCGCCCGTGTATACGTCGTGCAGTCGACGCCAGCTTGGGCCAGTGCCGAAACCAGCTCGCGCACGTACACGTTCATGCCGCCACTGTCGCCCGACCCAGGTTGGGTGAGGGGCGACGTGTGGAGTGAAAGCACGGCAACGCGTTGCACGGAGATACGAAACGCTATCGAAGTGATCAACATTCCAGAAAGGCGGCCTGGTCCTCAGGTCTTGCCGGCGACAAAGCTTTCGTACACGTTGAGGAGCGCCTGACGTTGCTCGGTGGTCAGTTGCTGATCGGCGGCGATCGCTTCGCGGACTCCGACGCGTGGTTTGTCGGATGGCGGCAAGAAGCCGGCCCGTTCGTACAAGGATTCGGCACTGATCTGCAGCGCCTTGGCGATCTGCTGCAAGATGTCGGCCGACGGTTTGCGCAAGCCGCGCTCGATCTGGGACAGATACGGATTGCTGACGCCGGCCAGTTCGGCCAACCGGCGAACACTCATGCGGGCGACCTCGCGTTGCGACTTGATCAGCTCGCCGACATCGGCCAGTCGCTTGTCGAGGTCGTCGCGCATCGATGGCACGAGAGCGAAACTCAGTCGTCGGCGGCGAGCAGGCCGTCGACGTTGGCCTCGCCGTCGCGGTAGCGACGAACCAGTTCTGCGCTGAGCTCGTCGATGCGTGTGAAGAGCTCGCGGCGCTCATGCGACCGGGCCTGTTCGAACTCGTGCAATGCGTCGGCGTAGCTGGTGAGCTCCTCGGGGGTCAGCGAGGAGAGGTCGTGGTCACCGGCGCGATCCAACAGAGCATCGAACTGTTCGGCGAGCGGATGGCTGCTGAAGTCCTCGGCCGGACGCGGCGGCCTCGGGGCACCACCCGTGAGATGCGTCGACAGGATCGACGGAAGCTCGTCGGACAGACTCTCCGATCCACCGTCGATCCGGCGCCGTTTCTCGGCGTGCAGGAGGTCGAGCCGTGCCTGCGCCAGCCGGCGCACATACGACACCGCATCGTCGTCGGTCTGCAACCGGGCGCGCAGCGCACGCAGTTCGACAAGCGAGAGCTGCCGGGGATCCTCGATCTCAGCCATCAACATCCTCCACTAACGGGCGGCAGAACCGCCACTTCGTCACCAGCACCCACGGGGTCGGCCGGGTCCGCGGCTTCGCCATTCACCCATACTCTGCACGATGGCAGCACCCGGGCAAAACCATCGCCGAACGAAGCGACGGCGGCAGCCAACACATCGCCGACAGTCATGCCGGCGAACTCCGCTCGACCGGTGCCGGCGGCTTCGCGAGCCGATGCGAACATTCGCAGTGTCGCCATTGTCGCCAGCGTACCGGGCGATACCGTCCGTGACCGTGAGCGATGCTGAGCACCTCCCAGGCCTCGGCCCCGACGAGGAACTCGCCCCTGTGTTGCCCGCGATTGATCCGTTCGTGGTCGAGGTGACTCGCTCGGCCAAGCGCCGCAAGACCGTGGGGGCCCAGTTGGTGGGCGGTGTGTTGCGAATCGCCTTGCCGTCGTGGATGAGCAAAGCCGAAGAAGCGCACTGGATTCGCGAGATGAGCGGACGATTTCAGCGCAAGATGTCGGCCGATCGATTGCGCCTCGACGAGCGGGCGACGACGCTGGCGCACCGCTACGACCTGCGTCGTCCGCACACCATTCGCTGGGCAGATGACATGCGGTCGCGATGGGGGTCGTGCACCCCGTCCCAGCGCACGATCCGCATCTCAAACCGCTTGGCTCCTTTTCCCGATTGGGTCATCGACTACGTGATCGTTCACGAACTCGCCCACCTCGATGTCCTCGGCCACAACGACGATTTCTGGCGTCTGGTGTACCGGTATCCAAGAGCGGAACGAGCCATCGGTTACCTCATCGCCAAATCGGGTGACGGCGACGAAGTCGATTGATCCGAGGTCCACGGTGCTCGACGCGGACGCGCCGACCCGGCCAGCACGCCTGTGGCGATCAGGACCGAGACTGCCGACACAGTCGAGGTCACCAAGGTGCTCTTACCGGGCTGAGCAGTCGCGATGGCGCTGCCGACCGCCATCAATGAGATCAGCCGCAACGTCAGGCGGCGGCCATCCATCACCGGCTGGACGATTGCCTCGACTGCCGCGGCGGTGCTGTTTGTCGAGACGCTGATCGGCGTGCCGAGTCGCCGCCGGGCCGGTTCGATCATGCACAACTCGACGAGTGGATTGATCGCCTGCGGCAACACGTCACCGAATTCGACGCCAACCCTCCAGCGCTCGTTCTCGATCGGGATTGATGCCGGAGAGACGCTGCGGACGTCGCGGACGATGATGGGCAACGTGACGTTCTCGCAACCGCGCGAGGTGGTGATCGTTGCCGCGAGCGTCAGTTCCTGTTTGGCGAATACCTCCTGGCTGGTCTCGAAGCCGGCGCCGAGCGCGGTGATGTCGAAGACTGCGACAGGGGTGTTGTTGACTTCGGCTGGGATCGAGGCCACGACTCGCGTGGCGCGGCGCAGTTGGTTGCGCTTGCCGAAGAGGCGCAACACGTCGAGCGACATCGTCAAGGTCCACAGCGACACAGCCACGAGACCGACAAGCCAGGGGAACGGCATCGCGCCGAGCGCGTGAGTCCACTGCTCGCTCGATCCGCGCATCATCATCACCGAACTCAGTACGACAACCGACGCCACCAATGCCCCGCCGTGTTGCAGCGCGTGCGGGGTCATGATCGGTGCCCTGCGTTGATCGAAGCCGACAGGGTGCCGCAGCCCCTGCCACGAAGCGCCCAGATTGCGCAGCGACGAGCGGGTGCGATCTCCCGGACGAAGCGTCCATCCACTCATCAGGCCGAGACCTAGCGAAGTCAGCACCCAGCCAGGCGCCCACAGCGCGGTGAAGACTGTGAGGTTCGGACGCAGTGGCAGTGAACCCGTCAGCAACGAGGCAACCACGACTGCAATGAACCCAACCCGACGCAGCCCCGACAGCGGTCGTACCCCTGAGGCGGCGATCGCCAGGCGCTGGCCGAGGCGCAGCGAGTTCAACCGCAGGATTCCGTCAGGACCGAAGATCATCGTTCGATAGGCGCGGGCACGTTGCACGCGGCGTTCGTACACGTCGTCTTGCGACTGCACGACTTGGCGGACCACCATCGGTTCGCCGATTGCGGCGACCACTCTCCAGCCACTGCACATCAACGCCAGCGACCAGTGGGCCTCAGCCTCGATCGCTTCTTCGTCGCCGACCTCGACACTGACGATCGCAGCTCGACGAATCAGGGCACCGGACTCGCTGAGGATCGCCGCGCCGCGGGCACCGAGAGCCGGGTTGAGGGTCTCTCGTTCGAAAATGAGTTCATGCAGGCCGTTCGGCCCGTGCTCCGCCGAGTCGTCATCGGCCATCAGCGACTGCCCGATCGCTACGGCTACGCGCTCGTCGCCCATCAACGGCATCAAACTGGTGATGGCCCTTGGGCTCGGGATGTCACCGGCATCGAGCAACAACAACAACGACGTGCTCGAAACCGCAGCGCAGGTCTTCAGCCCGTTGTGATCCTCGATGTCGGTGGCTGCGTATGTGGCAGCGAACTCGGCCGCAAGTGCCGCGACCTCTGGGCGGGCACGTTTGTCGACGACGATGGTGTTGCCAGTGGTCATCGCGTGCAACGAGAGCAGGGTCGCGCGCACCTGGTGAATCGGTTGCTGGTCGACGCGCACGACGACGTCGATCGCGCTGGGGCCGATTTCGGCGCCGCTGTCGGCTGGCCTCACGGGTGCTGGCCGGCCGTGCCAGAGCGCCCACATCAAGATGCCCGACCCGGCGAACCCTGAGATCTCGACGGCGATCGCCAGCGCGACGATCCACAGCGGGGGCTGGCTTGGCAAGGTTGCGATGCGCCAACCGAGGTACGCAGCGGTCGACATCAGGCCGAGGCACGTCAGCCCGCGTCCAATTCTGTGTCCCCATCGGTTCATCGCGGCGTTCTCGTTCGGTCGGTCGTCATGTCGGTTGTATGTGGCGTAGCTGGCGCAGTTGCCGTCCGTCGGCTCACCGGAGAATCGGCACAACGGCGCGGCGACTTGAGCGACGGGGTTGCCAGCGTTGTTGGTCGGGCCGCCCGCTAGCCTCACGTGTTCGTGGGAACCCCTAAGCGCGAACGTCAGAAGGCCAATCGTCAGCAGCGCTTGGAGGAACTTGCCAGGCAGGCCCGCACCGAGAAGCGCAAGCGCAACGGCATGTACCTGTTGTTGGTCCCCGTCGCCGCAATCGCGCTGTTCGGGCTCGTCAAGCTGGTCACACGCAACAATTCGTCATCAACGGCCACCACGAACACATCGGCCGCGTCAGCGACGACCCTTGATCCGAACGCGCCGACCACGACGTTGACTCCGCTTCCCAGCACGATTGCCGGAGCGACCATCACCGGCGACACGACCTGTCCGGCTGCCGACGGCACTTCGCCGAGAACGATATCTTTCGCCAAGGCGCCACCGAGTTGCATCGACGCAACCAAGAAGTACACCGCTGTCGTGACGACCAACAAGGGTGCGTACACGATCGCCCTCGACGCCGCCGCTGCGCCGGTGTCCGTCAACAACTTCGTCGTGTTGGCTCGCTATCACTACTTCGACAACACCATCTGTCATCGGGCCATCCCTGCTTTCGCAGTGCAGTGTGGCGACCCGACCGGCACGGGCAAAGGTGGTCCGGGCTACACCTTTGCCGACGAACTTCCGGCTGCCGGCTCGTACAAGGTCGGCTCTGTCGCCATGGCGAACTCCGGTCCCAATACCAATGGAAGTCAGTTCTTCATCATCAGCGGTGCCAGCGGCGTGGCACTGCCGGCCAACTACACGCTGTTCGGGCAGGTCACCGATGGCCTCGACACCACGGTGAAGGCTCTCGATGCGCTCGGCAATCCCGATCAAGCCGCGAACGGCGTACCGCCGCTCGAGCAGATCATCGTCCTGTCTGTCACGATCACCGAAGCCTGAGGTCGTCGGTTCCCGGCCGCAGCATCAGGGGAGGTCGCCGTGCACGGTCATCTCGCCATCGCGTTCCCAGCCTTCGGATGTGTGAACCAGCGCGGAGCCGCTGGGTAACTCGACAATCGGGGTGTTGGCCAACTTCAAGGTGCGGTGCAGGCGATCGGTCGACCATGTCTCGGCCTCGGTCACCAATGCGACGCCGTCGATCAGCCCGAGGCCAAGGGTGAAAGCGCCACCGCGTGGATCGACCATCGGGTCGCACATCGCTGCGGCACTTCCGCCCGTCGCGGCGACCAGCCCACCGCTGGCCAGAACCTGCACGATTGCGTCCCACAGTGGCGTGCCCTTCAAGACGGATCGCAGATGCAACGGTTGATCGCCCACGAGATACACGGCGCGTGCGCCGTGGATGACGCCGACGACGCCGTCGTCCATCGCTTCGCCCCGGCGCATCACCATCAGCGCCTCGACCTCGACGTCAAGCCGTTCGCCCCATGTCATGGCGGCGGCGACGAGAAGTTCGGGATGTTCGTAGGCATCGGCAGTCGGCAGCATGACCACGCGCGACGCGCCTGCTGCCGTGACCAACCGACGGTCGAGATCGTCGTTGGCGACGAACGGGCCGCCGCCTTGTAGTGCCAGGATGCCGTTCATCACGGCGAGCGTAGGCTGGTCAGTCGAGGAGCACGGATTCCAACGTGGCCAGCGTCTCGTCAGAGACGCCGATCGAACGCACATAGTCGCGGATGGATCCGTGTTGTCGACACAGCTCGTCGAGGATGTGGCTCATCGCTTCGGGAAGGGCGGCGGTGTAGGCGGGCGGAACCGTTGCCATCCGCTCGGTCCATTCCGGCCATTCGCGCGCAGCCCATTCGCGGAAGCGGGCCATGCCGGCGACCGTCAACTCGTAGTCGGCCACGATGTCGTCGTGAGAGACCCTGAGCGAACCGAGCAGCAGCGCGGCGAGCAGACCAGTGCGGTCCTTGCCGGCCGCGCAGTGGAACACCGCAGGCAGCGCGCCCGGCTCTGCCAACACTTCCAAGGCCGCGGCAAACCTCGGGGCGCCGACGGTGAGCATCCCCTGATACGCCCAGATCAGGAAGTCTTCGTCGCGCGCGTACTCCGGTGCGCCGCCGTGGGCCCAGGTCTTGTCGATGATCGGCAGGTGATGAAACACCACGGGATGCGCGTCGACAGGAAACCGTCCGCGCTCGTCGAGCTCCGGCGCGCTTCGCAGGTCGATGACAGTGCGCAGCCCGAGCGGCTCGAGGGCGACCACATCGGCGGCGGTCAGCCGGTACAGCCCATCGGCGCGATACAGCCTCCGCCACAGTGTCGTGCGTCCGTCTGCCGTCGCGTATCCGCCGAGATCGCGGAAGTTGTGCACCGCCTCGAGGGCGACCAATCGCTCCGGTGCAGAGTCGAGGTCATCGACGAGGTCTGTTGTCACGCTTCCAGGGTACCGATGTGGCTTGGACAGCGGTCGCCGCATCCGGTGAACTGTCGATGTACTCCGTCACTCGGGGTCAACGATGCCTTCGGCTACGGCAGCGTCGAGTTGAGCCAGCACCGCGCTCCACGCGCCAGGCAATGATTGCTGGATGTAGTGACCGTTGCGGGCGATCACCCGCGATCGGGTGATGCCGTGTTCACGCCACGTCGAGGCCCCCTCGGCGAGGTTCAACATCATCGGGGCCAACCGATCGACGGCCATCACGAAGCGGGCCTCGGGCGTGTCGCCGCGTTCGTACTCGTCCCACATCTCGCGGAACCGGCGGCCGGTTTCCGTGGGCAACAGACCGAAGAGTCGATCTGCGGCGGCCTGTTCGCGGGTCTGTTTGGTAGCCGCAGCTTCTGTCTCGTCGTAGGCGAAGGTGTCGCCGGCATCGATCTCGACGATGTCGTGGACGAGAGCCATCGCGACCGCCGTGGCAACGTCGACCGGCTCGCTCGCGAACGGTGCCAGGACGAGCGCAGCGATACCGAGGTGCCAAGAGTGCTCGGCAGTGTTCTCGCGGCGCGAGCCATCGGCCAGACGATTTCGCCGCTCGATGCTCTTCAACCGGTCGGCTTCCATGAAGAAGGCCAGTGCGGCCTCGATGCCCTCGATTTCCACGATGCAGGACCGTAGCCGGATTGTCGAAGTTACCGACCGGTAGCTACAGTCGGCGCATGACAGGAGGCATTCGCACGGTCGGCATCGTGGGCTCTGGGATCATGGGCGCCGGCCTTGCCGAGGTGGCCGCCCGCGCCGGTTACGACGTCATCGTGACCTCACGATCTCAGGCATCGGCCGACAGCGTGTTGCGAACGATCCATGCCGGATTGTCGAAGGCGGTTGAACGCGAGAAGGTCACGGCCGATGAGCGCGACTCGGTGATGGCTCGGATCGTGGCTGTCGAGGGTCTCGACCCCATCGGCGATTGCGACCTCGTGATCGAGTCCGTGATCGAAGAGATCGAGGTCAAGCTGCAGCTCTTCGGCGCACTCGACCGAGCGACGAAACCATCGGCAATCCTCGCCACCAACACCTCGACCTTGCCGGTCATCGACCTCGCGCTGGCGACAGCGCGGCCTGCAAAGGTGTGCGGCATCCACTTCTTCAATCCTGCGACCGTGATGAAACTCGTCGAAGTGGTGCGGCCGCTCACAGCCTGTGCCGAGACCATCGATCAAGCCATGGCGTTCGTCACCTCGTGCGGCAAGGATGCGGTCGAAGTTCAGGACCACGCCGGCTTCATCGTCAACGCCCTGCTGTTCCCCTACCTCAACGACGCGGTGCGCATGTTCGAACGAGGCACTGCCTCGCTCGAGTCGATCGATACGGCGATGAAGGGTGGCTGCAACTTCCCCATGGGTCCGTTTGCGTTGCTCGACCTTGTCGGTCTCGACACATCGGTGGCCATCCTCGAGACCATTCACGCATCGTTTGGCAATCCGGGCGACGCGCCGGCTCAGACCTTGCTCGACAAGGTTGCCGCGGGCCATCTCGGGCGCAAGACCAAGTGCGGCTTCTACACCTATTGAATCACCCGATGTGCTCCAATCGGAGGTGATGCACATGGGCCGACCTCCGATCGAACCGCCGGCAAACCGCTGGCGGTTGCCGTCGCCGGAACTGGCCGACGGCAGTGGCCTGTGCGGGATCGGCGCGGATCTGGAGCCGGGAACACTGTTGGCCGCGTACCGCAGCGGGATCTTTCCGATGCCCTTGCGCAAGAAGACTCTGGGGTGGTGGTCGCCCAATCCGCGCGGGGTGATTCCGCTCGACGGACTCATCGTTTCGCGTTCGTTGCGGCGCAGCGTTCGGAGGTATGAGGTGCTCTTCGACACGCGGTTCCGCGATGTGATGGAGCGATGCGCGGATCCGGCACGACCTCACGGGTGGATCACGCCGCAGTTCGTCGACGCGTACGAGGAGCTCCATCGCTTGGGATGGGCGCACAGCGTCGAGACGTACCTCGACGGTCGGCTCGTGGGCGGTCTGTACGGCGTGCACATCGCCGGGCTGTTCGCCGGAGAATCGATGTTCAGCGATGCGACCGACGCCTCGAAGGTCGCCCTTGTCAGGCTGGTCGATTGGCTCGCCGACTCGAGAGTGAAGCTGCTCGACGTGCAGTGGACGACTCCGCATCTCGTCTCGGTCGGCGCCATCGATGTGCCCCGAACAGCGTATCTGCAGATGCTTGCCGAGGCCGTCGCCGAGGATTGATGACGATGCGAGTTACAGATGCTGCGGTGCCGGTTCGTTGCCTCACCGGCACCAGCGGCCCACTCGCTGTGCCGAGGTTCGCCGCCGTCCCTGACACCACCGATTGCTCGGCCCGCTAAGAATGTCCCGCCGACCCCTTCGCACCGTGCGGTTGAT
>JANMQX010000113.1:0-3773 GCA_031370745.1 Ilumatobacteraceae bacterium
GGGCGGGCGTCGCACCGTGGGCGGCGATCAGCGCCGGCATGTTGCGCAGTTCGATGCTGCTGGTGCTGATTGCCCCGTCGGGACAGATCTCGCTGCTGTTGACCTTGCGTCCCCAGTTGCGGCCGTAAGCGGGGATGCCGAGTTGCAACTTGGATTTGTCGTTGGGCAGCTTGGCGTTTGTGTACGCAACTACCTGATTGAGCCACGAGATCGGCGAAATCGGCCCAGGAGAGCTGACGCTCCAGTCGTAGACCATCAGCCGGATTCGATCGGCGACGGCGCCGATGAATGCCTGGTCGTAGACCGGATAGCCCGTCTCGTTGCCGGCCGCGATCCACGTCGGCGGAATGGTGACGGAAAGCAGCTTGCCCTTCGCATGCAGGGCCGCTGCAAGTTCGGAGATGAACGCCCTCCAAAGGGGCTGCGTTGTCGTCCACGAATCATGCCCGTCGGCAAACGCGAATCCCTCGTAATCGAGGTCGACGCCATCGATCTCGGGGTACGTGTCGGTGAGAGCGACGATGTTGGCAATGTGTTGTGCCCGATTCGCCGGATCGGCCAGGATCACCGTGGCCATCGTCAACTTGCCGCTGCCATCGGTGATCGACGGAAGCACCTTCAGCCCTCGAATGTGAGCCTGGTGAACCGTCGCGGTGAGTTGGGTTGCCGAGCCGACCAGTCCGATCGTTCCATCGGGCAAGGCGCTGAAGAAGAACGGCGAGATATCGCTGAACATCGGCGTGACCCTGGGATCGGAGAAGCCAACTCGCCCATCGGGCGCGTTCCAGTAGGGAACCCACCCGCTGATGAACGGAGGGTTGCAGGCACTGAGCGCGACCACCGCCGCCGCAACGAACGAGGCGCGCCAGAGGTGGCTGCTGCGTCTATTGGGCACGGCGTCAAGGGTAGTGCTTCGGCACTACAGGTGCTCCCGCGGCGCCTTCCTGCACTGATGTCGTACAGGTCGATTCTTCGAATCGCTTCCGTCGATTCATGCACTGTCACTATCGTCCGTTCATGGAGCATTTCGTCGAGGCGATCGAGAACGAAGCCACGGGCGACGAGCTCGCCAACATCGCCATTCCTAACGAGTATCGAGCAGCTCACGTCTTGAAGGCAGAAGAGACGATGTGGGCCGGCGTTGCCTCGGCCGACAAGGACCCACGCAAGAGCTTGCACGTCGGAAGCGTGCCCACTCCCGAGCTGGCGCCCGACGAGGCGTACGTCGCGGTGATGGCCAGCAGCATCAACTTCAACACGGTCTGGACGACCATCTTCGAACCGGTCAGCACATTCGGGCCGTTGGCGCGGCTTGGTCGCGAGAGCGAATGGGCAAGACGCCACGATCAGCCGTACCAAGTCGTCGGCAGCGACGCCGCCGGCGTGGTGCTGCGGGTCGGCGCTGCGGTGCGCAACTGGAAGCCGGGCGACCGCGTCACGGTGCACTGCAACTACGTCGACGATCAGGACCAGACCTCGCACGACGACTCGATGATGGCCAGCAATCAGAGAATCTGGGGATACGAGACCAACTTCGGCGGTCTCGCCGACCTTGCAGTGGTCAAGATCAACCAGCTCTTGCCGAAGCCCGCCCATCTCACGTGGGAGGAGGCTGCGGTCAACGCGCTGTGCAACTCGACGAGCTATCGGATGCTCGTGTCGAGAAATGGGGCAGCGATGAAGCAGGGCGACGTCGTGCTGATCTGGGGTGCGACTGGCGGCATCGGTGCCTATGCCGCGCAATACGTGCTGAACGGCGGCGGCATTCCCGTCTGTGTGGTGTCATCGCCGGACAAGGCCGAGATCCTGAGATCAATGGGTGTCGAGGCAGTCATTGATCGGCGCGCTGCGGACTACAGGTTCTGGAAAGACGAACACACTCACGATGAGAGCGAGTGGCGCCGCTTCGGAAAAGACATCCGCGAACTCGTCGGTGAAGACCCCGACATCGTCTTCGAACATCCGGGGCGATCGACGTTCGCGGCATCGATGTACGTCGCCAAGCGCGGTGGCACGGTCGTGTCGTGCGCGGCGACAAGCGGCTTCATGATGGAGTTCGACAACCGCCATTTCTGGATGCGGCTCAAGCGGCTCATCGGCAGCCACTTCGCCAACTACAAAGAGGCCTGGGAAGCAAACCGCTTGATCTCGAAGGGCATGATTCACCCAGTCCTGTCTCAGGTGTTTCCACTCGAACAAACGGGCGAGGCAGCGTATCAGGTGCACCACAACATGCACGAAGGCAAGCTCGGCGTTCTCTGCCTGGCGCCGACTGAAGGGCTCGGCGTGACCGACTCCGAACTGCGCGACAAGCTCGGCGACAAACTGCATCGCTTCCGCCGCTGAGCTGTCACCGTCGACACGGCCGGCGATCTGGCCGCGGTCAGCACGATCTGGTTGACTCAGTGCATGCTGCTGACCGAGATCGACCACATCGCTATCGCCGTCCGCGACCTCGATGCCGCGATTGACTACTACCGGAGGGCTTTCGGCGCCGAGGTCGACCACCGCGAGGTCGTCGAGAGCGACGGCGTCGAGGAAGCACTGCTGAAGGTTGCCGAGAGCTACATCCAGCTAACGGCCGCTACGAGGCCCGACTCGCCGATCGCCCGCTCGATCGAGAAACGCGGCGAAGGCCTCCATCACGTCGGCTACCGAGTCGATGACTGCGCCGCTGCATTGGCTGCCATGGTCGCCGCAGGCGCAACGGCGATCGATGCACAGCCGCGGCCCGGCAGTCGCGGCACGACGGTTGCATTCGTTCATCCGAAGGGCAGCTTTGGCACGCTGATCGAACTCGTGCAGGAGTGATCAGCGCAGGTAGAGCGCCTCTGGCGTGCCGCTGCTGACGAGCCAACCCTGCTCCTGCATCCGCTGCTCGACGAGACCGGCGATCTGGGTGCGCAGATCCTGGTTCTCCTGCAGACACTGATGCAGCGCGGTGAGAGCCGATTCAAGATCGCGCTCGACATTGGCGAGACGCGACGCCCCATCTGCCGATAGATCCCCGCCGTCCGAGCGACGCTCGAGTCCGTCGAGACGGGCATTGATCTCGTTGCGGAGTTTCTCGGTCAATCCGATGACGGTTGCCTGCGAGCGATCGAGGTCGGCACGTGCCTCGAGCTTGACGGTCTCGACGTCTTGCTTGGCGATTGTCGCATAGGCAGCCATCGAGGTGTACTGCGACAGCACCTGTTGCTCGAGTTTCACCAGTCGGTTGCGAAACTCGACGGCCACGACTGCTCCCGTCTCGTTGTGCTCGGCCGGAAGAAACGGCTCCAACAGCTCATCGAGTTCCATCCAGCTCTTCTCATTGCGTCGCATCGCAGACCTTCTCTACTGGGACTTCCCTACACAGGACGTATCGGTCGAACGAGCTTGACTCTTGAACCCCAAACGCTTGAGAAAGGCTTGCGAATTTTCCTCTCAAGGAACTACCCGTCCGATCCGATTATTCATTTGCGCTTGCGGGGACCATCCACCAAGAGCGTTCACAACGTGGATTGAAACCCCTAAAAGCGGGAGGAACGCTAATCATGGAAAACCACATCGAAATTGAGTCAAAGCAAGACAAGGGCTTCACGCTCGTTGAATTGCTGATCGTCATCGTGATCCTCGGCATCTTGGCCACCGTTACGGTGTTCGCAGTGACCGGCATCACCAACAAGGGCAAGACCAGCGCTTGCCAGTCGGACCTCAAGACCATCCAGACCGCTGAAGAGGCGTTCGCCGCCAACACCGGCGCATACACGACCAGCCAGCAGGCCCTCGTC
>JANMQX010000338.1:0-4935 GCA_031370745.1 Ilumatobacteraceae bacterium
CCTCGATGCGCCACGGCCCGCCGGCAGTGCCCAGCAACGTGCCGGCCAGATCGCTGATCCCGACGGTGACCGCCGTTGCCCCGAATTCGGCGACGAGCAGTACGCCGGCGCCGGAGTTGAAGCACAGTTCGCGCGGCGCTCGCCCGCCGTTGCTGGCGGTGGTCTCGCCGTCGTGGACGAGCGCGAGATCGATCAATTCTCCGAGGCAGCGGCTGACCACAGTGCGCCCGAGGTTGCCGATGCGGCTCACCTCGGCTCGCGTGCGGGCTTGACCGGTGCGCACGAGATGCAGGATCTGGCCGGTTTCAGTAACGTCGTTGGCGGCGGCCACGGCTCAGCGCTTGCCTCTTTCTTTGGTCGGAATCGATAGGCGATTCGTACATTACCTCTTGACTTATGCTTGTGACAAGCATAAGTTCGCTTGGCAGGAGCATTGATCAGTCCTTACGGGGACAGAAGGAGGTCCGGTCATGCGTTTGGGATATTGCACGATCACCTGGGGCGGCGTCGTCGGCGACCCGGTCGGGGTGACGAGCGTCAAGAACCTCTTCTACCGAGTCAACGGCTCGATGGAGCAAGCGATCAGCGACATTGCAGCCGAGGGCTTCGAGGGTGTGGAGATGTTCGACGGCAACGTCAACGACTACGCCGACCGCCCTGACGATCTGCGCCGCTCGCTCGACACTGCCGGCTTGCAGCTCGTCAGCGTGTACACCGGTGCCAACTTCATCTACGACGAGATCCTGCCTGACGAGCTGACCCGCATCGAGCGAGCGGCAGACCTGGCGGCGCGGTTCGGCGCCGAAGCCCTCGTCGTCGGCGGCGGCGCTCAGCGAGCCAGCGGTATCCGCCCGACGGACTACGACCATCTCGGCATCGCCCTCGACCGGGTGTGCGAGATCGCCGAAGCACGTGGCCTTCACGCCTGCTTCCACCCGCATCTCACCACCATCGTCGAGAGCCCCGAGCAGCTCGACTTGTTGATGGAACGCAGCCGCATCGGCTTCTGCCCCGACACCGCCCACCTGATGGCCGGCGGCGGCGACCCGGCGGCGCTGATCCGCCGGTACCCCGACCGGGTGCGCCACGTGCACCTCAAGGACTTCATCCCCGAGCCGTTCGGGTTCCACCCGCTCGGGCAAGGAAACGTCGACTTCGACGACGTCATCTCGGCGATCAAAGAAGTCGGTTACGACCGCTGGCTGATGGTCGAGCTCGACACCTACGACGGCGACCCACGCGAGGCCGCCGGCATCAGTCGGGCCGAGCTGGCCCGCCTGCTCGGCTAGCGCTAGCACCTTCAACAGATCTCGGCCAGGCGCTCGCCCTGTTCGGGCTGTCCTTCTCATTTCGAGAGCCCTACCACCACAGCAACACACCTTCAACACAGGAGAACACATCGTGAACCGCAGTCGAACCCTGTCGTCAGCTCTTGCTGCGACGCTCCTCGTCGCTTTGGCCGCCTGCGGCAGCGATGGAAACTCATCCCCGCAGCCCGCCGGCGCCGCGGGCGGCAACGCCGCCGGCGCAACGAGCGGCAGCGCCTGTGACCAGGCAACGATCACCAAGATCCAAAGGTCGATCGATGCCGCCCAGAGCAAGGCTCAGTCGACCGGCCCCCACGGTGAGGCCGCAAAGCCGGCCAGCGATGTAACGCTGACCGATGACGAGATCGCCAAGGTCAAGGCGATGAACGCCACTGCAGCGATCGTCTTCCACACCAAGGCCTCCGACTGGTCGACCGCTCAGGAGACCGGCCTGAAGACCGAGTTCGCGCGACTTGGCATCAAGGTCACCGATGTCACCGACGCCGGGTTCAAGGCCGATCAGCAGATCACCGACATCGAGACTGTCATGGCCAAGAAGCCGTCGATCATGGTCTCCATCCCCGTCGATGCAGCTGCCACTGCCGACGCCTACAAGGCCGTCGCCGCCGCCGGCACCAAGCTGGTGTTCATGGACAACGTGGCCGTTGGCTTGAAGCAGGGCACCGACTACGTGTCGGTCGTCTCCGCCGACAACTACGGCAACGGCGTCGTCTCCGCGCACCTGATGGCCAAGGCATTGTGCGGCAAGGGCAAGATCGCCACGGTCTATCACGGCGCCGACTTCTTCGTCACCAAGCAGCGCCACGAGGGTTTCGTCAACACGATCAAGTCGGACTATCCCGGCATTCAGATCGTCGATGAGAAGGCCATCGACGGGGCCGACTTCGCCACCCTCGCCCAGGACGCGACCAACGCCATCCTCGCCAAGAACCAAGACCTCCAGGGCATCTGGGCAGTGTGGGACACGCCGGGTGAGGGCGTGCTCGCGGCGATCAACTCCAACAACCGCAAAGACGTCATCGTGATCACCGAAGACCTGGGCAAGCCCGTCGCCATCGAGATGGCCAAGAACGGTCAGGTCAAGGGCCTTGGCGCCCAGCGGCCCTACCAAGCGGGCATCACCGAGGCCGACCTGGGCGCCTATGGGCTGCTCGGCAAGACCGCCCCGGACTACGTCGCCCTGCCGGCCCTCGCCGTCGACCACGACAACGTGTTGAAGTCATGGAAAGACGTGTACTTCCAGGCTGCTCCTGCCGACATCGCCGATGCATTCAAGGGCTGATCGAGATGACCGAGACCCGCACCCTCACCGTCGGTCTGATCGGCGCAGGCTTCATGGGCAAAGCCCACTCGCTGGCCTACGCCGCAATGCCGATGTTCTTCTGGCCGGCACCCGCCATCCCGGTGCGCAAGATCATCGCTGACGTGAGCGATGGTGTTGCCGACGATGCGGCGGCCCGCTACGGCTTCCAGTCGTCCACATCGGATTGGCGCACGATCGTCGACGACCCGTCGATCGACATCGTCGACATCGCCACCCCCAACAACACTCACGCCGAGATCGCCCTCGCGGCAGCACAGGCGGGCAAGCACATCATCTGCGAGAAGCCATTGGCCCGCACCAGCAGTGAGGCGAAGGCGATGTACGAGGCGGTGCGCAACGCCGACATCACCCACATGGTGGCGTTCAACTACCGCCGCACGCCGGCGGTGGCGTTGGCCAAGCGCTACATCGAGCAAGGCGCTATCGGCAAGGTGCTCAACTTCCGGGGCACCTACCTGCAGGACTGGTCGGCCGACCCCAACGGCCCGCTGTCGTGGCGCTTCATGGAGTCGGTTGCCGGTTCAGGCGCACTCGGTGACATCGGCACCCACGTGATGGACATGGCCCGCTACCTCGTGGGTGAGATCAGCGCGGTCAACGCCGTGCTCACCAATTGGGTGCCCGAGCGTCCGTTGCAGAGCGGCGGCGCCGACAGGCTCGGTGCGTCCGACAAGAACACCTCGGGCCCGAAGGGTGTCGTCGATGTCGACGACGAGGTGATGACGTTGCTGCGCTTCGACGACGGTGCCATTGGTTCGTTGGAGGCCACTCGCAATGCATGGGGTCGCAACAACTACCTGACCTTCGAGATCCACGGCACCGAAGGCTCGATCCTGTTCGACTACGAGCAACGTGACCAGTTGCAGGTGTGCTTCGCCGGCGACGGTGGCGACCCGGGTGACCGCCGCGGCTTCCGCACCGTGTTCACCGGGCCCAATCACCCCTACGGCGACGGCCTGTGGCCGATCCCGGCGCTCGGCATCGGCTATGGCGAGACCAAGATCATCGAGGTCTACGACCTGTGCAACGCCATCGTCGGTGGCACGCCGGTCAGCCCCGACTTCAGCGACGGCTACCAGATTGCGCTGATCTGCGACGCTGTCACCGAGTCATCGGCGAAGGGGACCTGGGTCTCGGTGCCCGCCGTCGCCGACGTCACCGGGGCTGGTGATGACTGACCACGGCGATGGAGGGATCAGCTCCTGCCCTCCCGCCATCGCGATGACAGGCATTCGCAAGTCGTTCAACGACAACGTCGTACTCGACGGCGTCGACTTCGATCTGCGCCGCGGCGAGGTGCACGTTCTCGCCGGTGGCAATGGGGCCGGCAAGTCGACGTTGATGAAGATCCTGCAGGGCGTGTATTCGATGGACTCCGGTTCCATCGAGATCGACGGTCACGCTGTGACCATCGGGTCGATCCACGAGGCCCGAGCCGCCGGCATCGGCATGGTCTTCCAGGAGTTCAGTCTGATACCGACGCTGAGTGTCGCCCGCAACGTGTTCCTCGGCACTGAGAAGCGTTCGTCGCTCGGGTTCCTCGACGATGGTGACAGCGTCGAACGTACCCGAGCGGTGTTCGCCGAGATGGGTGTCGAGATCGACCCGACGATCACGATGGGCGACCTGGGCACCGCCTATTGGCAGCTCACCGAGATCGCCAAGGCGATGGCCCAAGACGCAAAGGTGTTGATCCTCGACGAACCCACGGCCAGCTTGGCCAAGGACGAAGTCGACGCACTGTTCGCGCTGGTCCACCGGCTGACCGACAACGGGATCTCGGTGATCTACATCAGCCACCGCATGGACGAGATCTTCCGCATCGGCGACCGCATCACCGTGCTGCGAGACGGCCACCGGGAGCTCACCTCGCCGATCAGCGAGCTCACTGCCGCCGACGTGGTGCATGCCATCGTCGGTCGCAAGGTCGAGGGTGCATTCGAGTGGAAGCCGCGGTCGGTCGATCGCAGCGGGGCGCCGCTGCTGGACGTGCGCCACCTGAACGTTGGCACACGAGTGCGTGACGTGTCATTCACGGCCCATCGCGGTGAAATCATCGGCCTCGCCGGGTTGATGGGCGCAGGCCGAACGGAACTCGCCCGAGCATTGTTCGGCATAGACCACATCGATACGGGTGAAGTGCTGATCGGCGGACAGCGGGTGCACCTGACCAACTCGGGCAACGCTATCGCAGCCGGTGTTGCCTTGATCCCCGAGGACCGTCGAGAACAAGGATTGGTGCTGGAGCACTCGGTGCGCGACAACCTCTTGCTCACGCTGCTC
>JANMQX010000143.1:0-21487 GCA_031370745.1 Ilumatobacteraceae bacterium
GTTCGGTGGGGGTCCCGTCGGTGCCCCACGCTCCGGTGGTTGTTGCTGCGGCGGGCGCGGGCCCGCGCCCGGCGATCAGAGTGCCGCTTCGGTCGTAGAGGGCCAGAACGATGCCGTCCTGTGTGTCTGGCAGTTCGACCGGGTCGTTGCTGGTCAGAAAGTCGCCAGGGACGGTGCGTGCGGCGAGCACCGCTTGGCGTTCGACGCGAAGGACGGCGTTCTCATCGACAAATCGTTGGACGACGAATGCGAGCGGTATCCCGAACAGCGCAACGGCGATCGCGGTGACGACGAGTATCGACGTGAGGATTCGTCGTCTCATCGCACCTCGTAGCGGTACCCGATTCCGCGCAGCGTCGTGATTCTGCTGTCGGTGTCGGGATTGTCGATCTTGCGTCGTAACGCAGCGATGTGGAAGTCGAGCGTCTTCGTCGAGCCGAACCAGTGCTCGTCCCACACGTCGGCCATCAAAGTTTCGCGGGTGACAGCGTTCCCGGCGTCGGCGACGAGGCGGGAGAGCAGATCGAACTCCTTGGCGCGGAGCGGGAGCTCGTCGCCGGCGAGCCAGACGCGGCGCGCAGCGTTGTCGATGACCAGATCGCCGGCGGTCGCCTGCGCGCCCGCCCGTGGTTCAGCTCGGCGAAGCTGTGCACGGATTCGTGCCGTGAGCTCGGCAAGCTTGAACGGTTTGGTGATGTAGTCGACCGCGCCTGCGTCGAGCCCGACGACGATGTCGAGTTCTTCATCGCGGGCGGTGAGCATGATGATGTCGATGGTCGCGTCGACCTCGTGGAGGCGTCGGCAGACGTCGAGACCGTCGATGTCGGGCAGACCGAGGTCGAGCAGCACGAGGTCGGGGCGAGATGTGGTCGCATTGCTGATTGCACCGAGCCCGGTCTTTTCCCAGGCGACGTCATACGCGTTGCGGACGAGAGCGCGCAGCAGCGTCGACCCGATTCGTTCGTCGTCTTCGACGATGAGGATCCGCTCGTTCGGCACGCTGCAACGGTAGGGCAGCACGGTCCGTGATCGAAGCAGCCTCGACGAGTTCTGGCCATCTGCTCACCTTCAGCCACCCGGGCGCTCGCGGACCTGCTCGTACGGTCGACGTTGTCCCCCAGATGATTTGCCGCAGGAGGCACCATCATGCGATCCAAGCCATTTCTACTTGCCGGAATCGTGGCGCTCACCTGCTTCGTGGCGGCCTGCAGCAACGCGTCGAACTCGTCGAGCGCTTCGACGATCGGTTCGAACGCGGCCACGACGCCCCCGTCGTCGGGAAACTCGATACCGGGCTCCACTGCCGGCCCGGCGGCCAGCTCTTCGGCGGCGTCGACGACGGCAACTGCGTCAACGACCCCACCGACGCCAGCGCCGGCACCGACGGGTGGTGTCGACCCGAACGCGCCAGAGGTGGTCGAGCCCGGGGACATTCCCGACAATCAGGCCTTCGTGACGTTCCGGTCACCTGATGGCGCGTTCTCGGTGAAGGTGCCCGAAGGATGGGCGCAGACAGAGAGCAACGCTGTCGTGACGTTCACTGACAAGTACAACTCTGTTGCAATCCAGTCGACGTCGGCAGCCACGCCGCCGACCATCGACTCCGTGACAAACGCCGGTCTTGCAGACGTGTCGTCCGACCCCACGTTCGCGCTGACTGGCGTGACCACGGTGACCCGCAAAGGCGGTGACGCTGTGCTGGCCACCTTCGAGATCGGCAGTGCCCCGAATGCGGTGACGGGGAAGAAGGCGCTCCTCGCCGTCGAACGGTACGTGTTCTTTCGCAACGGAACCCAGGTCACGCTGACATTGTCGGGGGCAAAGGGAGCCGACAACGTCGACCCGTGGCGGATCGTCAGTGATTCGGTCAAATTGGCATGACCACGTCGGTGTCAACCCGCAGCTCACGTTCGGAGTCGCCTGTGGCGCTGGAGGCCGTGGATCTATATCGCTTCTATCACGCCGGCGACGACGAGACGCTCGCCCTGCGCGGGGTCTCACTGCAGGTGTCGCCGGGCGAGATCGTTGCTGTCACCGGCCCTTCGGGCTCCGGAAAGTCGACCCTTCTTGCGTGCCTCGCCGGACTCGACGAACCCGATGGCGGCTGTGTGCGCGTCTGCGGCGAGATGATGTCGCGTCGACCCGAGGCCGACCGGGCGGCGCTGCGCGCTGCGTCACTTGGCATGTTGTTCCAGACAGGAAACCTCCTCGATCACCTCACGGTCGAACAGAACGTGACGATCGCGCAGAGGCTCGCTGGACGCGTCGACAAGGAGCGCGTTGTGGCTCTGCTCGACGAGGTGGGGCTGTCGGCACGTTCGCGCGCCCGTCCGGCGACATTGTCGGGAGGCGAAACCGCCCGGGCAGGTCTTGCCGTCGCACTGGCCAACAACCCCGCCGTGCTCCTTGCAGACGAGCCAACGGGCGAACTCGACGATGTGACATCTGTGAGGATCTTGCAATTGCTTCGCACGCACGCCGACGCAGGCGCGGCAGTCGTGATCGTCACCCACAACGCTCTCGTCGCGGCCGGTGCGGACCTGGAGATCAGGCTGGTCGACGGCCAGGTGTCGACATGAGCGGGGACTTCGTGGTTCGGGCGCAGGGTGTGGCCCGCACGTTCGGTCGCGGACCTGCAGCGGTGGTCGCCGTGCACGGCGTCTCGTGCGCGGTGCGCACCGGCGAACACGTGGCCCTGGTGGGCGCCTCCGGATCCGGCAAGACCACGTTGTTGCATCTGCTCGCCGGTCTGGATCGGCCGACCGTCGGCATCGTCGATTGGCCGACTCTCGGCGACATCGAGCACCTTCGTCCAGGGCCGATCGCGGTGGTCTTCCAGGGCCCAAGTCTGTTGCCTCCGCTCGATGCAGTGGAGAACGTCGAGTTGCCGCTCTTGCTGCAGGGCGTGGATCGCAAGGCTGCTCGGGCGGCCGCGATCGACGCCCTGCGCCGCCTGGGGTTGGAGGCAATCGCATCGAAGCTTCCCGAAGAGTTGTCCGGTGGCCAATCCCAGCGGGTCGCCATAGCACGCGTTCTCGCCGGCAAGCCGCGTCTCATCCTGGCCGACGAGCCAACGGGCCAACTCGACCACCCCAGCGCGATGCTTGTCATCGATGCACTGATCGAGTCAGCAGAGGCCATCGGCGCTGCCCTGATCGTCAACACCCACGACTCCTCGATCGCCGAGCGCTTCCCCATTCGTTGGTCAATGAACGGCGGGCGGCTGCTTCGAGAAGTTGTCACAGCATGAACCACCACCCGCTTCGTTCAACCCGGCTCCACCTCACCTGGCTGGGCGGGCTGTTTCGTCGTCGTACCGGCCGACTGGCTGCAACTGCCGTCGGAGTGGCTCTTGCGGTCGCACTTTTGGCATCACTCGGCACATTTCTGTCCGCGTCGAAAGCCACCATGACACGCCGGGCGATCGACACGGTGGCCGTCGACTGGCAGGTCGAAGCGCAGCAGGGAGCCGATCCGGCCACCTTCGCGGCAGCGGTTGTTGGTGCCGCCCCTCACGTCGTCGCATCAGAACCGGTGTTGTTCACGACAACGACTGGGTTCGAATCGTCGAAGGGCGGTACCACACACACCACTGGCACCGGTGAAGTGCTCGGCATCGGCAGTTCCTACTTCACCACCTTTCCGGCGCAGTTCCGCGACCTGGCCGGCGCGACCAACGGCGTGTTGTTGTTCCAACAGACGGCGGCCAACCTCGGCGCAGTCCCAGGCGACACGATCAGCATCGGACGAGAGGGGCTCTCGCCGGTGACGGTCACGGTCGCTGGAATCGTGGATCTGCCGCAGGCGGACTCTCTGTTCCAAGCAGTCGGCGCACCGATCGGGGCGCAGCCACAAGCCCCACCCGACAACGTGTTGATCGTGCCAACATCGATGTGGCATCAGGACTTCGATCCGCTGGTCGCCGTGCGCCCGGATCTCGCCCACGTTCAGGTTCACGTTCGGCTCGATCATCGACTCTCTGGTGATCCAGCAGCGGCGTACACGCAGATAGCCGGTCAGGCACGCAATCTGGAGGTGAAGCTCGCCGGTGCTGGTCTGGTCGGCGACAACCTCGGTGCCACGCTGGCCGGCGCACGCAGTGACGCCCTCTACGCGCAGACGCTGTTCCTCTTCCTTGGCGTCCCTGGCGCGGTGCTCGCCGGCCTGCTGACATCCGCGGTTGCCGCATCGGGCAGAGATCGTCGTCGGCGCGAGCAAGCATTGCTGCGCACTCGCGGTGCGACCACGCGCCAACTCGCCGGGCTCGCCGTCAGTGAGGCATTGACTGTCGGCGCCTGTGGCTCGCTGCTCGGGCTCGGCCTGGCGTTGATCGTGGGTCAGGTGAAGTTCGGTACCACAAGCTTCGGTGCCACCACGGGCGCAGCGATCGGATGGTCCGCTGCCGCGGTTCTCACCGGCCTCGTCATCGCCACGGCGAGCATTGCACTGCCGGCACGACGCGACGCCCGACAGATCACCGTCGCATATGCGCGGCAAACCGTTGGGCGCGCCACAAACCCCCGCTTCATGCGGTGGGGGCTCGACATCATCCTCCTGGGTCTGTCGATGCTGGTCTTCTGGCTCACTTCTCGCAACGGATACCAACTTGTCCTGGCGATCGAAGGCGTTCCGAGCATCTCAGTCAGCTATTGGGCGTTCGCCGGACCGGCGCTGCTCTGGGTGGGGGCGGGCCTGTTCAGCTACCGACTCACCAACCTGCTCGTCGGCCGCGGTCGACGTCTGCTCGGTGCGATCACGCATCCGCTGACGGGAGCGCTCTCCGACACAGTTGCTGCCAGCATGCAACGCCAACGACGCCTCATCGCCCGCGGTGCGACACTGATCGCTCTCACCGTCGGATTTGCGGTCTCGACGGCCGTGTTCAATGCCACGTACCGCCAACAAGCCGAGGTGGACGCCGTCTTGTCGAACGGCGCCGACGTGACCGTGAGCATCTCGCCTGGAGCAACTGTGGCGCCGACGTCGTCGGTGGCAACGACCATTGCCGCCAGCGGTGGCATTGCTCACGTTGAACCGATCCAGCACCGCTTCGCGTATGTCGGCGCAGATCTTCAAGACCTGTTCGGGGTGCGCAGTTCGTCGATCGTTGCTGCGGGACGGCTGCAGAACGGATACTTCCAAGGAGGCACGGCCCAGCAGTTGATGGCGATGCTCGGGGCCAAGCCCGACAGCTTGCTCGTGTCGGCAGAGACCGTCCACGACTTCCAGCTTCTTCCCGGCGATGCCATCACCCTCCGACTGCAAGATGGCGTGACGAAGCAGTACATCGATGTCCCGTTTCACTACATCGGGGTCGCCAAGGAATTTCCCACCGCACCGCGCGACAGCTTCCTGATCGCCAACGCCGACTACGTGGCCGCCAAGACGGGCACGGACACTGTCGGTGCCTTCCTGGTCGACACCGGCGGCCGCAACGTCGCCGGCATCGCCCGGGCGCTGCGCCAACAACTCGGAACCACAGCGACGGTCACCGATATTGCCGAGAGCCGCAAGGTGATCGGGTCGAGCCTGACGGCAGTCGACCTCAACGGGCTCACCCAGGTCGAGCTCGGCTTCGCCTTGGCGTTGGCCGCGGCTGCAACGGGTCTCACGCTGTGGCTAGGCCTCAACGAACGCCGTCGAACGTTCGCAATCGCATCCGCTCTCGGCGCCAGCCGTCGACAGCTCGGCGGATTTGTGTGGTCCGAGGCGGCTGTCGTGACGGCCGCAGGTCTGGCAACCGGGATGGCCACGTCGTGGGCCCTGTCGGTGATGCTCGTCAAGGTCCTGCACGGTGTGTTCGACCCTGCACCCGAATCGCTCGCCGTGCCCTGGTCGTATCTCACCGTCGTGGTAGCGAGCGCCGTGGTCTCCACCGCTATCGCCGGAGCCGCAGCGATCCGCAGCGCGCGAGCACCGAACGTCGAGTTGCTCCGCAGCGCCTGAGGTGGCCCTCGGGCGCGAGTTCGGCTGTCGCAGGAGTATTTTCGCGCCCGAACAACATGCACGGGCGCGATTTCGGTAGTTGCCGGTGCTGTCGGTTGGCGCCGACGTGGCCAGGTGGCCGTAGTCTGGCGCGTAGTCGGGTGAGGTTTCCCGCGCGCCCCGCCCCTCTAGCTCAACGGTAGAGCAGCGGACTTTTAATCCGTTGGTTCGGGGTTCGAGACCCCGGGGGGGCACTCAAACGGTTCGGCTCGCTCGACGAAGGTGTCAACAGTCATCGTGCGAGACGCCGCGATCGCGCTCGCGGGGCCTCGATGCACATGAGCGGCCCAGCATCCTCGAGCAGCGTTGTGGACATGAAGGTGGTCGATTGCAGGATTGCCGAAGAGTGCCTCGATGGTTCCCGCCAGATCCATGCCATCGATCAACGCGGCGTCAAGCATCATCGCCGACGAGTCGAAGCCGCGCACCGACAGCGCGCGACTCGTCAGCTGGAGAGGGAGGCCGTGCCGATCATCGGATCCACACGGTGCACTGTGGATGAATATCGGGCTGGCACATCGATAGGGCGATGTGGCGGTGAATGGATCGTGGGAAACGAGGAGCATCTCGTCGCCGATCTCTGCGTCACGAAGGCATTGGCGGCAGGGGTACCCAGGGTTGCTGTTGGCTATGTAGGTGACCCCGCCAGCGGCACGGAGTCGGTGCCCTTCGGCGGGATCAATGCCGGCGACGACGAAGGTTTGGGTTGTCATGTGCTCATTGTCGTGAACTCAAGGCGACTTCACTAGCGGAATTCAGACGGGACACCCGGCCGTCGTCGATGATGGCCCGCTGAGCTCGCGCGTTGAATTTCGTGCCACACTGGCGCGGTGAGTTTCCAACATGTGATCGTCGATCTCGACGAGCCGTTCGCCACGGTGACCCTCAATCGCCCGGAGAAACGCAATGCGTTGTCGTTGGACGTGATGCTCGAAGTCACCGAGGCGTTTCGTACCGTGGGCGGGAGCGGCGCGGTTGGTGCGATCCTTGCCGCCAATGGCCCGGTGTTCTCGGCCGGTCACAACTTCGGTGACCTTGCAGGCGCCGACTTGAAGCACGCAACTCATCTGTTCGAGGTCTGCACCGAGATGATGAACACCATCCAGTCCGTTCCACAGCCGGTCATCGCCAGGGTTCACGCCTTGGCGACTGCGGCGGGCTGCCAGCTCGTGGCCTCGTGCGATCTGGCCATCGCCGCTGAGAGCGCCGGCTTCGCGACCCCCGGCGGCAAGGGAGGGTTGTTCTGCCACACCCCGCTCGTCGCAGTTGCTCGCAACATCGGCCGCAAGCGGGCGATGCAGATGGCGCTCACCGGGGACCAGATCGATGCGACCACAGCGGCTTCGTGGGGCCTCATCAACTACGCGGTGCCGGACGACGAGCTCGATAGCGCCGTGCACGACCTGCTGTCGCGAGCCACTCGCGGAAGTGTCGCGTCGAAGGCAGCGGGCAAGCGCAGCTTCTATGCCCAGACCGAGCTCGGCCAGAGCGACGCGTATACCTACGCGATCGACGCGATGGCGGAGGCTGCGATGACGCCCGACGCGCAAGAAGGTATTGCGGCGTTCCTCGGCAAGCGCAAGGCCAGCTACACAGACCGCCCCTGACCGCGGCGCGATCATCAACGACAGCCTGCGGTTGCGCCGCCCGAGTCCTACCGATTGAATCGGCGCTACGTATGCCGCAACCTCTTCGCGTGCTTTTCGTGTGCCTCGGCAATCACTGTCGATCGCCATCCGCCCTCGCCGTGGCCACGCACGTCGCCCGCCAACGTGAAATCGAACAAGTCACGTTCGACTCGGCATCGACGGGCCGCGCTCACATCGGGGACCTGCCCCATCCGTTGGCCTCTCACGAGGGTGGCTTGCGCGGGTACCACGTCGGTCACATCGGTCGGCAGATCCACCCCGACGACTTTGCCCGCTGCGATCTCATCATCGCCATGGACCGTGACAACGCCTCCGATCTGGAGCGCCTGCGCGGGGGCGAGGAGTCGCGCCGCGGTTTCTACTCCACAGTCGAGCCCGTGCAGATCCAGCTGTTGCGCCGGTGGGATCCGTTCGCGATGCCGGGCGACGAAGACATCGCCGACCCGTGGGGCCGGCCACCGAGCGCCTACGCCGAGATGTTCGACGTGATCGAGCGATCCATCCCGCCGCTGATCGAACACCTGGAATGGTTGGTCAGCGAGAGCGATTAGCTCGCCGAGGCTACGCATCACGCCACATCTGCCAGCGTCCGAAGTTGGCGCACGACCGAGTCGCGGCGATTGCGGACCGTGCGATCGGTCACCTGTAGTTCGACTGCTGCCTGCTTGATGGTCGCGGTGTTCAACAGTGTCACGACGACGGCCACATCGGCATCGCTCATCCCGGCGGTGCGGGCCCGGCCGAGTAGCTCGACGATGACTCGTAGTGAATCGTCAGAACTGTCGTCGACCTCCCCCGCGCGATCCAGGTCGGCTGGGTCCGTCAGCTCGTGTACCAACTTTCGTCGCCGAGCCTTCACGAAGGCGCGGTACTCGCAATCGCGCAGCAGGTTTTTGATGACGTACCGATCCCGGCTCTCGATCGGGAACGATCGGATCACCGTCCAGGCCTCTGTCAGCAGTTCGTCGAGAGCGTCGAGCTGGGTGTCGAAGCCGTTGGCGTTTCGCTTCGCGCAGTTGCTGAGGCCTGGAAGCATCCGCTGCAGCACCACCCGCGCGGCGAGATCGTCGTGACGAGCCAACCCCACGAGCCGGCGCAGGGTTTCGTCGCTCGCCGGGTGTGCCGGGCCGGTGCCGAGACCTGTCAGCGCGAGCAGTTCGTCGAGGGAGTTGATCACCCCTGGTGTCAGCTGCCACGCCGTGGCCCGGGCGACCGCCGAGCGGCGATAGCTCAGCACGTTCACTCGCGCTGCAGCCTGGTGAGGATGTACCTGTGATTGGGGAGCGATGTCATGGCCGGACAGTGCGCTTTGCGTCTCATCAGCGGTCTCACTGCTGGTCACACCACGAGCCAGACTGTTCCTGTTTTTTGGATGCTCTCTCCGAAAAACTCCGACGCCGAGCTTCCGCCCCCGCCCCTTGACCGTGCCTCGTTTGCATATGAACGAGATGTGGAAATTGACCTGGGTCGCCGGTCCCGATGCCGGCGGGACGGTCGTGCTCGTCGAGGGTGCGCACATCGTCGGCCGTGCTCACGGAGCCGCCGTGCGCTGTGACGACCCGGCGCTCGAACCCCATCACCTGCTGATCGAGATCGCAGCCGAGGCAGCGACGCTGCGTCAACTGACAGGCGGGTTGCCGGTGCGCGTCGATGGTCAACCTCTCGCCGGCGCGATCACGATCGTCGCGGCGGTTCGAGTCGAGGTCGGTCACAGTGTCCTCGTGGTGGGCCCTCGCGATCTCACAGCGCCAGCTCAGGCCGAAGATTCCGCCAACATCGCAGTAACGCCCTCTGGAAGTGTCTTGGTCCGCCGCCCGCGCTCCGCGGCCACGTGGAATCCCGATCCGGTGAAGCGGCCGGTCCAACGGTCGCCCGTCGGCTCGTCCGCCGGCGGCGTTCTCCCCGCGCTGCTGGCGCTGGGCGGCGCCGGCCTGGTGGCAGTGCTGTTGCATCAGCCGATGTTCCTGATCTTCGGCGCGATCGGGGCCATCGTCGCGTTCGGCACCTGGGGTGGTCAGCGGATCAGTCTGTCCCGCCGTCGCCGGCGCAACGCCCGCGATCAACACGACGAGCAGGTCGAGTTCGAGGCTGCTGTCGGTGCGCAACGTGTCGAATACGTCAACCATCATCGGTCGAACGACTCGACGCCAGCGATGGCGCGTCAGGCAATCGAGGGCTTGACCGGCGCACTCTGGGAACGTCGTGCGACACATCTCGACGGTTTCGCAGTGTCGGTCGGGTTCGGGAGCGTCGCCTGGACCCCGTGCGTCGACGGCAGCGAAGGTGTCGATGACACGACCGGGAACCTCGGTGCGATGGCTATCCTCCCCGACCTTGCCCTGATTGCCGAGATCGGTGCCGCATGCCGTTTGGCAGTGCGGGGCGCAGCTGAAGGGGCGCGGGCGATCGCTCGGTCGATCGTCATGCAGCTTGCCGCCAACTGCGGACCAGCGGACGTGCGCATCGTCGTGGTGACGACGGATCGTGCGCCCTGGAGATGGCTCGAACTGCTGCCTCACGCCACGACGGCCGCGGGTCGTGTCGCCGTCGTGGTCGAGTCGGAGCTCCTGGAAACGGTCGCCCAGTACGACGTTGCACCACATCCTCATCTCGTCGTCGTCAGCGATGCACCGCATCTGTTGGCTTCTCGAACCAGCCCACTACGACGAGTGGTTGGCGCCAGTCGGTCCACGGCGTTGATCGTCCTTGTCGGCGCTGACGGTGGGATCCCGCACATATGCACGTCGCTGCTCGATCTCTCCGGTCCGATGAATGCCAGGTGGCACGCTGATGCCGGGCTTGCCTCACTTCCCGTCCAGGCGCGGTGCGCGGGGATCGGCGAGCGAAGCGCGGGCAGGTTGGTGCATTGCCTGAGTGGGCTGATCGACCCGGAGGATCCGTTGGGCGGCGCTGGGGCAATCCCACGCGACGTCTCGTTGCTGTCGCTGCTTGCATCTCACCAATCGGCTGCCATTGCTGCCGCGTGGGTGGCGGCGGGAGCCGACCCACCGCCGCGCACGGTTATTGGAGTCGCCGGTGACGGCGTGGTCGACATCGATCTCGATCGCGACGGACCGCACGCCTTGATGGCCGGGACGACCGGTGCAGGCAAGAGCGAACTGTTGCGAACATTGGTCGTCGGGCTCGCGGTTGCCTCCAGTCCGGATCACCTCACGTTCGTCCTGATCGACTACAAGGGAGGCTCGACGTTCGATGCCTGCGCGCGCCTGCCGCATGTGATCGGCGTTGTCACCGATCTCGACGAACATCTCGCGAATCGGGCACTGCGAAGCCTGCACGCAGAGCTGCGCCGGCGCGAACAGATGCTGCGCAGAGTTGGCGCCGCTGACCTTGCCGCCTATCGAGGTCTGGCCACGAGCGACGTGCTGCCTCGCCTGGTCGTCGTCATCGACGAGTTTGCCGCCCTGGTCAGCGAGCAACCCGATTTCTTGCATGCTCTGGTTGGCATCGCTCAACGAGGTCGCAGTCTCGGCGTACATCTGATCCTGGCCACTCAACGGCCGAGCGGGGTCATCAGCGACGACATCCGCGCCAACACCAACTTGCGGCTGGCGCTGAGACTGCACGACACCACCGACGCAATCGATGTCGTCGGTGACACCGCGCCGGCGGCAATCCCTCGCGGATTGGCAGGGCGCGCGGTGATGCGGCTCGGCCCCGATGAGATGTTGACCTTTCAGACGGCGAGGTGCACGGCGCCGCTACCGGGCGGTGGTACTGAACTCGATGTGTTGGTCGACGCGGTTTGTGGGGCGTGCGTCCTTGTCGGCACGCGTTCGCCGGTGTCGCCGTGGTTGGCTCCCCTCGCATCACGACTGCCGCTTGATGAGACCGCTGCACTCGAGGGAATCGTCGGGCAGGTCGACGATCCGGATCGGCAACGCGTCGAACCGCTGCGCTGGGACCGCGCTGATGGCAACCTGCTGCTCGTAGGTGCGCACGGAAGCGGGTTGACATCCACGCTCGTGCTGCTCGGTACCGTGGCGATTGCGGGCGTCTCTCATCTGTACGTGATCGACGGCCGCGGTGATCAGGCACTCGCCGTCTTGGAGCAATCGCCATGGTGCGGCGGAGTGGTCCGGCTGAATCAACGTGAACGACTCATCCGGCTGATCCACCGGGTAGCCGACGAACTGACGCGCCGCATCGCCGATCCGGCCGCGCCTTCGTATCCGATCGTCGTGTTGATCGACGGGCTCGACGCAGTGCGCAGTGCGCTCGACGATCTCGAGACGGTCGCAGAACCCGACATGCTCGAGACCGTTCTCACGCTGGGTCCCGCCCACGGTCTGACCATGGTCTGCGCGATCGACCGTGTCGCAGCTGTCCCGTCCAATGTGCTGGCACGTTTCGCGCAGCGATGGGTGTTCCACCTCACCGATCCAGTCGACGCTGTCGGGCTTGGCGTTGCGCCGGCGGATGTTCCCGCGGCAATACCCGGGCGAATCTGCGTTGCGGCGTCGGGCCTCGAGGCACAACTGATGGTCGGTCAACTACCGCTGTCCACCTGCCTCCACGGTGCAGTGCCGGCGATCGTCGAATGCCTGCCGACGGTCGTGCACGCCGCCGACCTGCCCGAGGCCGCACAGCTCGGAGACGACTCGCTGCTGCCCATCGGGGTGCGGTTCGGCGATGGCGATGTTTGCAGCCTCGATGTCCCAGATGGTGAACATGTTTTGATCATCGGGCCGCCACGGTCGGGACGAAGCACGACCCTCCAACGAATCGTTCGTGCTTGGGTTCGCGCGTATCCGGACGGTTGGTGGCGCGTCGTTGCGCCGCGCCGCACGATGCTCGATGAGGAGCATCGGCACCGTTCACTTTCAGCCGTCCTCGACGACGTCCCGCCTCGCGGCCGGGCGCTGCTGGCCATAGACGATGCCGAACTCGTCGACGACATCGGCGGCGCATTGGCCGCGCTCGCCTCGTCGAGACGGCAAGGATTGATGATCGTCGCCACCGGCAAGCCCGACTCGCTCCGACAGAGCTACGGCCACTGGACGGGCGTGGTCCGCCGGAGCAGGCTCGGGATCGTCGCCTCGGCGTCGAGCGATCTCGACGGCGATCTGATCGGCGTGGTACTGCCACGGCGCCTCCCGATTCCGGCCCGACCGGGGCTGGTGTGGATGGTCAGCGATGGCGACGCGATCCTCGCCCAAGTCGCCGTTGACCTGGGCGTACACCCGGTCGAAGCAGGGCGTTCACGCGGCGTGCTTTCAAATCAGGCCGAACTTTGACAAAATGTAAACGTGGGCGTCGACTTCCAACTCAACGGCAAGTCCGTGACCGTTCGCGACGATCATCCGCACCTACTGGCAGCGCTACGCGAAGAGCTGGATGTGACCTCGCCGAAGGACGGTTGCTCGCCGTCAGGGCAGTGCGGTTGTTGCACGGTGCACATCGACGGCAAGGCGATCGTCAGCTGCCAGCAATCGCTTGCCAAGACCGCCGGCAAGACAGTGACGACGTTGGAAGGCGTAGCGCCCGAGCAGCGTGAAGCGTTCGCCAACGCGTTTGCCGCCTGTGGCGGTTTGCAGTGCGGCTTCTGCATTCCTGGAATCGTGATGCGCGCCAAGGCCCAGATCGACAAGAAGGGTGCCGACCTTCAACCGAGCGACATGGCACGTCACCTCGGCGCCCACCTGTGCCGTTGCACCGGATACGTCAAGATCCTCGAAGCGATCGACGCGGTCGCCAAGGGCAAGAAGTTCGAACCGGCACTCGCCGGCACGGTTGGCGGTGCGGGCGCAAAGTACGAGGCGGGCGAACTGGCCTTGGGAGACCGCGACTACGTCGACGACATGCGCGTTCCCGGCATGCTCCACTCCGCCCTGCACCTCACCGCCCATGCTCGCGCCGAGATCCAGTCGGTCGACACAGCGGCCGCGGCTGCAGCACCCGGTGTGGTAGCGGTGTTCACCGCGGCCGACATCATGGGCGAGTTGAGGGTCGGCATCATCCACAAGGACTGGCCGGTGATGATCCCCGTCGGCGGGCGCACCAGCTACGCCGGCGATGTGCTGGCCATCGTTGTTGCGGAAACCCATCAGCAAGCACGCGACGCGGCAGGACTGGTCGAGGTCGGCTACGAGGTGCTGGCGCCCGTGACAGATCCCGAGGCTGCCTTGCTCGACGATGCACCGGTTGCGGTGTGGGGCACTGAATCGAATGTGCTCAGTGTCAGCGAGTACTCGCGCGGTGATGTCGACGGTGGTCTGGCAACGTCGGCCCACACGGTGCACGAGATCTTCCACACCCAGCGCATCGAGCACGCGTTCCTCGAGCCGGAGAGCACGCTCGCCGTGCCGACGATCGTCGACGGCGCTCGGCATCTGCAGGTGTACTCGGGTGGCCAGGGTGTGTGGGATGACCGCAATGACATTGCCAGGATGCTCTCGGTCGGCAACGACCGGGTCACCGTGACGCTGGTGTCGAACGGCGGCGCCTTCGGCGGCAAGGAGGACATGAGCAACCAGGCCCATGCCTCTCTAGCGGCATGGCTGCTCGATCGACCGGTGAAGTGCACGTTGTCGCGCGAGGAGAGCCTCCTCATCCATGCCAAACGGCACCCGATTCGCATGGAGTACTGGGCCGGCTGCGATGCGGATGGCCACCTCACTGCATTGCGCGTTCGTGGCATCGGCGATAGTGGCGCCTACGCCAGTGTTGGGATGAAGGTGCTCGAGCGCGCCGCGGGCCACAGCAGCGGGCCGTACCACGTGCCGGCGATCGACGTTCGAACAGTCGCGGTGCGCACCAACAATCCGATCTGCGGCGCGTTCCGCGGTTTCGGCGCCAATCAGGCGCAGTTCGCGATGGAGGGCGTGGTCGATCGGCTCGCCGAGTTGGTAGGTATCGATGGTTGGGAGATGCGTAAGCGCAACGTCATTCATCCCGGCGAGATCTGGGGTCCTGGCCAGATCATGGACGAAGGTTGCGGCGGTGCGGAGGTCTGCCTCGATGCGATGAAGCCGCACTACGACGCGGCGCGCGCCGCTGGCAAGGCGATCGGGCTCGGCCTTGGTCTGAAGAACTCCGGGCTCGGCAACGGGTTCCGCGAGCTCTGCCGCGCCGTGGTGCGATTTCGCAGCGACGGTGTCGTCGAGGTTCGCCACGGTTGGACCGAGATGGGCCAGGGCGTGCACACGGTGGCGCTGCAGGTCGCGGCTCAAGAGTTGGGCATCGATCCCCATCGCATCGAGGTGATCGTCGACACCACCCGCGATCTCGGCTTCGGGCAAACCACCGGCTCGCGCGGCACGTTGATGGCCGCAGGGTCCGTTCGCAATGCGTGCCTGGCAGCGTTAGAAGATGGTTGTCGACCCGACCTCGACTACGAGGGCGAGCATCTGATCGACTGGACACACCACCTCGGTGATCCCGATCATCCGAATCCCACGATTCACTCTGCATTCGGCTACGCCACACAACTGGTCGTGATCGACCGCGAGACAGGCGACGTCGAGCGTGTCGTGGCGATCCACGATGTGGGCAAGGCGGTCAACCCCGTGCTGTGCGAGGGTCAGATCGAAGGGAGTGTGCACATGGGCCTCGGCTACGCGCTGACCGAAGACTTTCCCTCTGATCCGGCAACCGGCTTCCCGACCAACATGACATTGCGCTCGCTCGGTATCCTGCGTGCCAAGGACGTGCCGCCGATCGACGTCCAACTCGTCGAGGTGCCACAACCGAAGTCGCCGTACGGGATCAAAGGTGTCGGCGAAATCGGACTCGTGCCGACTGCACCGGCGGTCGCCGCTGCGCTGCGCGACTACGACGGTCGCTGGCGCACCTCGCTACCGATGCGCCCGAAGTTCTCCGCCGACGACTAAGCGTGAAGCGCCGCATTGGTCAGCGCGACCTCGGTGGCACCGGTGGCGACGAAGTCAAGGCAATCGTGGCCGGCGACGAGTTGGCCTCGATCGCCCAGTTCCCTGCAAAGATGGGCTCCGATGGCACACAGGCCGCGCTCGACGCGATCTCCGGCAAGACGGTTCAACCGAACATCGACACCGGTACGGCAATGGTCACCAAGGCCAACCCCGCCGACTTCGGCGGCTGAGTCGACGCAGTGATCTGCATCACCGCACTGGAGGTCATCGACGTCCGGTTCCCCACCTCTCGTTGGCTGGACGGATCGGATGCGATGAACCCCGAGCCCGACTACTCCGCGGCCTATGTCGTGTTGAGCACGAGTGAGTCCGACATCGCCGGATACTCGCTGCTCTTCACCACCGGCCGCGGCAACGATGTTGCCTGCGCCGCGGTACGTGCCCTTGCGCCATACGTCGTCGGACGTGACGTCGCCGAACTCGCTGCCGACGTTGGCGTGCTCGCTCGCGAGCTGACGTGGGACGGCCAGCTGCGATGGCTGGGCCCGGAGAAAGGCGTCATGCACATGGCCATCGGGGCGGTGGTCAACGCAGCCTGGGATCTGCGTTGTCGCCTCGATGGTCAACCTCTCTGGCGCGTGCTGGCATCACTGACCCCCGAGGAGGTCGTGCGCCAGATCGACTTCACCTACATCGACGACGCCGTCACGCCTGCCGAGGCGCTCGGCATCCTCGAGGCGTCGACGCAAGGACGCGAGTCCCGAACCGCGCTGCTCGAGGCCGAGGGCCTGCCCGCGTACACCACGTCGGCCGGCTGGCTCGGCTATGACGACGACAAGGTCGAGCGTCTCGTTCGGGCGTCGGTCGCCGAGGGCTTCACCATGCTGAAGTTGAAGGTGGGCGCCGATGTGGAGTCCGACATCCGTCGAATGAAGGTCGCCCGTTTGGCCGCTGGTGATGATGCCCGGATCGCTGTCGACGCAAACCAGCGATGGGGTGTCGGTGAAGCGATCGAGTGGATGGCCAGACTTGCGCCGTTCAATCCCTACTGGATCGAGGAGCCGACCTCGCCTGACGATGTGCTTGGCCACCGAACCATTCGTCAGGCCATTCGCCCCGTTCGCGTCGCCACCGGCGAGCACGTTCAGAACCGGGTCATCTTCAAACAGCTCCTGCAGGCGGAGGCCATAGACGTCGTGCAGATCGACGCCTGCCGCGTCGGTGGGGTCAACGAGAACCTCGCCATCCTCCTGCTCGCCGCCAAGTTCGCCGTGCCGGTGTGCCCGCACGCCGGTGGCGTCGGGTTGTGCGAGATGGTGCAGCATCTGGCGATGTTCGACTTCGTTGCCGTCAGTGGCACGTCGACGGATCGGTGGATCGAATACGTCGACCACCTGCATGATCACTTCACCGATCCGGTTGTCGTTCGAGGTGGTCGCTACCGCGCACCCACCGGGCCCGGCGCCGGCGCGCGCATGCTCGACACGTCGATCGCCGAGTACCGGTTTCCCGACGGTCCGGCATGGGTCGCGCAAGGGTCGTGACCCGACGAATCGATGCCAGTCCGGCGTGCTCGGCGCAAACGCCGCCGAGACGTACTCACTCGGTGCTGCCGGTCGCGGCACATGAAGATCGCCTCAAGCCAAGGGGAACAATGAAGCCCGACTTCGAAGGATTTCGTCTCGTCGTCACCGGAGGTGCATCCGGCATCGGTCATGCCGTGACGACGGCAGCCCTCGAGCGCGGGGCGGCCGTGACCGTGCTCGACCTCGATCCGTCGACCGCGCCGGCAGGAGCGAGCACACAGCGCGCCGACGTGGCAGACGATGCCTCTGTCAGCGATGCGGTCGCATTTGCGGCCGACGTGATGGGCGGCATAGACGTCGTTGTCAACAACGCGGGGATCGGCGCCCAAGGGACGGTTGAGGCCAATCCGCTCGACGAATGGCGCTGGGTGTTCGACGTGAACGTGTTCGGAATGGTCAGAGTCATGCGCGCCGCCCTCCCACACCTACGCCGATCATCGCACGCATCGGTCGTCAACATGTGCTCGATCGCGGCAACTGCCGGTCTTCCCGAACGGGCCCTGTACAGCGCCAGCAAGGGCGCGGTGCTGTCGCTCACCTTGGCGATGGCTGCCGATCACCTTCACGAAGGCATCCGTGTCAACTGCGTCAACCCCGGCACCGCCGACACGCCTTGGGTGGCCCGCCTGCTCGACCGCGCCGCGGACCCTGCCGCCGAGCGCGTTGCCTTGCAAGCGCGGCAACCGTCGGGACGTCTGGTGACGGCGCAGGAGGTCGCTGGCGCAGTGTTGTACCTTGCCGGGCCTGACGCCGGAGCAACGACCGGCACCTCATTGGCGGTCGATGGCGGCATGGCCGGACTGCGGCTTCGTCCTCGGTGATCGCCGCATCTTCGCGCAGCCCTGCACGCCGCACGCAGTCGACACGCGCCTACGCTCTTTCGTCGTGCGAGCTTCGTCGACCTTCACGCTGTCACTTGTCACCCTCCTTGTGCTCACCGCTTGCGGTGGATCGAACAACACCGCCAGCACCGTTGCCCTGAAGCCGACGATCGTCATCAGTTCCACCACAGATCCAACCAGCGTGTTGATCTCTGAGATCTACGGCCAGGCATTGGAAAAGGCCGAGTTCCGCGTTGCTCGACGGAAGGCGGTCGCAACGTCGGGCGAACTGCTCACAGCAATGGCGGCTGGAAAGGTGCAGTTCGCCGGAATGACGACCCAGAGCGTGCTCGGGCTGCTGGCTTCGGCTACCACCGCTTCGTCCAACCCCGTGGCAACCGGTTCTTCCACGCTGCCCTCGACTCCTTCCTCGGGTCCGACGACTCCAACTGCGAACCCCAACAGCACGACACAGCAGGCCGCGCTCATCGTCAAAGGCTTGCCTCACAACATCGAGATCGGCACACCGACAACGGCGGAAGACAAGGACGTCATTTTCTGCGCGAAGACCTTCACCGATACCAACACGATCGTGACGCTCACTGACCTCGGCACGAAGGCCGGTACTGCAACGTTGGCGGCACCCGACGGGTTTGCTACCGCAGCCCCGCTCGGCGCTGCTGGATTGAAGGACGTCTACAAGATCGAGTTCAAGGCGATCGTGCCAACAGCGGCCACAAAAACACTGGCCGCCGTCACCGGTGGCACGGCCGATTGCGGAACTGGCCGCTCAGCCGACCCTGCACTATCAGCCGCCACCGTGACCGTGCTCGCGGACGACAAGACCCTCGTGCCGAACAACGTGATCGTGCCGTTGATCACCAAGGACGTCGCCTCGAACGACGTGATTGCGGCAATCGATGCCATCAGCGCCCGACTGACGCCTGATTCGTTGCGGGCGATGATGTCGCGGCTGAAAGTGGATGGTGCGTCGCCAGATGTCGTTGCCAACGAATTTGTGGGTAAAGGCGGCACGTGATCACCGTCGCTGATCTGTCGAAACGCTTCGGCCGAACGACAGCAGTCGATCATCTCAGCTTCGATGTGCGGCCTGGAACCGTCACCGGCTTCCTCGGCCCCAACGGCTCGGGCAAGAGCACGACGATGCGTTGCATGCTCGGGCTCGATCGACCCGATACCGGTGGTGCCTCGTTCGATGGCCGCGCCTACCGCGAACTCTCATCTCCTCTGCACGAGGTCGGTGCGCTGCTCGACGCCGGCTACGTACATCCGGGCCGTAGCGGGCGCAATCACCTGCGCTGGCTCGCCGCTTCCAACGGGCTGCCCCGGGCTCGAGTCAATGAGGTGCTCGAGCTGGTCGGCCTGACGTCGGTCGGTGGCCGTCGCGTCAGGACCTACTCGTTGGGAATGCGCCAACGACTCGGGCTGGCAGGCGTGCTGCTCGGCGATCCGCACACGGTCGTGCTCGACGAGCCTGCAAACGGTCTCGATCCGGAAGGCATCCGTTGGATCCGCGATGTGCTGGTGCATCTCGCATCTCAGGGACGCACTGTGTTGGTCAGCAGCCACCTGCTGTCGGAGATGGCTCAGATGGCCAACGATCTGGTCGTGATCGGCCAGGGAAGGTTGATCGAGCAATGCTCGGTCTCCGAGTTCGTCGAGCGTCACGCCGAACGGTGGGTGCGCGTGACGAGCCCGGGGATCGTCGCGCTGGTGCAGGCAGCTACATCACAAGGGGCTCAGGCCAGCATGATCGATCCGTGCACAGCCGAGTTGCGCGGCATCAGCACCGTCGAGGTCGGCGAGCTCGCGGCACGCACCGGAATCGTGCTTCACGAGTTGTCACCGCAGACGGGTTCGCTGGAGGATGCCTTTCTCCAGGCCACGGCAACCTCCCAGGAGTTCGCCGGGCAGCCGGTGGCTCGGCCATGATCAACACGATTCGCAGCGAATGGATCAAGGTGCGAACCGTGCGGATGAACTTCGTTTTGTTCACCCTCGCCGTCGCGTTCCCGGTGGTCGTCTCCGTGCTCGTCTCCTCGTTGGCCAACGTCAATGATCTCAAGATCAGCGACGTTGCCGGATTGGTCACGGGGTCATCGGTGGTCACCGCGTTGCTGCTGGGCGTTGTCGGTGCAGTGTCGATCAGCGCCGAGTTCGCCTACGGAACCATTCGACCGACCTTCGCGGCGACCCCCAAGCGAATCCGCGTCCTGGTCGCCAAGGCGATCGTCATCGCCGTTTTCGCCGCCGTTGCAGAGGCTCTTGTCGTGGTGTTCTGCTTCGTGGTCTCGTCTGCGATCGTCTCGTCGCGAGGCGCAACCCTCTCTTTGAACGGTCAGCCCGAAGCTCGCGCCGCCCTGATCGGAATCGTGGTCTTCGCGGTGATCGTCAGCCTGCTCGGATTCGGCATCGGAATGGTGATCCGCAACACACCTGCAGCGGTGGCTGTGTTGATCCTGTGGCCGTTGGTGGTCGAGAACATCATCATGGCCATCCTCTCCGCGGCGGGCGTCGACAATCCGCACAAGTACCTGCCCTACATCTCCGGTTTCGGGCTCGGAAACCCCGACGCTCCGTCCTCCGACAGCCTCAGCCGTGTGGCCGGGGGTCTCTATTTCGCCGCAGTGACGGTGGTGGTCTGCATCGCTGGCGCGTTGATCACCGCTCGCCGTGATGCCTAAGGCGTGTCGGCGCTCAGCGAGCGCGGATGTCGAGGCTGTCGCGCTTCAGGATCGTGTACTTGCGCTCGTGCTGGTCGATCCAACCGAGGCGGATGAAGCTGGCAATTGCCTTGTTGACGCGTTCGCGTGAGGCGCCGACCATTCCCGCCAACTCCTCCTGCGTAACCGGCAAGATGAAGTCGTCGACGCCCTCCGACAACTCCAGCAAGCGCTTGGCGGTGCGGCCGGTGACGTCGAGAAACACACTGTCGGCCAGAGCCTCGTCGGCCACGCGAAGCCGCTGAGCGAGCAGCCGGGTCACACCCCACAGCAGACTTGGATCGCTTCGAAACGCGTCCATGACCGGCTCGAAGGGAATGGTCAGAACCGCGGAAGGCTCGAGGGCCCGGGCCATCGCCGATCGCGGCCCGCCGTCGAGCATGGCCATCTCGCCGAGCAGGTCGCCAGGCTCCATCAAGGCAACCACAGTTTCGCGGTGATCGATCGGGTTGGCGATGGCGATCGCCAACCGTCAGCGCAGCACGAGGTGCAGCGAGTCGGCGATGTCACCTTCGTGGAACAGAACATCGCCACGGATCAGGTGCTGCTCGCGGCCGGCGGCTGCGATGGGAGCCAACACCGCGACGGGTGCATCGGCGAAGAATTCAGTACGGGCTAGGAGGTCTTCGTGAGCCATGTGCGTCGAACGGTACTACCCTCGCCGGTCGTTTCGCTCTACGAGACTGAGAATGTCTGGACCATCGTGGTCGCCGGCGGCAGCGGGTCCCGGATTGGCCGCGCCAAGCAGTACGAGCAGGTCGGCTCACGGCGAGTCATCGATCACGCCGCCAACGTGGCCAGATCGGTCAGCAATGGTGTCGTGGTGGTCGTGCCGGCGGCGGATGCGGC
>JANMQX010000148.1:0-6363 GCA_031370745.1 Ilumatobacteraceae bacterium
CTTCGGTGAAGGCGATACCGAGGAACATCGTCGTGCGGACCATGCCGGCAGCTTCTGGCTGACGGGCCATGGCCTCGATGGCCTTTCCGACGACGTACCCGATACCGACACCTGGGCCGATGGCGGCGAGGCCGTAGGCGAAACCAGCACCGATGGCGGCGTTGGCCTTCTTGATTTCGTCAGGCGTCTGTGCCGGAGGGGTGGCGGCGATGAGGCGGGCGATTGCTTCCATGTTGTTTCAATTTCTCCTAGTGAGGTTGGTGTGGGAGATCTGTCAGTGGACGGGATGGTGTGCGGCGTCGATGTATACGGCAGTGAGGATGGTGAAGATGTAGGCCTGCAACAGGCCGACCAAGACCTCGAACGCTGTCAAGAAGACGAGCATGAAGAACGGCAGGATGCTCATCGGCTTCAACATGATCTGCGTCGTCTGGGCGAAGAACAACGCGTTGGTCAAGAACGCGAACGTGATCAGCAGCATGTGACCGGCGAGCATGTTGGCGAAAAGTCGGACGGCCAGCGAGAAGGGGCGCAACACGATGTTGGAGAGCAGTTCGATCACGCCGACCAACGGGCGCATCGCGACCGGCACACCGTGCGGCCAGGCCATGCTGGTGATGTACTTGATGCCGTTGTGCTTGAACCCGACGGCGTTGTAGATGACCCACACGATCAACGCCAGAAAAAGCGGGATGGCCATGCGCGCCGTCGCCGGCATCTGGAACAGGGGGATGATTCCCGGCAAGTTGCACAGGTAGACGAAGATGAACAACGACAAGAGGAATGGAGTCCACGGCAGCCCGTCTTTGCCCATGGTCTGCATGACGATGTCGTTCTCGATGAACGTGACGCTTGTTTCAGCGAGGTTTCGCACGCCGGTCGGCGCCTTCAACGGGTCTTTGTTGGCGGCCATCAAGAACACGACGATCCCGATGACGGCTGCGATGACAGCGATCAGACCGACCTTGTTGAAATTCGAGAAGATGTCCTTCCAGCGGATCAACTCGTTGATCGGCGGAAACTCCAGTGCGAGCATTCCGAGCTACTCCCTGCGTGTTAGATGGCGTTGCTAGATGGGCCGGCTGAGTTGCTGAGTTCAGAGGGCTTGGGTTTGAGGGCGGGATAGGCGAGAGAAATCGCCACGTACTTCAGTTCCCACACCAAGAGGCCCAGGTGAGTGAAGATGATGGTCGCTCCGAGGGCCGGAAACGAAATCCACCCGGCGTCTTTCACCAAGTAGACGGCTAGGAATATCAGCGCCAGGCGAACAAGGTAACCGAACAACACTGATGCCATCATCAAGCGCAGGCTGATCTTGGCCGTGACCGCGACGATCCCGGCAGCGAAAGCGAAGTTGACCAACACGATGGCAATTGCATAGGCGCTCGACCAGGCGCCGTCGAGGCCCCAGATCAGCGCGCAGACACCGATCAGTAGAGGTGCCACCACGAGCCCACGCTTGATCATGTCGTTGGACACTGTGACTTCCGGCGCGGGGCCAGGCAGTGGCGCGGTCATCGAGAATGCGATGTCGTTCATGGACGATCTCCCTGTGACGATGGTGCCCGGACGCTCGCGGCCCGTTGCGCCTCGAGCACCTTCATCCGGGCATCGTAGTCATACCAAAACCTTAGGAATTCACCGATCAGGCCGAGCACCACCAAACCGACCGTGAACAGTGGTTTGGTTCCCAGCCAGCGATCGAGAAGATACCCGATTCCCAGAAACGCGAGGGTCACCAGGGCGACATCGATGCCCTTGCCGACCTTGTCGCCGGTACCGGGGCTCAACCTGGTGTCTTTTCGGGAAAGCGGCTTCAACGGTAGACCTCGATGCCGTATGTGGCGCTGGGTTGGCGTGCCTTTCACTGCGGTGTGAAGAGCTTGTGAACGAATACACAATCTATCCGACAGCGATCGAGTCTCCAAACCCAACCCATCACCCATCCAAACCCATCAGCCATGAGGTCACATGGTGCGGTTGCGTCGGATCTGGGGATGGAACAGGGTGTACAACAGCAGCCCAAGCATCGCCGCCCCGATGGGCACGTACGACACGAAGCTCTGCGTCAGCACCGGGTAGAGCACGAAGGCCGACAACAGCGCGGTCCACGACCACAGGATGACCACGCTGCGGCGCTGGCCGTGGCCCATCTCGATCAAGCGATGGTGCAGATGGCGCATGTCGGCGGTGGCAACACCCTGGCGGCGGGTGGCGCGGCGCACGATTGCGAACAGGGTGTCGAGGATCGGCACGCCGAGGATGAACAGCGGTATGAACAACGGAGCGAGGAAGAAGTAGGTCTGCCCGGCGTAACCCTGCAAGTTCGGGTCGGCGCGACCGCCGACGACGCTGGTGCTGACTGCCAGCAGCAGACCCAGCAGCAATGCTCCCCCATCGCCCATGAAGATCCTCGCCGGATTGAAGTTGTGCGGCAGAAACCCCACGCATATCCCAACAGTGATGATCGCGATCAACGGACCGATGCTTGGTGACGACAGCAAGCGCACCGTCGGGTCGGCCAACCGCAAGCTGTAAATGAAGAACGCCAGTGCACCGATGGCCACGATGCCGGCGGCGAGACCGTCGAGACCGTCGATCAGGTTGATCGCCTGAGTCATACCGAGCAGCCACACGACCGTGATCAGCAACACCCAATCGTCGCTGACGGTGAAGACTTCCACGAACGGAACGCGGAAGTAGAACATCGTCACGCCGTAGTAGGTCAGCACCCCTGCGACGGCAATCGTGCCGACGACCTTGGCCGGTGCAGAGATCTCGCGGATGTCGTCGACCAGACCAACCATGAACATCAGAGAGGCTGCGAGGACGACCCCGCGCGGCTCGTCGTTGCGCGCAAAGATCGTGTCGAAGTGGTCGTTCAGGCGCGCAGCTGCCATCGCCGCCCCAAGACCGATGAACATTGCGATGCCCCCGACATCGGGCGTGGCCACCGCGTGGATACGGCGCTCGTCGGGCTGGGCCACCCAACCGAACCTGCGAGCGATGACGGCGACGATGGGTGTGCACACGAACGTGGCCGCGGCGGCCACCAAGCCGATCAGTAGGTAGGACGTCGTCGACGGCATGAGCGTGGCGACTCTAGCGATCAGCTGTATGCGGGAAACTTCGCGCAGAGCGCCGCTACCTCGGACCGAACTGCGCTCACGGTGTCCTGATCGGTGCGATGGCGCAGGACACGGGCGATCATTGCTGCGATCGTCGCCATCTCGGGCTCCTTCATTCCCTGCGTCGTCACCGAAGGCGTACCGATGCGGACACCGCTGGTCACGAACGGACTGCGCGGGTCGTCGGGGATCGTGTTCTTGTTCAAGGTGATCCCTGCTTGATCGAGCACCGCTTGGGCTTGTTTGCCAGTGAGTTCGAGGTCGAACGGCCGCAGGTCGACCACCATCAAGTGACTGTCGGTGCCGCCGCTGACCAGGCGGAACCCTTCCGTCGCGAGCGCGCCCGCCAGGGCGCTGGCATTGAGCACGATCTGTTTGGCGTACTCGGTGAAGCTTGGTTGCAGCGCCTCGTGGAAGGCGACGGCCTTCCCGGCGATCACATGCTCGAGCGGACCACCTTGCCAGCCTGGGAAAACGGCCTTGTCGATCGCTGCGGCGTGCTGTGCCGTCGACAGGATGCAACCTCCGCGGGGACCACGAAGTGTCTTGTGCGTCGTGAACGTGACGATGTCGGCATATGGCACAGGATTGGGATGGGCTCCCCCGGCAATCAGCCCGGCAAGATGCGCAGCGTCGAACAAGAACAATGCACCGACCTCGTCGGCGATGGCTTTGAACGGTTCGGGATCGAGTCGTCGCGGATAGCTGGTGGTGCCGGCGACAATCATCTTCGGCCGATGTTCGAGAGCCAGGTCGCGGACCTGGTCCATGTCGATGCGCTCGTCGCCGGGCGTGACCTTGTACGGCACGAAGTGATACAGCTTGCCGCTGGCATTGACCGGAGAACCGTGCGTCAAGTGACCGCCATGGTCGAGGCTCAACCCCAGCACCGTGTCACCGAAATCGAGCACGGCTTGATAAGCGCACATGTTGGCATTCGCTCCACTGTGCGGCTGCACGTTGGCGTGTTCGGCGCCGAACAGCATCTTGACCCGATCGATCGCAAGCGCTTCGACATCGTCGATGACGGCGTTGCCGCCGTAGTAGCGCTTGCCCGGATAGCCCTCGGCATACTTGTTGGTCAGGACCGACCCGACGGCGCGCATGACGGCCGGCGACGTGAAGTTCTCGCTGGCGATCAGCTGCAGCCCGGTGACCTGACGTTTGGTTTCGGCATCGATGAGGTCGAACAACTCGGTGTCGGGTTGGGAGTCGGATGGGAATGGCATTGTTCAATGCTCCATTCGTGATTCTTCGGCTTCGATGTTCCTCACCTGTTCGACGCGGCGGGCGTGACGGCCGCCCTCGAACTCCGTCGCCAGAAACGTCGCCAGGATCTCTTCAGCAAGACCTAACCCGACGACCCTGGCACCAATGCTCAACACGTTGGCATTGTTGTGAGCACGCGCAAGGCGCGCCGTGAAGAGGTCGTTGCACAGCGCGGCGCGCACCCCATGAACCTTGTTGGCGGCTATCTGCTCGCCCTGCCCGCTTCCGCCGAGGACGATTCCCGTGTCGGCCTCGTTGTTGCGCACGGCACGACCGACCGCCGCACAGAACTGCGGATAGTCGCAGGGTTCCGTGCTGTAGGTGCCGAGATCGGTCACCTCATGTGACTGCGCGGTGAGCACGCTGATGAAGTGCTGCTTCAGTTCGTACCCGGCATGATCGGAGCCGATGGCGATTCGCGGCATCCGCTGAGTCTACGAAGTGCCGCAGGCGCGGTGAACTTTGCTTACTGTGGACCGCAATGGCACTCGATCCGCACGCACCTGTGATCATCGGTGTCGGCCAAACCCTGCAGCACACCGACGATCTCGACGAAGCATTGGACCCGAGCCTGCTGATGTGCTCGGCGATTGGCGACGCAACCGTGGATGCCGGCCTTCGTTCCATCCCCAATCCGCAATCGATACGGGTCGTCAATCTGCTGACATGGAAATACGGCGACCCAGCCTTCCTGATCGCCCAGCAGCTCGGTCTGTCGCCGCGCGAAACCGTGTACACGACCATGGGCGGACAGAGCCCGCAGAGCCTCGTCAACACAACTTCTGCCGAGATTCAGGCCGGCACGCTCGATCTCGCCATCCTCGCCGGTGGCGAAGCACGACGTACTCGCGGACGCGCCCGCGCGTCGGAACATCCGCTGCACTGGCCGAGCGCGCCAGACGGGCAGACACCCCGCCTGATCGGTGAAGACTTCGTTCTCAACCATCCACTGGAGCTCGAACGCGGTGTGATGATGCCGGTGCAGATCTACCCGATCTTCGAGAGCGCGATCCGCGCGCGGAGCGGGCTGACGCCCGAGCAACATCTACGCAAGATCAGTGACCTGTGGTCGCGCTTCAGCAGCGTCGCCGCCGACAATCCGTACGCGTGGTCACGTCAAGCTCGCACGGCGGAGGAGGTCCGCACGCCAACACCGGCAAACCGGATGGTCGGTCTTCCGTACACGAAGTACATGAACTCGAACAACGATGTCGACATGGCCGCGGCGGTGATCATGTGTTCGGCCGAGAAGGCTGAGTCGCTGGGTGTGGCGCGGGACAGATGGGTGTTCGTCCACGCCGGAACGGACTGCAACGAGCACCAATTCGTCAGCAACCGCTGGTCATTTGCCGAGACCCCAGCCGTCGAGCTCGGCGGGCGCAGCGTCTTGGAACTGGCCGGCTGCTCGATCGACGACATAGCGCTGATCGACCTGTACTCCTGCTTCCCTTCGGCGGTGCAACTCGGCGCGCAGAGCCTCGGCCTATCGCTCGACGGCCAGTTGACACGCACCGGTGGGCTGTCGTTCGCAGGCGGCCCATGGAACAACTACGTGATGCACGCCATAGCAACAATGGTCGCCGACCTACGCGCCGAACCCGGCCAGCGCGGTCTGGTGTGGGCGAACGGCGGATACGTGACGAAGCACTCGTTCGGCGTCTACTCGACCGAGCCGTCCACCCATGGGTTCAGACACGACCGCCCGCAATCCGAGATCGACGCGTTGCCGCAACGCGAGTTCGCCACCCCGGTCGATGCCGAGGGACCCGCCACGATCGAGGCCTACACCGTGATGCACTCTCGCAATGGCGAGCCCGAAACTGCGATCGCGGCCTGCCTGCTCGCCGACGGCCGACGAGCTTGGGGGCTGTCGACGGAAACCGGGCTTGCCACGGCAATGTGCGACGGTGAATGGATCGGCACGCGTGTGTCGCTTACCGGCGCCGGAATTCTCACGGTCTAGAGC